>JANXOM010000264.1 GCA_025353585.1 Deltaproteobacteria bacterium
GGCCGCGACGCGTCGGCGAGCACGCCCGCATCGGTCGGCGCCGGGGTCACCGCGGCCGGGGCAACGGCGACCGGCCGCGGCGCCACCGGGGCCGGGGCCGGGGCGGCGGTCACCGGCGCCGCGGGCTCTGGTTTCGGAGCCGCCGCCACGCCGCCGCGCATCACGTCGTTCGCGATCCACCCGCCGGCCCCTGCCACGATGACGAGGCTCACCGCGCCGGCGACGAGCCAGCCCTTGCGGCCCGTCGTCTGGTACGTCACCTGGCCCGAGCCGTGGTTCAGGCTGCTCCCGCTCGCCCGCCACGACGGCGTCAGCGGCGCCGGCAGCCCGCCGCCTGCCGCCCGCAGCCGCCCCGCCGGCTGCGATGGCCGCACGGCGAGGATCCGCTGCGCCCGCTCCGCCGCGGCCGCGCCACCGACCGGATCCGACGCGTACGGCGCGAGCTGCTTCGCCAGCTCCGACACGCTCTGGACGCGCAGCTGCGGGTCCTTCTCCAGGCACCGCCAGATCACGTCGGCGAGCCCGCCGGGCAGCGCGACGTGCAGCGGCGCCGGCGGCTCCGACCCGACCTTCAGCACCATCTCCGCGTAGCTCTCGCCGACGAACGGCGGCCGCCCCGCGAGCAGCTGGTAGATGACGATGCCCATCGACCAGACGTCGCTGCGCGAGTCGGCGTTGCGCGCGGCCTTCATCTGCTCGGGCGCCATGTACGACGGCGTGCCGACGACCGTCTGCGTGCCCGTCAGGTCACTCCAGCCGACCGGCGACTTCGAGATCCCGAAATCGAGGATCTTCAGGAGCTGCGAGCCATCCGGCCGCTTGGTGATGAAGAAGTTCGAGGGCTTGATGTCGCGGTGCACGATGCCGGCGGCGTGCGCCTCCGCGATTCCCTCGCACGCCTGCAGCATCAGGTCGACCACGACATGCGGCTCCTGCGGGCCGTGGGCACGCACGATCTGGTTCAGGTCGTCGCCTTCGAGGAGCTCCATCACCATCAGCGGCGTGCCATCGGTCAGCGTGCCGACGTCCATGACGCGCGCGATGTGCTCGCTGCGCAGCCGCACGGTGGCCTGCGCCTCGCGCATGAACCGCGCGACGGTGGCCTCGCTGTCCGCCACGTGGGGCAACAGCACCTTGATGGCGACCGCTTGCTCGAGCATCAGGTGCCACGCGCGCACCACCTTGCCCATCCCGCCGGTCCCGAGGACCTCGTCTACCCGGTACTTGCCGAGGAGTACCGCGCCGGGGAGCACGTCCACCGGCCCATGTTATCTCAAATGTAGCTGAGCCAGTGGTCGTGCTTGGCGTCGCTGCCGGTGACGACGTTGAAGAACGCCTCCTGCAGCCGCCGCGTGATCGGGCCGGCCTCGCCCTTGCCGATCTTGCGGTGGTCGATGTCGCGGACCGGGGTGATCTCCGCGGCGGTGCCCGTCAGGAACACCTCGTCGGCGATGTACAGCTCGTCGCGCGCGATCGCCTCTTCACGGACATCGACGCCCTGCTCGCGGAGGAGCTGGATCGTGGTGTCGCGCGTGATGCCGGCGAGGATCGCGCCCGCCAGCTGCGGCGTGCGGACCACGCCGTTCTTCACGACGAAGATGTTCTCGCCGGTGCCCTCGGCGACGTAGCCCTGCGGGTCGAGCATGAGGGCCTCCTCGAAGCCGCTCTTGATCGCCATGCGCTTCGCCAGCACCGACGTGACGTACTGGCCGCAGATCTTGCCCTTGTTCATCGCGGCGTTCCCGTTCGCCCGCGTGAACCCGGAGATCATGCACTTGATGCCCTTCTTGAGGCCGTCGGCCCCGAGGTACGCGCCCCACTCGTAGCAGGCGACGATCGTGCGGACCGGCGGCTCGAAGGAGCCGAGGCCGAGCGCGCCCGCGCCGAGGTAGACGAGGGGGCGCAGGTAGCAGGACGCCATCTTGTTGCTGCGGACCGTGTCGATGCAGGCCTGCATCAGCTGCTCGCGCGTGTAGGCCGGGTCCATGGTGCAGATGACGCAGGAGTCGATCAGCCGATCGATGTGCTCGCGCAGCCGGAAGATCTGCGTGCGGCCGTCGGCGCGCTGGTAGGCGCGGATGCCCTCGAACGCGCCGACCCCGTAGTGCAGGGTGTGCGCGAGCACGTGGTCCGTCGCCGAATCCCAGGGGACGAGCTCGCCGTCGACCCAGATCGTGTCGACCTTCTTGATGGCCATGTGCGTTCGTACCAACCCGAATCGGGGAGCACAAGGACCCGAACGGATCCGCGTGTGACGCGGTGCGGCTGCGTAGCTCGCTACACGCGCCGCACGGGAAACTCGTCGATGTGGCAGGTGACCTTGACACCGGCGCGTCGACGAATTACCCAAGGTCCCGATTCTCTTCGGCCATGCGTGAACTCTACGAAGTCCTGGGTGTCGAGAAAGGCGCGTCGAGCGCCGATCTCAAGAAGGCGTATCGACGCCTCGCGCAGCAGTACCATCCCGACCGCAACCCGGACGACAAGTCGGCCGAGGACAACTTCAAGGAGGCGGCCAACGCCTACCAGATCCTCTCCGACGACGACCAGCGCGCCGCGTACGACCGCTACGGCTTCGATGGCATTCGCCGCGGCGGCGGCGGCGGGGGCGGCGGCGCGGGCTTCTCCAACGTGGAGGACATCTTCTCGGCGTTCGGCGACATGTTCGGCGACTTCTTCGGCGGCCGGGGCAGCGCGCGCCGGCAGGCTCGAGGCCAGGACCTCCGCATCGATCTGTCGATCACGTTCGCCGAGGCCGTGTGGGGCACGACCAAAGAGATCAAGGTCACCCGCAACGTGCCGTGCGAGACGTGTACGGGCACCGGGGCGAAGGCGGGGACCCAGCCCGAGACGTGCAAGACGTGCCAGGGCAAGGGCCAGGTCGTCCATGCGCAGGGCTTCTTCATGGTCCAGACGACCTGCCCGCAGTGCCGCGGCGCGGGCAAGCAGATCAAGGAGCCGTGCGAGGACTGCCGCGGCCGCGGGACCAAGCCCGAGAGCTCGCAGCTCACGGTCACCGTGCCGGCCGGCGTCGACGACGGGCAGTCCCTCCGGCTCGCCGGCAAGGGCGAGGGCATCCCGAACGGGCAGCCCGGCCACCTCTACGTCGTACTCCACGTACAGGGCGACGATCGCTTCCGCCGCGAGGCCGAGGACGTGCTGAGCGAGGTGCCGATCAGCTTCGTCAAGGCGGCGCTCGGCGGCGAGCTCGAGATCGACGTGCTCGACGACGAGACCAAGGGCACCTCGACGATCGACATCAAGCCCGGCGCGCAGCCCGGCGACGTGCTCGTCCGCCGCGGCCAGGGCATCCCGCGCGTCGACGGCTCGGGCCGCGGTGACCACGTCATCCAGCTCAAGGTCGAGATCCCCAAGAAGCTGACGACGCGCCAGGAAGAGCTGATGCGCGAGCTCGCGACCGAGCTCGGCGAGGGCGTGAAGGCCGAGAAGCGCGGCCTCTTCGGGCGCAAGAAGTAACGGTTCGCCCGCGCGGGCATTCACCGCCAAGCGTCTCGGCGGCTAACCCGAGATGCGCGCGCTGGTTACTTCTTCGAGTCGGCCTTGTCCTGGGCCTTCGACTTGTCGGTGTCGGCCTTGTTCTGCGCCTTCTGCTTGTCGGCGGTCGCCTTCGCGTCCGTCTTCTGCTTGTCGGCGTCGGCCTTCGCCTGCGCCTTGGTCTTGTCGGCGTCGGCCTTGTTCTGCGCCTTCGCGCCCTTGTCGTCGGTGCTGTTATCCTTCGTGTCCTTGATCGCGTCGGCCGTCTTGTCCTTCAGCTTCTTGTCCTTGTCCGCGGAGTCGACCTTCGCGTCCTTGGCCTTGTCCGCCGCCTTGTCCGGGTCCTTGGCCTTGGTGTCCGCCATCGCGAGCATCGGGGTGGAAGCAAGGGAGAGGGTGAGCAGGAGGGTGCGAATCTTCATGCTTCCCGTAATTGCAGCGTCCATGCCTCGGACGCTCCCGTGATCACGGGCGGTTGGGCGTGACGGCGCCGAGCGCCTGTGTCGCGATCAGGCAGGGTGCCCCGAAGCAGGCCTGCGCTCTGTCGCTCGGCGTGCGTCAGCGCCCGCTGGGCACGAACAGCTTGATCTCGACGCGGCGGTTCGCGAGCCGGCCGCGCGGCGTGGTGTTGTCGCCAACGGGATCTTCGGCGCCCTTGCCGTCGACGTCGATCCGCCCGGAGCCAACGCCCAGCTTCTCGAGCTCGATCCGGACCGCGTCCGCGCGCGCACGCGACAGGTCATCGTCGAGCTGGGCCATGTCGGGCGGCGGGTCGTCCTTGCCCGTGGGCGCGAACTGCTTCGCCTCGCGGTCGTCCGTGTAGCCGATGAGCACGACGCGGATGTGCTTGTGCAGCGCCATCGTGGCCGCGAGCTTCTTCAGCGGCTCGGCCGCGCTGTCACGCACGGCCGTCTCGCCATCGGCGTAGAGGAGCCCCTCGACGGTGCCCTTCAGCGCGTCGACGTCGGCCGGCACGGTGTCCGGACAGCCGTCCTCGTCCTCGAAGCCGTTGTACGTCTCGGGGACATTCGGGCAGCGGTCGGCGATGTCGAGGACGCGGTCGGCGTCGTTGTCGATGTCGGGGCAGCCATCGGCGTCCTCGAAGCCGTCCTTGTCCTCGGGGCGATCGGGACACTGGTCCTTGTCGTCCGGGATCCCGTCGTTGTCCCGGTCGGCGACCATGACGGCCGCGAGGGTCGGCCTGGCGTGGTGCTCGCCGGCGTGGAACTCGATGCCGAAGCCGAAATCGGCCTCGAGCGTGACGCTGTTGTCGATGCTCGGGACGACGGCGAGCCGCGCGTCGAGGCGGAACGTGATGCCCTTGTGCGTGTCGACGCGGAGGCCGGTGCCGACGTACCCCTCGCCGAGCACGCTCGACTCGTAGGTCTTGCGCGCCGACGAGGCCGAGATGGCCGCAGCGCCGCCGATCAGGATGAACGGCTGCACGCGGTGGTTCGGCAGGAGGTCGAACCGGAGGTGCAGGCGCGGCTCGACGTAGAAGACGTCGGCCTGGACCGATGACATCGGCGCGAACGAGTGGGTCGGCGACATCGCCAGCTCGAGCTCGGGCACGAGCCAGGGAAAGAACGGCCGCGCGACGCGGGTGCCGAACTCGATGGAGTTGGCGAGGGTCTCGTGGACCGGCGCGTTGTCGACGTAGCCGAGGTTCGAGTTGTCCGAGAACAGCCGCGGCCCGAACCAGACGCCGATCTGCGTGGGATCGGCATGGGCGGTGGATGGTGAGGCGAACGCAGCGAGTGCGATCGGCGCGACGACCGCTAGCATGCGTGCCCTTGACATCGGGCCGAGTATATCAGCGCGTCACGATGCCGTCGCCCGGCAGGCCGGTGAAGTCCGTCCGCGGCACGAGCCCGAGCCAGGCGTCGCTGCGCGGCGTCTTGAAGACCTCGGCGTAGACCCACGTGTCGAGCTGCTCGAAGCTCTCGGTCCCGCCGGTCTGCACGATGTGCTGCGCGATCAACGGGCGGAGGCGCAGCTGGTTGATCGCCGTGTCGGCGACGACGTGCTGCTCGAGGCGGTCCATCATCTGCGCGAGCTGCGGCCTGGTCGCGACGAGCTCGGCGGGGACCGCGTCGTGGAGGCGCTCGATCAGCGCGCGGCTCGCCACGTCGAGGACATGCGGCGCGGTGACGGGCGTCCTCGACGCCGGGGCGGGAGGCGCGGGGGGCGCAGAGCCGTAGGCGTCCTCGGGCGGCAGCTCGGCCGCGAGGTCGCCGATGCCGTAGACGATCTGGCCGGCCGTGGCCCAGGCCGCGAGGTCGTCCTCGGCCGGGCCCGTGACGGCGTAGCCAAAACGCTTGAGGTCCGGGACCTCCATCCGCGCCTTCGACGCCGTGGCCATCTGCGCGAGGGACAGGGCCGCGGCCCGGACATCCGCGCGTCCGAGGAGGCGCGCCTTACCGTCGACGATCGGCGCGGGCCCGAGCTTGCCGCGCCAGGTGTCGGCGGCCACGACGACCCCGGCCTGGAGCGCGGCGATCGCGCCCGCGCGGTCGGCGTCCGGGAGGGCCGCGATCTGCCGGGCGCGGACCAGGCTCTCGCGCAGCTCGTGGGTGAACGCGACTGGCGCGTATACGCCGGGGAGCACGTCGAGCACGCGGCCGTGCTCGTCGAGAACGTAGTGCGCGCTGTTGCCGGTGGTGGTGCGCTCGAGCGCGCGACCGTCGCCGAAATCGATCGTCACGCGCGGGACGGCGCGCTCGGTCGACCAGTGGAGGACGAAGTGATCGCGCAAGAACGTCGCGACCTCGGTGTTCGCATAGAGCGTCGAGCGGAACAGGCGGCTGTTCGCGCAGGAGAGGTCCTCGTCGAGGCGGCCGAGCATGCGCAGCGAGAGGATCGGGACGTGGCGGCGCTGCGCCTCGGCCTCGGCGGTCGGGAGGTCCGTGTACCAGTAGAGGCGCGAGACGGTCGCGTAGCGCTGCGCGGCGACGGCGTCGACCTCGAGGCCGAGCGCGGACTTCGCGAGCCCACGCGGCGCGGCGTCGTAGGCGGCGAGGAGCTCGGTGAGCGCGACCGGGCCGCGGCCGCGCAGCGCGGCGAGCTCCGTCGCGGGCAGGGCGGCGAGGTCCGCGGGGGTGGGCGTGGCGAAGGCCGACGTGCAGCCGGCGAGGAGGGTTAGAGCGAGGTGCCGGCGGGGGAGGTAGCGCATGTGATGAAGCTAGGCGCGCGGCCGCCGGGGCGCTGTCAGGTGCTCGTAAGGGCCGGCCTTACACGGCACTGACACGCGGACGACGGGGACGGACTATGATCACGGAGTGAAGGTCCTCGTCGTCGAAGATGAAGCCAGCCTGCGCGACGGCATCGTCGACCTGCTGACGGGGGACGGGCACACGGTGGTCGCGGCCGGCGACGGCGTCACGGGCCTCGAGGCCGGGCTGCGGGATCCGTTCGAGCTGGTCGTGCTCGATCTGATGCTGCCGCGCAGGGACGGCATGGAGGTCTGTCGCCGCCTGCGCGCGGCCCGCCCCGGGACGCCGATCCTGATGCTGACGGCGCGCGGCTCCGAGGACGACAAGGTGCGCGGCCTCATCGAAGGCGCGGACGACTACGTGACGAAGCCGTTCTCGGCGCGCGAGCTCCTGGCGCGGGTGCGCGTGCTCGGGCGGCGGGCGCCGGCGGGCGAGTCCCTCGACGAGCTCGTCATCGAGGGCATGCGCGTGGATCTCGCGCGCATGGTCGTGGAGCGTGAGGGCACGCAGACGGCGCTGACGCCGCGCGAGGTCGGCATCGTGCGCTGGCTCTATCGGCACAAGGAGCGCGTCGTGACGCGCGCGGAGCTGCTCGAGCAGGTGTTCGGGCAGCGCGGCGATCTGCAGACGCGCGCCGTCGACATGGCGATCGCGGTCTTGCGCAAGAAGCTCGAGCGCGATCCGGCGCGGCCGACGGTGATCGTTTCGGTGAAGGGCGCGGGGTACGCGTGGCGCGTCGGCTAGGCGGCGGGCTCCCGCGCGCGGTGATCGCGGCCGTCCTCGTGACGGCGACGATCGCGGGCTTGCTCGCGGCCTGGTTCGTCTCGGGCTGGAGCGAGGTGCGGGCCCACCAGCGCGAGGTGCGGTCGTCGCCGACGGCCATCGCGGCCACGCGCGGCGCGGATCTGGCGAGCGAGCTGCGCGGCGAGCTGGTCGGGCTCCTCGCGCGCGAGGTGGACCGCCCGTACTTCCACTACCAGAGCCTGTTCCACGACCCGCGCTCGTCGAACGCGGCGTGGAGCGTGGCGCCGACGCCGCTGGCGGCCGGCCCCGAGGATCCGCTCGTGCTCGGCTACTTCCAGCTCGACGCGCACGGCCGCGTGACGACGCCGACGATCAACGACGAGGTCCCGGCGCTGAGCGAGCCGAAGCACCTCGCCGAGAACCGCGTGTTTCGCGCGAGCGTGACGACGGACCTGGCGCCCGCGCTCGCCGCGCCCGCGCTCGTGGCGGCGGTGGATCCGCTGCCGGCGGCGGTGCGTTACGGCAAGCAGCAGGTGGGCGAGCAGGTCGCGGAGCAGCAGGCGAACGCGCCGCGGCCGACGGCGAACCAGCAGGCGCAGCAGGTGGTGCGCGTGAACCGGAACACGTACGCGCAGAACGCGGCGCCGACGCAGATCTACCAGGCGCAGCAGGCGCAGGAGCCGGTCCCGGCGCCGGTCCCGGTGCCCGAGAACCCGGCCGATGCCGTCACGATCACCGTGTCGCCGCTCGAGTGGCACACCCTGCCGTTCGGCGGCGTGCCGGCGCTGGTCGCCGTGCGCAACGTGCACACGCCCGACGGGGCCCTGCAGCAGGGGTTCGTCGTCGACCGGGCGAACTTGACGACGTGGCTCGCGACGCGCGCGGGGGACGCGGTGGCGGAGCTGCGCGCCGATGACACGGGCGGCGGGCCCACCGAGATCGCGCCCGGCTGGCGGCTCGCCGTGTCGGCGAACCCGCGCGAGCTCGCCGGCGCGGAGCACGACGCCGACGCGGTGGCGCGCGAGTTCGTGGTGCGCTTCGTGGCGATCGGCGCGCTCGCGGCGCTGGCGGGGGCGCTGGCCGTGCTGCTGGTCGTGCGCGCGGAGCGGCTGGCGCGCGAGCGGAGCCAGTTCGCGGCGGCGGCGGCGCACGAGCTGCGGACGCCGCTGGCGGGGTTGCAGCTGTACGGCGACATGCTCGCGGACGGGCTCGGCGATCCGGCGAAGGCGGCGGACTACGCGCGGCGGATGAGCGAGGAGGCGGCGCGGCTCGGGCGCGTGGTGTCGAACGTGCTCGGCTTCTCGCAGCTCGAGCGCGGGAACCTCAGCGTCGAGGCGCGGGCGGGCGCGCTCGACGCGGCGCTGCGCGAGCTGGCGACGCGGGCCGAGCCGGCGCTCGATCGGGCGGGCTGCGCGCTGGAGCTCGACGTGGAGGCGGGCGTGCGCGCGCGCTTCGATCAGGACGCGCTCGCGCGGATCGTGGGCAACCTGCTCGATAACGCGGAGAAGTACGGCCGCGCGGCGGGGGACCGCACGATCCGGCTGTCCGCGCGCCGGACCACCGACGCGGTGGTGGAGGTCGTGATCGCGGATCGCGGGCCGGGCGTGGTGCCGTCGGCGCGGGCGCGGCTGTTTCGTCCGTTCGCGCGCGGCGTCTCGTCCGATGGCCCCGCGGGGCTCGGCCTGGGCCTGGCCCTCTCGCGCTCCCTCGCGCGCGCCATGGGCGGCGACCTCGTCTACCAGCCCGCCCCCTCGGGCGGCGCGGCGTTCGTGTTGCGCCTGAACGGTACGGACGTCGCGGAGCGCAGAGTCATGGAGGAAGACGAGGTCGGAGGAGGCCGGAGGGGAAGGGGTTGTAGTCCGCTACTCGGAGCGCCAACCATCTCCGCTCCGGGCTCCTCTGATCTCTTCCTCCTCCATGGCTCTGCGCTAGGCAACGAACCCGCCGTCCGCTTCAGCTCATCGTGGCGGCCACGCGGCCCAGCGAGGCCTTGCGCGCCTCGAGCGAGGGCAGGAGCGACGACAGCATGAGCTCGTCGGCGTCGAGGTCGAGCGCGAGCTCGCGGAGCCGCGAGCCGACGTGTGCGGGGCCGCCGATCACCGCGCCGAGCATGAAGTCGTCGGCGATCGCCTTCTCCTCGGAGGAGAAGTCCGCGGTGCGCGCGAGGGCCTCGTCGATCGACACGATCGGCTGGCGCTTGCCGGTCCGCGTGTTGACGATGGCGACGCGGATCGGCGCGGCCTGGCGGCCGGCGTCCTCGGCGTCCTCGCCGCAGACGCAGGTGACGGCGAGCATCGCGTACGGCGCGGCGAGCTGCGCGCTCGGCTTGAAGTTCTTGCGGTAGTGCGCGATCGCGTCTCGCGCCTGGCGCATCGCGAAGTGGCCGGCGAACGCGTACCGCACGCCGAGCTGGGCCGCGATGGCGGCGCCGGCCAGCGTCGACCCGAGCATCCACAGCGCGCCGATGCGCACGTCCGATGGCATCGGCGTGATCTGGCGGAACGGGTGCTTCTCGGGGAACTCGTTGTTCTCGAACGCCAGGATCTCGGCGAGGAGGTGGTTGACCTCGGGGTCGTCGGAGCGGCGGAGCGCGGCCGACGTGATCTGATCCGTGCCGGGCGCGCGGCCGAGGCCGAGATCGATGCGGTGCGGGTACAGCGCCTCGAGGGTGCGGAACACCTCGACGACGTGCAGCGGCGAGTGGTTCGGGATCATGATCCCGCCCGCGCCGAGGCGGATGCGCGAGGTGGCCGCGCCGACGGCCGCGATGAGGATCTCGGGCGCCGACGCCGCGATGCTCGCCATGTTGTGGTGCTCGGCGAACCAGTAGCGCGTGTAGCCGAGGTCCTCTGCCGCGCGCGCGACCTCGACGGACTCGCGGACCGCCTGGCTCGGCTGCACGCCGAAACCCACCGGAGACAGGTCGAGCACGGACAGCGGGAGCTCCATGCGCCCAGCTTGCCCCGCGAACGAGCCCGCGTCGAGCTACCCTCGGGATGGGGTGAGATGATGAGAACACGAACGTTCGTGACGATCGGTGTCCTGGGGGCCTGCGGCATCGCCGTCGGCGATCCGGCCCCGGACCGCGCGCTCGGCGAGATCGCTCAGCTCGACAAGGCGATCGACGCGGCGACCCGCAAGATGGACAACGCGGCCATCCTCGCGCTGTGGGCGGACGACGGCGTCAGCCTGCTGCCCTCGACCAAGCCGCTGGTCGGCAAGCCCGCCATCGGCAAGTTCCTCGACGAGGTGCTCGGATCACTCAAGGGCGCCAAGATGAAGGCGTTCGAGCAGGAGTGTCACGACATCGAGGTCTCGGGCGCGTGGGCCTCCGAGTGGTGCACCGAGCACCAGCTGGTGGAGCTCCCGGGCGGTAAGCCACCCTTCGAGGGCTGGGGGAAGCTGCTCCTGGTGCTCCACAAGGGCGCCGACGGCAAGTGGCGGATCGCGCGGGAGATGTGGAACGAGGCCGTCAAGCCCTGACGGGATGGCTACTTGAAGTCGTTCTTCCACTGGCGGAGCGCGGCGAAGGCCGCCACCGGGTCGGCGGCGGCGGCCGGGTCGCGCGTCGCGGCGGCCGCGCGGACGGTCGCCTCGGCGGTGCGCAAGAACGGGTTCGTCGCGTGCTCCTCGGTGAGGGTCGAAGGCGTCGTGGGCTCGCCCCGCGCGCGCCGGGCGGCCACGGCCTGGACCCGCGCGGCGATCGCCGCCGATGCCGGCTCGACCGCCGTCGCGAAGCGCAGGTTGGACGCGGTGTACTCGTGGCCTAAGTACACGCGCGTCGCGCCCGGGAGCGCGGCGAGCTTGTGCAGGGACGCGTGCATCATCGGCGCGGTCCCCTCGAAGACGCGCCCGCAGCCGCCGCCGAACAACGTGTCGCCGGTGAACACCGCGCCGGCCCCGCCGTCCGCGTCGCGCAGCCAGTAGCTGATGGCGCCGAGCGTGTGCCCCGGGTTGTAGATCACCTGCGCCGTCACGCCGTCCATCGTGACGTGCTCGCCGTCGTCGACCGCGTGCGTCTGCCCGGGCACGCGCGCCGCCGTCTTGTCCGAGGCGTGCGCGACGACGGCCACGGCCGCGCCCCCGGCGCTCTTCAGGAGCTCGCGCGTCCCGCCGACGTGATCCGGGTGATGGTGGGTGGCCCACACCGCCCCGAGCGTCGCGCCTTCCCGGGCCAGCGCCGCGATCACCGGCGCCGCCTCGCCGGGATCGATCACCGCCGCGCGCCGCGTCGCCTCGTCGATGACGAGGTAGCAGAAATTGTCGGAGAGGCACGGCACGGTCACGATGCGCATGCGGGGAGTATAGTGCGCGCGATGACCGCGACCATGGCTGCGATGGTGCTGCACGCGCACGGCGAGGCCGACGCGTTGCAGCTCGCCGCGCTTCCGCTCCCCGAGCCCGGCCCCGGCGAGGTGCGCGTGCGCATCCGCGCCGTGTCGCTCAACCACCTCGACATCTGGGTTCGTCGCGGCGGACCGGCGTTCAAGCTCGAGATGCCGCACCGCCTCGGCTCCGACATCGCCGGCACCATCGACGCGGTCGGCGCCGGCGTCGCCGGCCTCGCCGTGGGCCGCAAGTGCGTCGTGCAGCCCGGCCTCGCCGACGGCACCTGCGCGGCGTGCCTCGCCGGCCACGACAACCTCTGTCGCCGCTACCGCATCCTCGGCGAGAACACGCAGGGCGGTTACGCCGAGGCGATCGTCGTCCCCGCCGTCAACATCGCGCCGTACCCCGAGCGCCTCGACTTCGCGCACGCCGCCTCGGCGATCCTGCCGTGGATGACGGCGTGGCAGATGGTCGTGCACAAGGCGCGCGTCGCGCCGGGGGACACGGTCGTCGTGCAGGGCGCGGGCTCCGGCGTCGGCGTGGCCGCGATCCAGATCGCGAAGCTCTACGGCGCGCGCGTCATCACCACGTCCGGCAGCGCGGCGAAGCTCGAGCGCGCGCGCGCGCTCGGAGCCGACGAGACCATCAACTACACGACCGAGGATTTCGGCGCGCGCGTCAAGGCCCTCACCGACAAGCGCGGCGCCGACGCCATCATCGAGCACGTCGGCGGCGAGGTCTTCGCGCAGAGCGTGCGCGCGGTCCGCGTGGGCGGGCGGGTCGTGACCTGCGGCGCCACCGCCGGCTTCACGCCCGCGATCGACCTGCGCCACATCTTCTTCCGGCAGGTCGAGGTCCTGGGCTCCACCATGGGCAGCAAGGCCGACCTCCTCGCCGTCCTCGGCCACATCGCGGCCGGCCGCCTGCAGCCCGTCGTGGACCGCGTCCTGCCGCTCGCCCGCGCGGCGGACGGCCATCGCGCGCTCGAGGCCCGCGAGGCGTTCGGAAAGATCGTGCTCGAGCCATGAGCCCCCCGGCCCTGCAGCTGCGCGCGCTCGCGAAGACCTACGGCGAGCGCACCGCCGTGGCGGGCATCGATCTCGATGTCGCCCCCGGCGAGATCCTCGGCCTCCTCGGCCCGAACGGCGCCGGCAAGACCACCACGATCTCGATGGCGTGCGGCGTCGTCACGCCGACGCGCGGCGAGGTCATGATCGGCGGCCTCTCGCTCGCCCGCGACCCGTATGGCGCGAAGCGGCGGCTCGGCCTCGTCCCGCAGGAGCTCGCGCTCTACGAGGAGCTGTCCGCGCGCGCGAACCTCGCGTACTTCGGAGCGCTCTACGGCATGAGCGCGGCCGCGATCGCCACGCGCGGCGACTGGGTGCTCGGCGTGGTCGGGCTCGCCGATCGCGATCGCGAGCCGGTGAAGCGCTACTCCGGCGGCATGAAGCGCCGGCTGAACCTCGCGTGTGGGCTGCTGCACGAGCCGGCGCTGCTCGTCCTCGACGAGCCGACCGTCGGCGTCGATCCGCAGAGCCGCAACCACATCTTCGAGACCGTGCGCGCGCTCCGCACGGCCGGCATGACGATCGTCTACACGACGCACTACATGGAGGAGGTCGAGGCGCTCTGCGATCGCGTCGCCATCATGGACGCGGGCCGGCTCATCGCCCTCGGCACCGTGCGCGAGCTGATCGCGCAGCACGCCGGGCGCGGCCTGGCGATCGAGATCACCGGCGACGTCGCCGCCGCCGAGGTCGCGGCCGCCGCCCACGCCGACGTCCGCCGCGAAGGCGCGACGCTGCACGCGACGCCGCACGCCGGCCTCGGCGCGCTCGTCTCCGCGATCGAGGCGACGGGCGCGACGATCACGCGCATCGAGTCGCGCCAGGCGACCCTCGAGGCCGCGTTCCTCGCGTTGACCGGCCACGCGCTCCGCGACGATGACGCGCCGGCCCCGCCCACCTCGAAAGCAGCCACCCCATGATCGCCGCCGCCATCTGGAAGGACATGCAGCTCCTGCTGCGCGATCGCGGCACGCTGATCTCGCTGTTCGCGCTCCCGATCGTGTTCATCGTCGCGTTCGGGGCGATGTTCTCCGGCGGCGGGACCTCGCCCGACGTCCCGCGTCCGATCGCGATCTGGCACCCGACGCCGAGCCCGGCGGGCGAGGTCGTCGAGCGCGCCCTCGCGGCAACGCCTGGCTTCACGCCGCAGCCGCTCGCCTCCGCGGACGCCGTGCGCGCCGCCGTGGCCGCCGGTACCGTCGACGCCGGCCTCGTCATCGCCGCCGACGTCGACCCCGCGCACGGCCACCCCGTCGAGCTCGCGATCGACCTCGCCGCTCCGATCCAGGTGCGCGCCCCCCTCACCGGGGCGCTCACCGCCGTCGTCACGCGCGCGCTCGGTGCCCCCGTCGGCGCCGAGCTCGTGTACCTCGAAGCCCGCCAGCCGCCCGGTATTCGCAAGCCGCTCCCCGACATCAGCGGCTTCCAGATCACCGTGCCCGGCAACGCCGTCCTGTTCGGCTTCTACATCGCGCTCACCGTCGCGATGTCGTTCGCCGGCGAGCGCCGCACCGGCACGTGGCGCCGCCTCCTCGCCGCGCCGGTCCCGCGCTGGAAGGTCATGCTCGCGACGCTCGTGCCGTACTACGTCATCGGGCTCATCCAGCTGACGTTCCTGTTCGGCCTCGGCGCGAGCCTGTTCGGGATGCGCGTCGCCGGCAGCATCCCCGCGCTCGTCGTGCTCTCCATGTGCGTCGTCCTGTGCGCGGTCTGCCTCGGCCTCCTGTTCGCGTCGCTCGGCGGCACGGAGAAGCAGCTCGGCAGCGTCGGGTCGGTGTGCCTGCTCGTCATGGGGCTCCTCGGCGGCTGCATGGTGCCGCGCCTGCTGATGCCCGACACCATGCGGAGCATCGGCCACATCGTCCCCCACTCGTGGGCGCTCGATGGCTACTACGATCTGCTCGTGCGCGAGGGCACCGGGTTCAGCGACATCGCGCCGTCCCTCGGGGCCCTCGCGGGCTTCGCGGCGCTGTTCGCGCTGATCGGCCTGCGCCGGTTCCGCTTCGAGACGTGACCCGCGGCGGTCTCAGTGGCTCGCGTACAGCGCGATCAGCGCGATGACGACGAAGCGCACCGAGCGTCCCGCCATCCCGAGCGCCATGAACGCGCGGAAGCGAATGCCGAGCACGCCGGCGAGCGGCGCGAACAGCAGCAGCGGCGGGATCCCGACGAGGCCCGACACGAACGTCAGCGCGAGCGGCTTGTCCTTCCAGCGCAGGGCCCACTTCTGGGCGCGCGCGAGCTTGCTGCCCGGCTTCGGCTCGCCGTTGCGCTTCACCGCCCGCAGCGCGCCCTGGTAGAGCAGCGCCTTCGCGATCATCTGCCCGCCCGCCGCGAGGAGCGCGATCGCCACGGCGAGCCAGAAGTTCCCCGCGATGACGACGACCGCAGCGAGCACGATCTCGGCGGGGATGAACGGCACGAGGCCCGACACGACGCCGATAACGAGCATCCCGGCGTAGATGCCGAGGTGGTCGATGATCGAGTCGGTCATGGCGTGCCGGTAGGCTGCCAGCCGGCTTCGGGAGGCGGCAACGAATACATCCGGACCGCGGTCCAGATCTTCAGCACGATGATCCCGCCGCACACGATGGAGCCGATGATCGGCGACTTCGTCCCGACGAGCACGGCCGTCACGACGCCGCTGTTGAGGAGCTTGCCCGCCGGCGACCAGTTGAGCGCCCAGATCTTGCGGTCGACCTGGTGGAAGTAGTTGGGGCTCTTGATCGGCCAGCGCATGAACTGGTTCGACAGGAAGTGGTCGATGAACATGAACTGGAACAGGAACAGCGAGACCGGGACGATCAGCTCCGGGTGAAGCACGGTGTAGTTGAGATAGAAGAAGGCCACGAGCACGCGGTCCGCCAGGATGTCCATCTGCGCGCCGATGCGCGTCTCCTGGTCGAGCCTTCGCGCGAGGAAGCCATCGAGGATGTCGAGGGTCCAGTAGATGCCCAGCCCGACGAAGTTCCACATCTCGTTCGCCGTGACCGCGGCGTACGCGAACACCGCGATCCCGGACACGAGGCGCACCGCCGTGGCGATGTTTGCCCAGGTGTTCCACGGCTCGCGCTCCATTGCGCGCGGACTCTCGCATGCCCCCTCCGTGGCCGCATGGAAAAACGTCGGCACCTCGCGGCCGGTGTTACAACGCGGACCATGAAGCCGCTGCTGTTCGTGCTGTGCGTCGGAGCCACTGCGAGCGCGGGCTGCGCCGGCCACGCGAGCGCTACCGCCACAGTCACCACGTCGTCGACCGAGGTCTACCAGGAGCCGCCGGCGCCGCAGGCGGAGGCCGTCATCGAGCGCAAGGGCTACTTCTGGGTCGCCGGCCGCTGGGAGTGGCGCGCGAACCAGTGGAGCTGGCTCGGTGGGCGCTGGGAGAAGGAGCGTGAGACCGAGGCCTGGGAGCGGGGCCACTGGGACAAGCGCGGCAACGCGTGGCACTGGACCGAGGGCCACTGGGTTCCGCGCGCGGCCGAGTAACGACCTACTCGACGGTGACCGCGAGCTGCTGCGTCGCGATGCCGCCGCGGCTGTCGCGTAACACGAGCCACAGGAACGCCGCGCCGCGCGTTGTCGGCGCGTGCCACGTGGTGGTCGCGCTCGTCGCGAGATCGTCCTCGGCGATGGCGGTCGCGTCCACGGGCAGCGAGCCGGCCGTCGCGAACCACGAGACGCGCATCGCCTCGCGCCGCGGCACCACGACCTGCGGCCCCGGGTCGTAAGAGACGTAGCGCTCCGCCGCCTCGGCGGGCCACGCGGCCGTGAGCGTCACGTCGGCGCCGGCGGGGATCGCGTCGGGCGAGACGGTCGCGCCGGTCGCGGCGTCGGTCAGCGCGAGCGGCAGGAGCGTCGGGTTCGCGTTCGCCTTGTACATCGTGCGGTAGTCGGTCGCGGCCTGGGCCGGCGAGTTCGGGAGATCGCACGTGATGCGCGGCAAGCCGAACGCGAACTGGCCAGCGATCTCCGCGCGCACCGGCTGGTAGAAGCCGCCGGTCTCGTCGGCGCCGCGCGGGCGAAAGCCGCCGGGCGGCGTGTCGGGGCCGAACAGGAGGCAGCCGTCTTTGGGCAGCGCGCCGGTCACCGTCGCGGCGGAGCCGAGGTCCACGATCTGCGAGTCGTCGAGGCAACCCGGGACGACGACGTTGTCCTCCGTCGGCGGCTTCGGCGCGATGCAGAAGGCCCACGCGGGCGGCGTGGCGATCGGCCCGTCGGGCCCCACGACGAGCGCGCTCAGCGTGACCATCGCCTTTGGCTTCGCCTCGGCCGGCTCGGAGATCACGGCGAGGACGCGCGTGTCCGTGATGTTGGCGAGGCGCTGATCGAGCGCGTCGTCGCACGCCGCCAGCAGGAGCAGCAGCCGCCACGCGTGCTTCATCGCTCGATCCTCAGGCCCGCGATCGCGAGCAGCGGCAGCGACGTCAGGTAGCCCTGCCGCGCGAAGTCCGCGCTGTAGATGAGCTCCTCGGCGTTGCGGCGGTTGGTCAGGTTCTGCACCTCCAGGTACACGGCCGCGCGCACGCCCGCGCCGAGCCCGAGGCGCCGCTCCCCGCGCAGGTCGGCCGCGAAGAACGCGGGGAGGCGGATCCCGTTCAGCGGCCCGGGGATGGGCTGGTAGCGCCCGGACTGGCTGTCGAACAGCACGCCGATCACCGCCGAGCGCGGCTCGCCCGTCGCGTAGCGCACGCGCGTGCCGACGGACCACGGCCCGCGCTCCCACCCCGCGACGGCGATGAGGCCGTGCGTCTGATCGTGATCGAAGAAGCGCGTCGGCGCCGTCGGGTCGTCGGTGCGGCGGCTCCGCGAGAGGTTGTAGCTGAGCCAGCCCGACAGCCCGTGCCAGCCGACGAGCCGCGCCGTGACCTGCACACCGACGACGGAGCCCGAGCCGTTCTGCGTCAGCACCTTGCCGAGGGGCGGCGTGACCGCGAGGTCGCGCACCACGAGATCCGAGAGCGAGCGCGCGTACACGGCGCCCTCGAGCGCGCCCACGCCGCGGCGCCACTGCGCGCCGGTGATCGCGTGCCACGCCTGTTCGAGCCCGAGGCCCGGCGTGCCGAAGACCGCGCTCGTGTCCGAGCCATCGCGCGCCTGGTGGTAGCGACCGGCATCGGCGCGCACGACGACCTCGTCCGAGAGCCGGACCTGCACGGAGCCGCGCGGGTCGGCCGTGACGAGGATCTGCTGGCTGCCGAAGGCGGGGTTCGTGCCGATGTGCGGCAGCACGCGGCTCGCGCCGAGGAGCCAGCCGTCGACGCGCGCGCCGAGCGTGGCCGTCACGGGGCCGGCGTGGCCATCGAGGGCGACGTGCCCGGCCGCGTCGATCGTCGTCGCGCGCCAGGTGTCGGCGTTGACGTCGTCGCCGGGCGGCTGGCCAAAGATGTGAAGGTCGCCTTCGCGCGCGGGGATCGTGAGCGAGCCGAGGCGGGCGAGGTGGGCCTGCTCGCCGTCGAGGTCGAGGCCGATCGCGAGCGCGAGCTCGTCCGAGAGGCGGTCCGCCTGGGCCGCGCGCAGCCCGCCCACGTACTTCGTGGTCGCGAGGTTCGCGGGCACGAGGCCGAAATGGAAGGCATCGGTGTTGCGATCGGCGCCGCCCCACACGGTCACGCGGTCGTCGCCGGTGTCGCGCTCGCGGCGGAGCGTCGCCTGCGCGCGCACGAAGCGCTGCCGCGTGTTCTCGTCGGTCTGCGTGGCGGGATCGTCGGACGCGAGCGTGCGCTCGAGCGCGTCGAGCGAGCCGAGGGCCCACGCCGTGAGCACGAGGCGCGGCGCGAGCTCGGCGCGGGCCACGACCTGCGCGTCGGTCCAGCGCGGCAGCGGCGCGTTCGGCGCGAGCTTCCGCGGGTCCCTCACGACGCCGATCGCCTGGTCGAGCCAGCTCTGCCGCACCGCGGCCGCGATGACGAGCGCGCCGATGCGCGTGCGGCCCTCGGCGCTGCCGTCGAGCACGTCGGCCTGCGCGCGCCACGCCGGAGCCACGCCGGGATCCCCGAGGCCGATGTCGATGACGCCGCCGATCGCCCCGCCGCGGTCCACGCCGAACGCGGCCGGCGTCAGCCGGATGTCGCCGATGAGGTCGTTGCCGAGCGCGGAGCGATAGCCGCCCACGTGGTAGAGCGCGGGGACCGGCACGCCGTCGACGAACACGCGCGTCTCGCTCGGCGCCGCCCCCCACACGACGATGTCCGTCGAGCCCGCGCTCGGCCGCGCGACCGCGGGCAAGGACTGCACGATCTTCGCCGCATCGCCGCCGCCGGGCAGGATGCGCGCGAAGGCCGCGTCCACGTGCGTGGAGCCGGGCGCGCTCGGCGCCGTGCCCGTGATCTCGATGTGCTCGCCGGTCGCGTCGGTGGCCGCGTCCACCTCGAGCGTGACGTCGAGCGCCTGCCCCGCGCGCACGACGATGGCGCGCGTCAGCGGCGCGAGGAAGTCTGCCGTGACCACGAGCTCGTGGCGACCGGGCGGCAGCTCGAGGCCGAACCCGCCGTCGTCATCGGTGGCGGCGAGCTCGCCGCCGACCGGGATCACCGCGCCCCCCACCGGCGCGCGCGTAGTGCGATCGACGACCCGGCCGCGCACGACCTCGGCCCGCGCGCTCGCCGCCGCGGCGCACACGAGCGCGACGGCCGTCCAGCCTCTCATCGCTCGAACGTCAGCGCCGTCTGCCCGGCCCCGGCGCCGTGTTGTTGGTACGTGACGTCGTCCGGCGTCGAGATGCCGCGCGCCGACGTGATCACGGCCGCGTTCCCGTCGAGCACCTCGACGAACCAGTGCGCGCTCGCGTCGCCGCACATCGCGCGCGCGTCGACCCGCACCGTGTACGTCCCCGCCTCCGGCATCGCCTTCCACACGACGTGCTCGTTCGGCCGCCCGTCCAGCTCGCACTGCTTGTTGCTGTCGTGGTCGAGGACGCCGCCGTCGTAGAACCGGCTCTGGTCGGTCGGGTTGCAGCCGCACGTCATCACGTCGGGCAGCGGGATCGAGTTCGGGTTGCCGAAGTAGACCTCGCTGCCGCTCGGATCGATGACGTGGAGGTCGAGGTCCGCCGCGCCCGTCCACGCGAGGCCGACCACCAGCGAGCCCGATGGCGGCGCCACGTCGTCGGCGATGAGCGACACTGCGAGCGGCTCGCCGATCTTGCCGTCCGCGTCGACGGCCGCCATCTGGATCTCGAACGGGCCGTCCGGCGCCACGTCGGAGAGCCCGAACTCCGCGTCGATCGTGCCGTCGTCGGGCGTGTCGAACGCGGGCGGGCCGGCGGGCAAGATCCACGCGCCGGTGTCGCCGGGGATGCCGACGATCGCGCCGTGCGCCGTCGGGCCGATGACGCCGTGCAGCCGCTCGTGGATGCGCCCGATGACAAACTCGGCGTGCAGCGTCGTGATCGCGAGCGTCTCGGGCCCGGCGGTCGACGCCGGGAACGCGCCGGGCCGGTACTGCGCGCCGGGGATCTGGAGATCGGCCTCGTAGCCGAGCTCGCTGCTCGCGCCATCGCACGTGGCGAGCGCGCCCAGCACCGCGAGCCACCCGAACGCGCGCATCAGAACCGCACCTCGGCCCGCAGCGCGAGCCGGTCATCGCCGCGGGTCGCCGGCAGCCCCGTGTCAGCGCGGCCGATCGGGTTCGTCCGGTGGTCGTACTCGACGACGAGCTTGCTCGTGCCCCAGCGCGCGGCGGCGAGGAGCGCGAGCGTCGAGTACACGAGGTGCGTGCGCACCGCCGTCACGCCCGCCTGCTGCTGCGCGTCGCGATCCGCGTCGTAGCGGTCGTAGCGCGCGCCGACCTGCGCCCAGGGCGTCGCGTCCTGCAGCACGCCGAGCGTCAGCCCGAGCTCGCGCAGATCGCGCAGCTGGTCCACCGGATCGGCGACGACGACGCTGCGGTCCATGTTCGTGCCGTACGCGAGCTCGCCCCACGCCACGCCGCGCCCGAGCTGCTGCAGGCACCAGCGCCCCGACGCGTCGGCCCCGAGCGCGCTGTGGGAGAACGGGATCGACGGCATGCCCGGCGTGCCCGCGATGACCTGGATCTCGCCTGTGTCGACCGTGCCGTTCTGGTTGTCATCGACCCACTGGATCGAATCCTTGGTGGGCGGCGTGCCCGGGTGCAGCGCTTTGCCGGTGAGCGCGGACACGCCGAGCTCGAAGTGCGGGCGCCCGGGCTGGCCGGGCAAGTCGAGCACCGCGCCGAGCCGGCCGAGCACGTCGAAGCTGCTCGATGGGTCGCGGCCCTTCCACTGCGCATCGGCCGAGGGCGCGCCGTCCGTCACGGCCACGACCCAGCGCGCGAACCCGAACGCGCCGCGGGCCTGCGCGCCGCCGTCGTAGCTACCGGGGAACATCGCCCGGGCCCACGTCGGCACCTCGAGGAACGTCTTGTCGCGCGCGTTCGTCGGCACCTCGGCGCCGAACGGGATCAGCATGAGCCCCGTGGCGACCGTCACGAGCGGCGGATCCGTCGCGGCCGCCGCGGGCAAGCTCCACCCGACGAACGCGCCGAGCAGGCGCGCCGTGGGGCCAGCGGTGTTGTTCGCCTCGAGCTCGAGCGAGCCGAACACGCCGTCCTTGTGGGCCGCCACGCGCAAGAGGGCGCGGCGAACATCGATCGTCTCCTCGTTCAGCGGCTGCCGCGTCGCGGGATCGACCTCGTCGACGGACGCCTCGGCGTACGGGATCGCGTCGACTTGCACGAGCGCGTCGACGTCGACCTGCCAGCCGAGCTTGCTGGTCACCGGGCGCAGCGGATCGGCGTGCCCGGGACCCGCGACCGCACAGACGACGCCTAGGGCAGCGGCGGCAGCGAGCCGTCCGAGCCCAGGAGCGGCGGGTGCGAGTCTTTGTAGATCTTGTCGGAGTCCGAGCACGCGTTGATGATCTGGTTGTTCGTGGGGGACGTGATGGTCGACAGTTCGAAGCAGCTGGCGTCCGGCGGGATGATGTTCGAGCCCGAGCCCGAGCCATCCTTGGGCACCGACGAATCCACGTGGGTCCCCGCGTCCTTGCCCACGCCGTTGAGATTGTCGCCGCAGCCGAGGCCCGCCGCGAGCGGCAGACAGATCAAAAGCATCTTGAGCGTCATGACTAGTTCGCCTCGCACAGGTTGTTGCGGCAGACCGCCGTGCCGGCGCAGGGGGTAGCCACGCTACACGGGGCGCAGCTCGTCGATGCGACGGTCTTCTCGAACGTGCACGTGCAGCTCGCGGGCGGGGTGTAGAGGGAGAGCGGACCTCCGTCGAACTCGCGCGCGACGTGCATCGCGCAGTCCGGCACGAGGCCAACGCCGGCGACGACCGTGTCGGGCTCGAAGCTCGGGGCGGGCGAGACGGGCACGCCGTCGATCATGTCGACGACGTACTTCGCCGTCGGGTTCGTCGGCGCCTGCGTCGCGGCGTTGATGTTGTACATCCACACCGTCGGCGACCACACCGTGTAGTGGCCGTCGCGGATGTTCTGCTTGTCGCGCGACGACGCCGTCTTGTCCGGGTAGTACGCGGCGTACTGGCCCTTGGCGCGGAACGCCAGGATGTTCAGGAACGCGCGGTCGGCGTCGTACACCTCGTCACCGAGGAGGCCGATCGCGGACTCGGGGTCCGCGTTGTTCTGGAGGCCCGCGACGACCTGGGCCGACGCGCCGCAGCCCGAGCCGGCGCCGCCACCGGAGCCGCAGCCGCCCTGGAACTTGTTGGCGGGGACGGAGATGTTCGCGGCCCAAGTGAGGAGCGTGCTCTTCGAGGCGGTGCGGATCCACAGGTTCGTGACCTTGATCCACGGGTCGATCATGCCGGCCGCGCCATAGCCGAACACGAAGTACGCCTCCTCGTAGGTGATGGCGGTCTGCGTGGACGACTCGGGCACGCCGAGGACGTACGCCTGGATCGGCCCGGTCGTCGCCTTGACCGTCTCGGGCGGCGTCATCGCCGGGCAGGACGAGATGAAGACGGCAGAGTTGCCGACGTCCAGCGGCTGCCCGCCCGGCGTGGGGACCGTACAGTTGAGCGGCGCCGAGCTCGGCGTCCACAGCGGATCCTCGAGCAGCGACGGGATGTACGTCATGTTCACCGTGACGGGAACCTGCGTGTACATCGCGGTGATGTTGGTGCACGAGCCGCTCGTGAAGAACACGAGCGTGATCGGCTTCGCCGTGTTGTCACGCAGCTTGCGGCCGAGCTGCTTGAGCAGATTCGTCTGCGTGTCACCGGCCTGGATGTAGACCAGCTCCGAGGCGGGCTGGCCGAGGCCGGGGGTGGCCAGCGACGCGCACGTCGGCAGCGTATCCGCGAACGCGGGGGCGGCGGTGAGAAGGGAGCCGATCAGCGCCGCCGCGCCGATCGTACAAGCTGCGAGTCTCGTCATCTGTAGTCCTCCGTGGAGCGACGCGAAGCACGAACAGTGCCGGCGCCAATCGGAGAACGATGTAACAGCGGGCCTTCCGCGAGGTTACACGCGGGTTACGGCGGACGTAACAACGCGATGATCGGGTGAGGTCCGCCACGAAGGAATGGGGGCGCCATGGGACTTCCGCCTCCAGCGAGTGCGATCAGCGCTCGCGATCCTTGCTCAGCGCGCCGAGCGCCGCCGCGGCCTCGACGCGCACGATCGCGTTCGTATCGGCGAGGGCGGCGAGGAGCCCTGGCGTGACCCGGTGGGCGCTCCGATGGGCCGCGGCGGCGGCGGCGCGCTGCTCCGGCGTGCGATGCGGATCGCGGACGAGCTCGGTCAGGCGCGCCACGCCGCGGGCATCGCCGAGCGCGGCGAGATCGGCGGCGGCCTGGGCCGCGTGGTCGCGCGAGTCATCGGCGCCGAGCGCGGCCACGAACACGTTCGTCGCCGCGGCGGGGTCGCCGGCGTGGGCGAGCACGCGCGCGGCGGCCAGGCGGACGCCGAGCTCCTTGTCGTGGGCGAGCTGGCGCGCGGGGGCGAGCGCGGCGTCCGTGCCGAGCGCGCGGACGAGGTAGTTCGCCGCCCCCGCGCGGACGCTCCCGTCCGGCGACGCCATGGCGCGCTGCACGGCGTCTCCGGCGAGGCTGGCGTCGTGGAGGGCGAGGGATGCCTCGACGGCGAGGATCGGATCGGGGTCGCGCGCGAGCCGGCCGAGGTCGCCGTCCAGGTGCGCCGCGACGAGGAGATCGATCGCGGCGATGCGGACGGGGAGGGCGGCGTCCGCGGCGGCGGCCTTGCCGTACGCCCCGAGATCGCCGATGCCAACGCGCGCGAGGGCCCGGGCGGCGGCGGCGCGCACGCCAGCGTCCTCGTCCTTGATCCGCTGCGCGAACACGGCGACGGCGTCGGTGTCCTTGATCTGGCCGAGCCAGAACACGGCGGCGCGGCGGACACGCGGGTCGCGGTCGGCGGCGGCCTTCTCGAGATCCGCCGCGGCGAGCCGGCCGACCTTCTTGCCCACGCCCTCGACGGCGATCCGGCGCGCCTCGGCGTCGGGCGAGCGCAGGCTGTCCCCGGCGACCTGGCCGGCCTGCGCGTAGCCGCCGTGGAGGATCGCGACGGCGGCAGCCGCGGCGACGCGGTCGTCGTCATCGCCCATGCGCGCGGCGACGTCGTCGGCGAGGCCCTGGAGCTCGATGTCCTCGATCGCCTGGATCGCGGCGAGCTCGAGCTTCGCCGACGGGGAATGCAGCGCCTGCGCGAGCGTGGCCGCCGCGAGGTCGCGCAGGAGCGGCTTGTCGAGCTCGGCGCGGTGCGCGGTGTAGCCGGTGTACGCGCGGACGATCGCGTCGCCGTCGCCGAGCGCGAGGGCGCTGCGAATGCGCATGCCCCACAGCGCGTCGTCGTCGGGGTGGGCCGCGAGGCCGTCGTCGGCCGCGGTCGCCGCGCCCTGGTAGTTCCCGCTCTCGTAGAGCGTGATCGACGGCTGCGCGTGGTTGGCGCAGCCGGCGGCGGCGGCCAGGTCGAGCGCGAGGAGGACGGACAGGAGACGGCGGGACATGGTGACTCCACGGAAGATGACATGGAGACAGTGCCCGCCGCCTCGGGTTGGGTTACGCAGGCGGGGCGAAAGTTCACCGCAGGCGCGGGACGAGGCCACATGCCGATCCAGGGCTACTTGTTCGATCTCGATGGAACGCTGATCGACTCCGAGCGCGAGACGGCGGAGGCGATGGCGCGCGCGCTCGCCCGGGGGCAGGGCGTCGTCGTCGACGAGGGCATGCGCAATTTCATCATCGGCCGGTCGTGGATCGCGATCTACGACGAGCTGAAGCGGCGCTACTCGAGCATGAGGTGGACCCGCGACGAGGTCATCGCGCAAACGGCGCACCACCGAGAAGAGGTCTTCGCCGAGCTCGGCTTGACGGTGCTGCCCGGTGCGCTCGCCGTGCTCGCGCGGACCCGCGGGGCGCCGCGCGCGCTCGTCACCGGCAGCTCGCGCGTCGAGGCGGCCCAGGCGCTCCGGTTCCTCGGGCCCGACGCGCAGTTCGACGCCGTGTTCGCGGCCGAGGACGTCGCCCGCAGCAAGCCCGCCCCGGATGGCTACCTGGCGGGGGCGGCCGCGATCGGGGTGGCCCCGGCCCACTGCCTGGTCCTCGAGGACTCGGTCGCCGGGATCGCCGCCGGGCGCGCGGCGGGGTGCATCGTCCTCGCCATCCGGGCGGGCAATTTCGGGGGCTGGGACCAGTCGGGCGCCCACCGGCTGATCGACAGCCTCGACGAGCTGACGCCCGCGCTGGTCGACGAGCTGAACCGGGATTATGGTGCCCCCATGGGGTCGCCGCTGTGAAGCTCCCGGCCGAGGTCACGATCTACGAGGTCGGCCCGCGCGACGGCCTCCAGAACGAGGCCCGCCAGGTCCCGACCCCGGACAAGATCCGCTTCATCGACGCGCTCGTGGGGGCGGGGATCAAGTCGATCGAGATCACCAGCTTCGTCTCGCCGAAGTGGATCCCGCAGCTCGCGGACGCCGCGGAGGTCGCGCGCGGCGTGTCGCGGCCGGCGGGGGTCAGGATGTCGGCGCTCGTCCCGAACCGGCGCGGGCTCGACACGGCCATCGCGTCGGGCATGAAGGACATCGCGGTCTTCCTGTCCGCGTCCGAGACGCACACGAAGAAGAACGTGAACAAGACGATCGCCGAGGCGCTGGCGGCGTTCCACGAGGTGGTGCCGATCGCGCGCGCGGCCGGGGTGGGGTGCCGCGCGTACGTCTCGACGGTGTTCGGGTGCCCGTACGAGGGGGACGTCGACCCGGCGCGCGTGGTCTCGCTCGTCGGCGAGCTGCGCGACCTCGGCGTCGACCAGATCTCGCTCGGCGACACGATCGGCGTCGCGAACCCGGCGCAGACCGAGGACGTGCTCGGGCAGATCCTGGCGAAGCACCCGGCCGAGGCGCTGGCCGTCCACTTCCACGACACGCAGGGCACGGCGCTCGCGAACTGCCTCGTCGCGATGCAGATGGGCATCACGACGATCGACGCGTCGGCGGGCGGGCTCGGGGGCTGCCCGTACGCGCCGGGCGCCTCCGGCAACCTCGCGACCGAGGACGTCGTGGCGATGCTGCACGCGATGAACGTCAAGACGGGCATCGATCTCGACAAGCTCGTGGAGGCGTCGCGCACGGCGGCGACGTTCGTGGGGCACGAGCTGCCGTCGAAGTACCTGAAGGCTCACCTCGGCAAGCAGGCGCGCGCGCGCCGCCGCGCCGAGATGGGCAGTTGAGCTAACCTCCGCGGCATGTCCGAGATCCTCGTCGAGCTGCACGGTCACGCGCTGTGGGTCACGCTGAACCGGCCCGAGGTGCGCAACGCGCTCTCGCGGTCGGTGAATTTGCGCCTGCAGGAGATCGCGCTCGAGATCGAGAACCGCGACGACGTGCGGGTCGTGGTGATCACGGGCGCGGGCGACAAGGCGTTCTGCGCGGGCGCCGATCTCAAGGAGCGCCGGGGCATCGACGCGGCCGACGCGCGGCCGTTCATCAACGCGATCAGCGGCGCGATCAACGACCTCGGCGCGCTGCGCAAGCCGACGATCGCGGCCATGAACGGCTCGGCGTACGGCGGCGGGCTCGAGCTCGCGATGGCGTGCGACTTCCGGATCACCGTCGAGGGCGCCGAGGTCGGGCTGACGGAGACGCGCCTCGGGATCATGCCGGGCGCCGGCGGCACGCAGCGGCTCCCGCGCCTCATCGGCGAGGCGCGCGCGAAGGAGATGATCATGCTGGGCCGCCGGGTCACGGCGGCGCGGGCGCTCGAGATCGGGCTCGTGCACCAGGTGGTGCCGCGCGCGAGCCTCAAGGCGGCGGTCCAGGCGTGGATCGCGGAGCTCGACCTGTGCGCGCCGCTCGGGGTGTCGGCGGCGAAGTCGGCGATCGAGCGTGGCCACGCCACGAGCCTGGACGCGGGGCTCGACATCGAGCGCGAGTGCTACGAGACGACGCTGTTCAGCGAGGACCGCGACGAGGGTCTGGCCGCGTTCGCCGAGGGCCGACCGCCGAAGTACCAGGGCCGCTGACCCGGGCGCCGGGCGGGGGCGCCAGGGGCCCGATGACCCCTCGGGGTGGGGGAGACGGCACCGGTTCTCGCGCTCCCGGGTGGATCGGCTGTAAGGCGAGGTGAGCGTCCAGCGGACTTGGCCGGTTCGCGGGCGGCGCGCGCTGGCGCGGCGGGTGCAATGCCTGGCGAGATGGCGTTCGACAAGGTGATCGACATGCTGATGAGTCGGCTCGGGTTCGTTCGCCTCGGCCGCTACGGGCTGTCGATGTCGCCCGAGGATCGGATCCTGTCGCTGCGCCCGGCGATCGACGATGGCATGGGCGGTCGTATCGTCGGCTGGCGCGATACGGACCTCGTCGCGGCCGAGCTGCACCCGTGGCAGGCCACGATCCCGTCGCTGGTACAGGCGCCGGCGGTCCGGCCCGCCCACCCGATGTTCCCCGTGGCCACCGCCCTGGCCCCGGCCGGTCGCATTCCGGGCGCGCCGCCGCCGCTGCCGCCGCGG
>JANXOM010000296.1 GCA_025353585.1 Deltaproteobacteria bacterium
GGCGGCGGGCGGCGGGGGCGCCGCCGAGGCCGCGGCCCGCCTCGAGGACGAGCGCGAGGCGAGCGCGCCACGCGGTGGGCGGCGCGAGATCGGGGCGCTGGAGGCGGGCGGTGAGGGTCTCGCCGTCGATGAGCTCCATCGCGAGGAAGAGCTGGTCGTTGACCTCGCCCGCGTCGTAGACGGTGACGACGGCGCGATGCGAGAGCTTCGCCATCGCGCGGGCCTCGCGCAGCATCCGGTGCGAGGCCTCCGGCGCGCTCGCGAGGCGCGGATGGACGACCTTGATGGCGACCTGGCGCTCGAGCTGCGGATCGCGCGCGGACCACACGACGCCCATCGCGCCGGCGCCGAGCCGCGCGACGAGCTGGTAGCGGCCGATCGTCGCTGGCATCACGACGGACGCGGCGGCCGCCGATGCCGGCTCGCCGGACGCGCCCATCGCGATCGTCTCCGCGCGCCCGTCGTCGTCGCTCCCCACCATCGGCGGGCCAGTATGCCAGGTTCGGTGGAACCGAACGGGGCCGTTCTTGTCTCCCCTGGCGACGATGCTGCGGTCGTCGAGACGGATCGCGATCGCGAGCGCGGCGGGATCGACGCCGTGCGCCGCACGGAGCTGCGGCGCGACCTCGGGGCGCCGCCGGCGATCGCGGACCGGTCGCCGACTGCCCATCGTCCGTAACGAGCGTGCGACACGCCATGACGCACGATGACAGCGCGGTGTAAGCTGCGCTCGCATGGCGAAGCCCGCGTTCAAACGAATCTTGCTCAAGATCTCGGGCGAGGCTCTGATGGGCAGCCAGAGCTACGGCATCGATCTGGCGGTCCTGGACCTCGTCGCGGGCGAGATCGCGGACACGGCCAAGATGGGCGTCGAGGTCGCGGTCGTGGTGGGCGGCGGCAACATCTTCCGCGGCGTCTCCGAATCGGCGCGCGGCATGGATCGCGCGAGCGCAGACTATGTCGGCATGCTCGCGACGGTGATGAACGCGGTCTCGTTGCAAGAGGCGGTGGAGCGCCACGGCGTCGTGACGCGCGTGCAGTCGGCGATCCCGATGCAGCAGCTCGCCGAGCCGTACATTCGCCGCCGGGCGATCCGCCACCTCGAGAAGGGGCGCGTCGTGATCTTCGGCGCCGGCACCGGCAACCCGTTCTTCACCACGGACACGGCCGCCGCCCTGCGCGCGATGGAGATCGGCGCGGAGATCCTGCTCAAGGCGACCAAGGTCGACGGGGTCTACGACAAAGATCCGCGCAAGCACCCCGAGGCGCGCCGCTACGAGACGGTGACCTTCACCGACGCGCTCAAGCAGGACCTCGGGGTCATGGACGCCACGGCGTTCGCGCTGTGCCGCGACAACGCGATGCGCATCATCGTGTTCGACATGACCACGCGCGGGAACATCCAGCGCGTCGTCTGCGGCGAGCACGTGGGCACGACGATCGTCAAGGATGACAAGCAGACACGCTTCGCGATGACGAAGGGAGCCGCAACATGATCAATGACATCAGGACCGACGCCGAAGACGGCATGAAGAAGGCGGTCGAGGCCTTCAAGCGCGATCTGACGAAGATCCGCACCGGGCGCGCGAACACGTCGATGCTCGACGGGATCAAGGTCGACTACTACGGCACGCCGACGCCGGTGAACCAGGTCGCGACGGTGCAGGTCGTCGACGCGCGTCTCATCACGGTGAAGCCGTGGGAGAAGAACATGATCGCGGTGATCGACAAGGCGATCCGCGCGAGCGACCTCGGCATTAACCCGGTCTCGGACAGCGACCAGGTTCGTCTGCCGATCCCGCCGCTCACGCAGGAGCGCCGCCGCGATCTCGCGAAGTCGGTCGGCAAGCAGACGGAGGAGGCGCGCGTGGCCATCCGCTCGTCGCGCCGTGACGCGATGGACATGATCAAGGACGCCGAGAAGGAGAAGCAGATCACCGAGGACCTGCGGAAAGACGGCGAGAAGCAGGTCCAGGACCTGACGGACAAGTTCATCGCGCTGGTGGACGACATCGCGAAGGCCAAAGAAAAAGAGATCATGGAGCTCTGACCGTTGGGCGGGGATCGCGGGGATGGCGGCGGCGAGGACGACGAGTTCACGCGCACGCGCGTGGTCTGGCCGATGTATCTGTTCGTCGCGATCTTGCTCGGCATCGGGGTCGCGCTCTTCTACGTGTTCGTCTTCAACTACTGGCGCGAAGGGATCCACCGCATTCCGGGTGTCGCCACATGCCTCGTCGTGCTCGCGCCGTTCGGGGCCGCCGGCGCGGCGTTCCGCGCGGCCCGCGAGCAGGCGAAGGACGACGCCGCCCGCGCCGCCGCGCACGCTCGCCCGCGGGCCAAGCTCGACAAGCGCGAGAAGCTCGCCCCGCACCCGGTCGAACCGGCAGGGCGCGCGGTCGCCGACGGCCCGTTTCGGGGGGCCCCGCGCGCCGCGCCGATCGTGGCCCACGTGCATGGGGCGACGCCGGTCCGGCCCGCGCCGGTCGTGGCGCCGGCGGCCGGCACCGGCGACGGGCCCAAGCTCCTGACCTGACAGGCGCGGGGACGCAAAGCGAAGTACACTAGCCGCCGATGTCCGGCATCCCGGCGGGGGCCGGGTCGCTACTCGGAAAGCGACTCGGCAAATACGAGATCCTGGCGCTGCTCGCGCTGGGCGGGACCGCCGAGATCTACCTCGCGCGCATCGACGGCACGAACGGCTTCGAGAAGTACGTGGTGGTCAAGTGCCTCCACGACCACCTCGCCGACGATATCGAGTTCGTGAAGATGTTCCTCGACGAGGCGCGGCTCGCGGCCCACCTCGATCACTCGAACATCGTGCAGACGTTCGAGCTTGGCGAGCACGAGAGCCGCTACTTCATGGTGATGGAGTTCCTCGCGGGCCTCTCGCTGGCGATGGTGGTCCGGCGCGCGGGCGAGCGGCTCCCGGGCGGGCGCATCCCGGTCCCGCTGGTCTTGAACATGGTCGCGCAGGCGGCGGCGGGCCTGCACTACGCGCACGAGCGCACGACGAACGGCAAGCCGCTCAACATCGTGCATCGCGATATCTCGCCGCAGAACCTGGTCGTGAGCTTCGAGGGCGTGACGAAGGTGGTCGACTTCGGCATCGCGAAGGCCGAGCACCGCGAGACGCGGACGCGGTCCGGCACGATCAAGGGCAAGTTCGCGTACATGTCGCCCGAGCAGTGCGTGGCGAATAACGTCGATCGCCGGACGGACGTGTTCGCGCTCGGCGTCATCGCGCACGAGCTGCTGACGGGCCGGCGCTTGTTCAAGCGGCCCTCGCCGTACGAGACGTACCAGGCGGTGATCGAGTGCAACGTCGGGCCGCCGTCGGCGACGAACCACGAGCTCGATCCGGCGATCGATCCCGTGATCATGCGCGCGGTCGCGAAGGACAAGGAGCAGCGCTACGCGACGGCCGAGGCCTTCGGCGACGCGATCCAGAGCTACCTCCACCATCGCGGCAAGGGCTCGGGGCCCGGCGATGTCGGGCGCTTCTTCGAGCAGAGCTTTGGCCAGGAGATCGAGGAGCACGGCGCGCGCATGCGCGAGCTGATCTCGGGGCGCGAGGCGTCGCTCGACGTGGCGGTCGGCTGGGGCGCCGAAGAAGAGGCCGAGGCGAAGCGGCGCAAGGACGCGACGGTCGACGTGCGCCGCGGGGCGGGCGGCGATCAGTCGATCGATCTGCAGAGCCAGGACATCGAGGTGATGCGGGCGAGCGAGGCGTCGCTCGACAGCATGATCTCGAACCTCGACGCGATCGGGAAGCCGGGGCGGCCGGCGCCGGGCACGCTCGCGCGGCGCGGGCAGGTGGTCGAGGCGCAGCACGACGACGCGCCCGACGGCGAGGATGACATGCAGGCGGATCGCACGCGCATCGAGTCGAACCCGCTCGATCGCGATCCGGAGCCGCGGCCGTCGCAGGCGGCGATGCCGCTACCCGCGCCGCCGACGGGGCCGCACCGCGCGGCGGGGGCCGCGAAGTTCCCCGACGTCGCGAACCTGCCGACGATGATCGCGGACGGCACGCTCGGCGATGCGCCGACGGCCATCAACGAGCCGATCGATCCGTCGCGCCTCGCCGCGCGGGCCGCCGAGGCGCCGCAGCGGCCGTCGTACGGGCACGGGCCGAGCGTGCTCCTCTCGCCGAGCATGGTGCACGCGGCGATCGAGCCGCGGCCGAGCCAGCTCTCGATGCTCTCGCAGCCGCCGTCGAACGCGCACGCGGGCAATACCCCGCGACCGGTGCGCGCCGTGCCGAACGCGCCGGGCACGCCCGCGCGCGGGCCGGGGCAGGCCACTCAGCCGCCGATGTCGCCCGCGGCCGATCTGACGACGGCGCCGGAGCAGCCGGTCACGCAGCCGCAGGGCTATCCGCAGCAGCCGCCGGGGCCGGGGCAGGGGTCGCCGATGCACGGGATGCAAGGGCAGCCGCCCATGCCGCCGGGCCCGCCGCAGGGCTATCCGCCGCCGGGTCAGATCGACAGCGGCGTCTTCGTCGATCCATCACAGGCCGCGAACATGATGTCGCCGGTCGGGGCCCAGTACCCGAACGTCGACTGGGACGCCGCCGCCGCGTTGCCGGCCAAGGCCGTGCCGCCCTGGAAGCTGGCCGTCTTCTTCATGGGCGCGCTCGGCATCGCGCTGACGCTGACGATCGTGCTCGCGCGCATGCTGAGATGATCGAGTCCCTCCGGGCTCGCGGATGGCAAGCGCCGCCCGTCCCCAGCTGGGTACGACGTGGCCTCAATCGATCGGGTAACGGCAGGCCGAGCTCGAGCGCTCGATGACCTGGAACCCCGCGCGCGCGTAGATGCGCGCCGCGATGCTGTCGGGCTCCGCGACGATGACGGCCCGTCTGGCCCCGCGCGCGAACGCGTCGTGGGCGGCGGTGGCGATCATGGCGGCGGCGAGGCCGCGGCCGCGGTAGGCGGCGGCGGTCTGCACGTCCTGGTAGCGCGCGAGGCCGCCGGGTAGGGTCACGATGCCGAGGCTCGCGACGAGCGTGTCGCCGTCGTGGGCGGCCCAGAAGCGTCCGTCACCGCGGGCGATCAGATCGCCGTGCCAGCGGGCGCGTCGCTGCAGGAACGAGCGGAAGTTCTCGTCGTGCCGGTCGCCCATCTCCCAGGTGAGATCGGCCACGTCCGGCATCTCGGCCGGCGCGAGCTCGCGGAGCGGCAGGGGCGAACGGGCAGCGGGCGCGACGTAGCTCGCGGTCATCGTCTGCACGAGCTCGAGGCGGAAGCCGGCGGCGCCGAGCTCGTCGGGCGCGCCGGCGTCGCCGGTCGTGCCGTCCCAGGCGAGCGTGACGTGCTTGACCGCCGGGTCGGAGGCGAACGCGTCGGCGAAGCGCCGCGACCAGAACGCGACCTCGCCGACCTGCGGCGCAGCGGGCAGGACGAGCAGGTTGCCGTAGTAGTAGCCGGGGTCGTCCGGCGTCCGGACCACGAGGTAGTCTCCCCGATCCTCGACCGTGCCGCGCGTCGCGGAGAGCGCGAGCTCGGTCGCGAGGCCGAGGCTGCGGATCGGGTTCACCGGATCAGTTGCGGACGAGGCCGAGCAGCTTCGACATCGTCTTCTCGTCAGCGGGCGGGAAGTCGTAGTCGAGAAATTCGCGCGAGGTGACCCAGCGCAGGTCGGCCACCGTGACCGGGTGCGGGTGCGCCTCCGTGGGCAGCTTGCACGCGTACATCGTGAGCTGCACCTGATACGTCGTGTACTCGTGGAGGTGCTCGCCGAGCTTGCTGCCGACGATGACCTCGACCCCGATGCGGCCGCGGACCTCGCGCAGGAGCGCCGCGGACTCGTTCTCGCCCGGCTCGACACGCCCGCCCGGGAACTCCCAGAGCATCGGCAGCACCGCGTTGGCGTTGCGCTGGGTGATCAGGTAGCGCCCATCGTGCTCGATGACGGCTGCCACCACCCGGATCACCTCTTTGGCCATCGGCGGGGATTATCGATGGAATGGGCCCGAATGCAACGGAGACCTCGGGGTCGTGTATGCTCCGCCGCCCATGGCGATCCGCTTCGCGTCCATCAAGGCCGGCGAGTCGGACGAGCTACTCAACTCCGAGTGGGTCGTCCTCGAAAATAACGGCAAGACGCCGTTCCACACGCGCGGCTGCGGCATGACCGTCGGCAAGCGCGGCAGCAACAAGAAGTCGATGCTCGGGGTGATCGATCCCGGCTTCGTCCTCCAGCCCGGCGAGAAGATGCGGATGTGCACGGGGAATCCCGCGACGGCCGCGCACGGCGCCGCGCCGCCGGAGGATGACGTGAAGAACTACTTCCTCTTCCTCCCGAAGACGTACGTGCACCCGGGGGCGGTCCTCACCCTCGTGCTGCGCGGCCTCCCGGTGGCGAAGGCGGAGTACGACGCGGCGGCGGCCAACGGCATCAAGGCCGACGCCCCCAAGGCCGACGCCGCCAAGGCGAGCTAACCCGTCGGCGGCTTGCCCGCCTGCTTCGCCACGACGATCGGCTTGTACTCGCCGACATCGTCGTCGTACGTCGAGTCCCCAGCGTAGTAGACCGCCACGATGCCGCAGATCTGTCCGATCGCGAGCACGAGCGGCGCCCACGTGCGCTCGACCGCGGCGTGCGCCAGCTTGCCCGCGGCGTCCGGCGGGAACAGGTACGCCGTCGTCAGCACGGTGCCCGCCATCGTGACGCCCCAGAAGTAGCCCTTCTTCGTCCACTTCGCGCTCGGGTAGCCGCGCACGAGCCGCAGCGCGACCTGCGACGCCGCGAAGAGCGCGAACGCCACGCTGCCCCACAGCGTCATCGCCGCGTTGTCGCCGTAGAAGCCCGTCGCGCCGAGGCCCGCGCGGTGGCACTGCCCGGCGTCGCAGAACGTCGAGCCGTGGAGATCGATCGCCCCCGTCACCTCGCCGAGCGTCAGGTGGAACCACGTCATGACGAACCCGCCGACGATCGTCAGCGCGATGCAGACGCCGACCAGCGCCAGCGCCCGTTGTTCCCGACCCATGCGGCTAGCTTACAGCGCGCGGCCCTGGCCGCCATCGACCACGATGCACGACCCGGTGACCCAGCCGGCGCGCGGCGACGCCACGAACGCCACCACGTCGGCGACCTCCTCGGGCGTCCCGAAGCGCCCGAAGGGCAGCTCGCGCGCGACGAACGCCGCCATGCCCTCCGGATCGGCGATGACGCGGCGATCCCAGCCGCTGCCGGGGAACCGGATCGAGCCCGGCGCGACGCTGTTCACGCGGATGTTCTGCTTGGCGTAGTCGCGCGCGAGCGCCTTGGCCATCGCGATGACCGCCGCCTTGCCGATGTTGTAGCCGGGCGCGCCGCCCGCCTCGCGCCCGAACACCGACGAGATCATCGTGATCGACCCGCCGCCGCGCGCCGCGAGGATCGGCGCCGCCCGCTGAGCGACGCGCGCCGCGGTCCACAGGTTCACGTCGAGCGACAGCGCGAGATCCGCGTCGTCCATCGCGTCCGCCGTGCGGGCGAACGACTTGCCGACGTTCGCGACCACCACGTCGAGCCCGCCGAGCTGCGCGACCGCGCCGTCGACGGCCGCCTGCGCGCCCGCCGCCGTCGCGACATCGGCGACGATCAAGGCGTGCGGCCCGCCGCCCGCCGCCGCGAGCGCCGGCAGGAGCGCCACGAGGTCCGCCTCGCCGCGCGCGACCACCGCGACGCGCGCCTCTTCGCCGGCCAGCGCGAGCGCGATGCAGCGCCCGATCCCGCGGCTCGCGCCCGAGACGAGGCACAGCTTCCCGGCGAGCCCGAGCTTCACGGGATCTCCCAGCTGCGGCCCCACAGCGACTGCCCGCCGTCGAGGCGCAGCGTCGCGCCCGTCAGGAACGCGCCCGCCGGCGACGCGATGAACACGATCGAGTTCGCCACCTCCTCGACGGTGCCGGCCCGCTTGAGCGGCGTCTCCGCGATCCCGCGCGCGAGGATCTCCGGCGGGTACTGCGCCGTCCCCGACGACAGGATGATCCCCGGCGCGACGGCGTTCACCAGGATCCCGTGCGTGGCCCACTCGACGGCCAGCGTCATCGTGAGGTTCTCGACGCCCGCCCGCGCCGCGCCCGTGTGCGCCATCCCGGGGAACCCGCGCGCCACGTTCGCCGTGACGTTGACGATCCGCCCGCCGCGCTGCGGGATCATCCAGCGATTCGCGACCTCGCGGCACACGTGGAACGTGCCGACGAGGTTGTTCTTGATCACCGCGAGGAAGCCGTTCGGCGAGATGTGGTGCGCCGCCGACGGGAACTGCCCGCCCGCGTTGTTCACCACGATGTCGATCCGGCCGAACGCGGCGAGCACGTCGCCGACGAACGTCTCGACCTGCGCGGGCTCGCGGATATCGCACGGCCGCGCGAGCACGTGGTCCGCGCCGTACGCGCCGCCGAGCTCGGCGAGCGCGCCGTCGAGCTTGACCTGCGTGCGGCCGCAGATGGCGACCCGCGCGCCGAGCCGCAGAAACTCGCGCGCCGTGGCGAGCCCGATGCCGGAGCCGCCGCCGGTGACGATCGCGACCTGACCGGCGAAGATGCCGGGGGCAAACACGCGCTGGCTCTCGGGCGTCGGGGTCTCCATGTGGGTGCAGATAGTACAGTGGTTGCGATCACTTGGCGGGATAACAGACCCCATGCCCCTGGCGACCGGCGACCCAGACCCCACCAGGTCTGCCCGGCGATCGTCTGACATCGTGCGCCTACATCGGGCTAGGCTGGCCTCTGTATGGTCTGTAGCTTGCACGACACTTATTCGTGGCAGGGGCCTTCGAGCTAGGACCGGTGCGCGTGACCACCGAGCGCAGCAAGCGCCAGGGTCGCTACGTGCTGGGCGACCTGCTCGGCCGCGGCGGTATGGCCGAGGTGTTCGCCGGCTTCGTGCTCGGCAGCCACGGCTTTCAGAAGCCCGTCGCGATCAAGCGCCTCCTGCCCGCGCTCGCCAACGACCACGTGTTCGTCGCGCGGTTGATCGGCGAGGCGAAGCTCCTCGTCGGCATGCAGCACGGCAACGTGGTGAGCGTGCTCGACCTCGCGCGCGACGGCGACGACGTCTTCCTCGTGATGGAGTTCGTCGACGGGCCGAGCCTGCGGGGCCTGCTGAAGGCACGGGGCGCTCGCGGCCTCTCGCTCGGGGCGGCGACGTACATCGTCCAATCGGCGGCGGCGGGCCTGCAGTTCGCGCACGCGCGGCCGGGCGGCGCGGTGATTCACGCCGACATCTCGCCGAGCAACTTGCTGCTGACCACGTCCGGCGAGGTCCGCGTGGCGGACTTCGGCATCGCGCGCCGCGAGGGCCTGGGCGAGGGCATCGTCGAGGGCAAGTGGGCGTACATGGCGCCGGAGCAGGTGCGCGGCGACGCGCTGACGCCGGCCGCGGACGTGTTCGCGCTCGGCATCGTGCTCTACGAGCTGATCTGTGGCCAGCATCCGCTCGGGCGGCGGATCACGAGCGGCCAGCGCGAGACGCAGCCGCTCGAGGTCGTACCGCCGCGCATCGTGCGCGCCACGGTGACGCCGGGCCTCGACGCCATCTGCATGCGCGCGCTCGCCGACGAGCCGCGCGAGCGGTTCGCGAGCATGCAGGAGATGATCGACGCGATCAGCGACGAACGCTTCGCGCAGGGCTGGCGCGAGGGCGCGGCCGATCTCGCGACTGCGATCCGCGAGGTGCAGCTCGGCGGCGGCGCGCACGCGCTCCTCGCGCAAGCCGGCGGCGAGCCGCAGGTGACCCTCGTGACGCGGTCGCTGCTCGCGTCGGGGACACAGCCGGGGACCCACCACCTCGGCACCGTGCATGGCCACGGTCCGGCGGCGCCCGAGGTCCCCATGTCCGCGCCGGCCTTGGAGGCGCCGGTCGCGCCGCCCCTCGCCGCACCCGCGGCGGCGCCGGTCGCCCGATGGAAGCTCGGCGTCGCCGTTCTCGGCGCGGCGACCCTCGTCGGCGTGCTCGCGGCCGCGCTCCTGACCGGCGGCTCCGAATCGATCGCGCCCGTCGCCACGCTGAAAGCGCCGGCCCTCGCGCCGCCGGCCTCGACGATCACCGCGACGCCGCTACCCGAGCCCGTCGTGCCCGTGCCGGTCGTGGTCGCCGTCGCGCCCGTCGCCTCGGCGCCCGTCCCGCCGCCGGCGCCGCTCCCGGTCCCCGCGCCCGGTCCCCGCCCGGCGCACCTCGCCGCCGCCGGTCCCGCCGCATCGGCCGCAAAGAAGGCTACCCTTCGCGTCACGTCGGATCCCTGGGCCTACGTGACCGTCGATGACGGGCAGAAAGCCGAGACGCCATCCGCGCGCTTCTCGCTCTCGGCCGGCCGTCACACGGTGCACATCAAGAACGGCGTGACCGGCGCGATCGTCACGCGGCAGGTCACGCTCGCCGTCGGCGAGACGTCCCTCGTGCGCGTCCGCAGCGAGGACTGGCCGTGAAGCTCGTCCTCTCCGCCCTCGTCCTCGCGGCCGCCGCGGCCACCGCGCGCGCGGACACCGGCAGCGCGGGCGACGACCAGGTCGTCGTCGTCAACGCCGCGTCCAAGATGCAGGAGCGCGGACAGGTCGAGCGGCTCCGCCGCGTCCTAGACTCGCGGCACATGCTCGTCCGCCTCGACGAGCACCTCGAGGCCGCGCTCGACGGCCGCGACGTCCAGCTCGCCGACGTCGAGCAGATCCAGGACGCGTACATGCAGCTCGACTACAAGGCGGCGTGCAAGCTCATCGACGCCGACGAGGCGCGCGTGCTCGAGGCCTCCGTCGCCGGCGATCCGATCCCTGCGCTGGCCGAGCTCTCGCAGTGGCGGGGTCTCATCGCCTACGCCGAGGAGCAGCCCGACGAGGCCGTGCGCTGGTTCCGCGCCGCCTATCACCTCAACCCCGCGTGGACGATCGAGAAGAAGCTCGCGTCGCCGTCGGTGCGCGCTCTCGTGAAGAAGGCGAAGCGCGAGGCGACCGAGACCGGGACGCTGCGCGTGGACGTGGAGCCGGCGGAGGCAAGAGTCTCTGTCGACGGCCAAGAGGGGCAGGATCCGGGCCGCTACGAGATGCCGGTCGGTTACCACCTCGTGCGGATCACGGCGAAGGATCACGCGCCGTACACCGAGCTCGTCGAGGTCACGCCGAAGAAGACCGAGAAGATCGCCGTCACGCTCGACACCGAGAGCAAGCAGTATCGGGCCGCGCGCCTCGTCGACGAGACGACCGCCGCGCCGCCGGGCCAGGCGCGCCTCAAAGGCGTCCGCGCGCTGTCGCGGCTGACCGGCGTGAAGCGGTACCTCGTCATCGAGGACGGCACGGACGACCACGTCACGCTGCGCGTCTACGACGTCGGCTCGAAGAAGGTCTCGCTCAGCTTCGACGTGCAGGGCAGCGAGTCATCGTCGGCGATCGCGCGCCTCGTGCTCGCCGCCCTCGAGCCTGACAACATGGTCGACGCCGGCTCCGTGGCCCTCCGCGGCAAGGGCGGCGGCCCCGAGAAGTGGTACGACCACTGGTACGTGTGGGCCGCCGTCGGCGCGGTCACGCTCGGCGCCGTCGGCGGCTACGAGCTCATGTCGCGCAAGCCGACGACGGTGACGGGGTTCTGATGCGCGGGCTGTGGGTCGCCGCGCTGCTCCTCGCCGCGTGCTCGGATCCCGTGGTCGACATGTCCTTGCAGGTGCCCGCCGGCGCGAGCGTGTTCGACACGAGCTGTCTCTCGTCGGTCTCGATTTATGCGAAGGGCCAGACGTTCACGCAGGATCCCACGGACATCAAGCAGGCCTGCATCGACCTCCCGATGGCCGCCCCGACGTTCGCGGGCGTGCAAGCCGTCCTCCACGGCCAGGTTTCGCTGCCGATCCCCGACTCCGGGCTGAGCGGCATCTCCGTCCTGGGCAACTCGCTCACGTGCGCGACCATGCCCTCGGGCCGGCTCGCCACCGCCGACCTCATCTTCTACGCGAGCGCGCCGTACATCGGCGACGCGATCACCCTGCCGATGACGCCGAGCCTGGCGTGCCCGACGTCGACGCTGACCGCGATGCCCATCGACATGCTCGAGCTCTCGACCACGCACCGGTGTTCGATGTCTCGGGTCGCGGACAGCGCGAGCGCGGGCGTCAATGCCGGGACCTTGTCGCCGAGCCCGTTCCTGCCCGGCGTGTTGTTCTCCGGCGGGATCGCGGGCAGCGCGCTCCTCGGCGGCGTCGCCACGATCCCGTCTGCGCGCACCATGGTGGCGGCCAACACGTGCCTCGCGCTCTACGCGGGCGACGACGCGCTCGACGCGCTCAGCTGCGCCCAGACCACTCCCGCCGCGTGCGCGACGGCCGGCCAGATCGAGGTCGGAGTGCTCGCCTCCGCGACGGCCGGCGCGACCCTCGATCAGGCCCTCGCCTCGCAGTACGGCCCCGCGACGTTCGGGCTCGTCTACAGCGGCACCGGCGAGACCGGCGCGCCGGTCTCGGGCGCGACCGTCACGCTCGATGACGAGACCGCGGGCGCGGTTGTCTACTACGACGTCCCGGCGGGGGCGGTCGGCGGCACCGGCGCGCTGACGAAGCTCACCACGAGCACCACGAGCGCCTCCGGGATGTTCGTCGTGTACGCGACCGGCTTCCATACGCTGACGATCGCGCAGAACGGCCGCACGATGAAGGTGCGGATCGCGGCCGTGATCGACGACCCGGGCACCGTGATCGCCCGCTTTTAAGCGTCGTCGTCGGGCAGGGGCAGCGGCAACCCGAGCTGCGGCGACACCGCTGGCGGCGCCGCGTTGTCGAGTCGGAGCGCGCCCGCGTCGTCGGCGTAGTTCGCCGCGAGCCGCCGCTCCGCCACCGCATCGACGTTCCCGAGGCGGGCGAGCGCGAGCTGCACGATGTCGCTCCACGCGACAGACTTGCGCGCGTCGTCGACCAGCTTGGCCTCGATGTCGCGCGCGATGCGGAGGAGCACGTCATCGCCGACGTCGCGATGCGCGGCGACGCGCTGCAGCGCGCGGAAGAGCTTGTCGCCGTCGAAGGTCTCGACGCTGCCGTCGCGTTTGGTGACCTTGAGCGACGGCGCGCCGAGCTTCTCGTACGTCGTGAAGCGGCGCTTGCACACGGTGCACCCGCGGCGGCGGCGGAGCCCGTCGGCTGTCACGCGCGTCTCGGTGACGCTCGAGTCGCCGCTGCAATACGGACACTGCACGCGCCCAGTCTAGCGTTGGATCGTCGGGCAGCGAAATTTCGCCATCAGACTCGGCGCGCCGCCCATGTCCGAGAACCGGTAGAGGAGGTCGCCGCGGACCGCGATCCCCTCGGAGAACCCGACGCCGTACGCGCCGAGCTCCTCGAGCTTGGCCTGCGCGAGGTCGTGCCAGTCCGTGATCCGCCAGACCCCGTTCAAGCCGAACGCGTTCGCCCCGACCCACAGCGCGCCGTGGTCGTCGAGGGCGACATCGGCGAGCGCCTTGGGCGGTCCGACGTGGAACGCGCGGTCCCGGTGCGCGACGAGGCGGCCGTCCTCCTCGGTCAGGCAGTACAGCGTGCCCGAGGCCTTGCCGAGAATGACGCCGATGCACGCATCGCCGCGCGGCGGGTCCTCGGACAGCGCGAGGCCCTCGTAGTTCCGGCCGCAGTTGAAGTGGTTCGGGTCGCAGACCATGCCGGGGCCATCGAGATCCTTGCCGTGCATCGGCGCGCCGAGGGCGTACGGGCCGTCGACGAGCTCGAAGCCGGCGGGGGCCCGCGTCCACACGCGGACCCAGCCGGCGGACGTGACGGCGTAGAGCCGACCGCCGCGCGCGGCGATGCCCTCGAGGTCGTCGCCCGCGCCGCTCCCGAGCGGGAGCTTGCCTTGCTCGACGGTGGCGCCGGTGTCCGGATCGATCAGGCCGTACGCGCCGGCCTGGCCGCTGTCGCCCACCGTGACGAGGACGGGCTTGCCGGCGACCGTGAGCCACGCGGCGCCGCTGGCCTCGGGGACGGGCGTCGATTCGGCGAACGGCATCGCCGTGCACGTCGGCGCGGCCGCGCCGGAGCCCGGGGTCGGGGTCGGGGTCGGGCTCGGGCTCGGGCTCGGGGTTTGCGCGGTGCTGCAGGCAGCCAGGGCGACTAGGAACCACCGCACGATGGCGCTATAGCACCCCTCGTGCGCGGCTACCTCGTCAAGGAGATGTTCGGCCCCACGTTGCAAGGCGAGGGGGCCCACGCCGGCCGCGCGTGCGTCTTCCTGCGCTTCGCCGCCTGCAACCTCGCGTGCACCTGGTGCGATACCGATTTCACGCCGGACACGGCGACGCGCCACGCCGCGGCGGCGATCGTTGACCGCCTCCTCGCCCTCGATGTCCATGGCGCGCGGACCGTCATCGTCACCGGCGGCGAGCCCACGCTCCAGTACGATGCCCCGCTCGCCGACGCGCTCCACGCCGCCGGCTTTCGCGTTCACATGGAGAGCAACGGCACGCGCGTGCCGGAGGGCGCGGTCGACTGGCTGACGATCTCGCCGAAGGCGCAGTTCCACACGGGCTCGCTGACGCTCGCGCTCGCCCTCGCGCCGAGCGAGCTGAAGGTCGTGGTCGACGACACGGTCGACGCGGCCACGCTCGATGCCCACGCCGCGCGCTGGCCCGCCGCGCACCACTTCGTGCAGCCGTGCATGGACGACCGCTACGAGCACCACCTCGCGCGCACGATGGCGCTCGTGCACTCCCGGCCGCTGTGGCGGATGTCGCTGCAGCTGCACAAGGTCCTGCGAATCCCCTGATTCTCATGATTTCCGCGCACCCCGCGCGCTAGACTCGAAATACGCGCGGACCCCTGCGCGTAAGGATCTGACCATGGCGGAGCTCCCGTTTCTCGTCGTTCACGGTGCGTTGGTGTGGAGGGCGGGCGTCGCCGCCGGCGGCGCGCTCGTCGTGCGGACCGCGACCTGGCGGCGTGATCGCAAGTCGGCGAAGTTCGTCGGTCACGCGACCAAGCACTACACCTCGACGGCGACCGGCCTCGAGCCCGGCCCGATCCTCGTCCGCGGTCACCTCCGCGGCGGCGGCGCGCAGAGCTTCGAGCACAGCTACCTGCCCGTGATGCACAGCCGCGACGAGGGCGTCTACCTCGACATCGAGGGCGAGCGCATCGACTTCGACGGCGAGATCGTCGTCGGGTGCGGCAGCGAGAATCGCACCTCGTACTGGAGGTCGCCGGTCGGCGCGCCAGCCCTCGAAGAGGGCGTCAAACAGCGCGCCCCGCAGCGCCTCTCGCTCGTGCGCAAGGACGACGAGGTCCTCGTCGCCGGCGTGCTGCGGCGGGCGGCGGCCGGCGATGCCGATTACCGCGACTCCGCCGGTGGCTGGCGCATCGAGCCGTTCCCGCGCCAGGGCGCGGTCGGCCTCGTGGCCAAGAACTACAAGGCGCGCGCGATGCCGGCCTCGCCGGTTCGCACCCTCATGACGTTCGGCGTCAGCGCCGTGCTGTTGCTGCTCGGCATGCGCACGTGCGGCGCCATCGAGGAGTCCGGCCACGACCGCGACCCCGACCGCGTCCACTCGCTCTCCATCGCTGCGGCGATGCCGGGCACGCGACAGGACGCGCTCGAGGACCTGGACCGCGTCCTGCTCGAGGTGCGGACGCCGGACCACGTCGATCAGGCCATCGCGCTGCGCGAGCTGGAGCACGGCTGCGCGGCCGCCGTCGAGCTCATGTTTCAGGAGAGCCGGTACGAGCAGGCGCTCGCGGCGGCGCGGCGCTGCGACCTCGGGGCGCGCGAGATCGATGCGTCGATCCTCCTCGGCCGCTACGAGGAGGCCCGCACGTCGCGCGCGCTCGCGAACGGCGGCACCTCCGCGCAGCGCGAGCTCGTGGCGATCGCGACCGGGCACTGGGCCGACGCGGCCACGGTCGCCGAGCCGTGCTCCGCCGCGCTGTTCGGCGCGTTCGCGAAGCCGACCGGGACGGTTCCGCCGGCGCTCTCGGCCGGCGACGCGCGCTGCGCCCTCCTCGGGACCACGCTCCTCCCGGGCGACGCGCTCGGGCGGATCGCCGAGATCACCACGGACCGCGACCGCGACGCGCAGCTCGCGCGGGCGCTGGCCACGGTCGCCGCCGGGCGGAGCGAGAGCGCTGACATCGAGCTCGCGGCGCGCGCGCTGACCGACGGCGATAGCCGCGAGCCCATCTCCGAGACCGTGTGGGTCTCGAAGCCCGGGGACGTCACCGCGGCGCGCGCGGTGTACGAGACGTATCGCGGCAACTTCGACGCCGCGCAAGCGATCGCCGGCTCGCTGATCAAGGGCGCGGATGCGGACGACAGCGTCGCCGCGCAACGCTTCGCGGCGCTGATCGCCGTCCGCGCCGGTCGCCCGGTGCCGCCCGCGTGGCTCGAGCACGACGAGGCGCTCGCCCCGAGCTCCGGGTTCCGGGACGCGGATCTGGGCGCCGTGTTCGAGATCCTGCGCGGGGGCAGCTCGCCGAGCCTGACGCGCGGCGCGTACGGCCTGTCCAACGCGATGGAGGGCGATGGCCGGGCGCTCGCCACCGAGTCCCGCGAGCTCACGCTGACGGACGGCATCAAGCTCGTCGCCGTGTTGCCGCGCGTGCAGGTCCACCGCGACGAGGTCATCGACTTCATGAACGCGCTGCCCGGCCAGCTGCTGTCCGCCGCGGACGCGCCGTTCGCGGTCATCCGGGCCGCCGCCATGCGCCGCGATGTCGCGCGCGCGACCGGCAACACCGACGGGGTCGCGCAGTGGCAGCGCGTCATCGACGGTCAGCTCGGCGCGCTCGGCACGCGCGAGCGCCTGATCGGCCTCCTGACCCGGTAGTGCAGTCCCGGCGGAGCGCCGGCGACGGGTCGCAACCAACTACTTGGGCTGCGGAACGACGCGCAGGTACGGCTTCAACGTCTTCCAGCCACCGGGGTGCTGGATCTTCGCGTCGGCATCCGAGACCGACGGGACGATGATGACGTCGTCGCCGTGCTTCCAGTCGACCGGCGTCGCGACCTTGTGCTTCGCCGTCAGCTGCAGCGAGTCGATCACGCGGAGCAGCTCGTCGAAGTTGCGCCCGGTGCTGGCCGGGTAGGTCAGCGTCAGCTTGATCTTCTTGTCCGGCCCGATGACGAACACCGAGCGCACCGTCGCGGTGTCGCTCGCGTTCGGGTGGATCATGCCGTAGAGGTTCGCGACCTTCTTGTCGGGATCCGCGAGCAGCGGGAAGTTCAGGGCGTGGCCCTGCGTCTCCTGGATGTCGCCGACCCACTTCTGGTGCGACTCGAGCGTATCCACCGAGAGCCCGGCGACCTTGACGCCGCGCTTGTCGAACTCGGGCTTGAGCGCCGAGACGCGGCCGAGCTCGGTCGTGCACACCGGCGTGAAGTCCTTCGGGTGCGAGAACAGCACGCCCCAGCTGGAGCCCAGCCATTGATGGAAGTGGATGGGACCGTCCGTCGAATCGGCGGTGAAGTCCGGGGCCTCGTCTCCGAGCTGAAGTGCCATGATGATCCTCCGTGATAGTAGAGCTTGATGCCGTTTTAGCGGACGTCAGCCTCTACAGCAAGGCGTCAATCGCGGTACTTGGCGCGGATCTGGATCAGCGTGACGAACGCGACGAGGTTCAAGCCGGGCAGGATGAGCGAGGTCCAGAGCCCGAGGCCGAGCACGCGGTGCACCGTCGGGGCGCCGAAGAACAGCACGACGGCGTAGACGCTGCAGATCGCGATAAGGAACGACCACGCCGCGCGCGAGCCCGTCCACGAGCGATACGCGAGGTACGGCATCAGGCAGCCGAGGACGAGCAACGCACCGTAGAGCGCGCTCGGCATGCCGCGCGAGAGGGCGAGCGCGCCGGCGAAGAACGAGCCGAGGCCCATGATGAGCGCGATGCCGTGCCCGACGACGGGCTTGTTCAGCATCGCGAGGATCGCGGCCCCGCCGACGATGCCGCTGAACAGCGCGAACGCGAGCCGCACGTGGAGCGCGTCTTCCGATCCGTACGCTGGCAGCTCGCCGATGCCCACGACGTACGTCGTGTGGCTGTTGAAGTAGAGCGTCGAAAGCGCGAAGAAGATCAGGTTCAGCGCCACCACGGAGCCCGCGATGACACCGGCCACGCGCAGGAACGAAACAGTGTCGGAGGTCGAAGCCGGCGCGCGTACAGTGCTCACCGAGGCAGCATGCGCTACTTGCGCTTGCCGAACAAGCTCGACCAAAAGCCGCGCGGCTTGTCATCGTCGTCGGGCGGAGCGGCGGAATGACCGGGGGCCGGCGGCGGTTGCACGGCGATCGAGGGCACGGCCGGGGGCTGCGCGAGCGCGGGGGTGCCGACCATCGGCGTCGCGCGCGGCACCTGGCCGGTGTTCGGCGCCGGCGTGGGGCGGATCGTCATGCCCGGCTCGGCCTCCATCGCGATCTGCGAATCCTCGAGCTCCTTCGCGTACTCCTTGCGGAAGAGCTGGCGGATGAATTGCCGCAGCTCCTTCGGATCGAAGCGATACCCGGCGATGAGCGCGTCCAGATCCGCGGCCAGGTGCGCGGCGCTCTGATAGCGGTCGGCCACGTCACGCGCCACGGCCTTGAGGCTGATCGCGTCGAGCTCCGGCGTCACGCGGCGGTTGAACTGCGAGGGCGGCGCGACCTCGGCCTTGCGGACCTTCTCCATCAGCGCGAACTCGGTGTCGCCGCGGAAGAGCTTCTCCGTGGTCAGCATCTCGTGAAGGATGATGCCGGCCGAGAAGACATCCGTGCGCGCGTCGAGCGGCATGCCGCGGATCTGCTCCGGCGACATGTAGCTGAACTTGCCCTTCAGGATGCCGATCTCGCTCGTGAACTTCATGAGCGCCTGGGCGATGCCGAAGTCGAGGAGCTTGACGTCGCCGTCGTACGAGAGCCGGACGTTCGAGGGCGAGACGTCGCGGTTGACGATGCTGAGCGGGCGGCCGTCGGGCCCGGCGAGCGTGTGCGCGAAGTGCAGGCCCTCGGCGATGCGCGCGGCGATGTAGACGGCGTGCGGGACCGGGATGCGCTGCTGCAGCTCCTGGCAGCGGCGGAGGACCTGCGTCAGATCGCGCCCTCCGATGTACTCCATCGCGATGTAGTGGCGCGCGTCGGCCTCGCCGATCTCCACCGTCTCGACGATGCAGCGGTTCTTGAGCACCATCGCGAGCTTGCCCTCGCGGTGGAACATGTCGATGAAGCGGGCCTCGCGCGCGAGCTGCGGGCGCATGACCTTGACCGCGAGCAGGCGCTTGCTGCCAGCCTTGCGCGACCGCGCGCGATAGACCTCGGCCATCCCGCCGCGCGCGATGAGCCCGAGCATGTAGTACCCGCCGAACGGCACCGGGTCGTTCGGTGCGCCCGGGGATAGCTTGCCTTCCTGAGACGGCCGCTCGGACACCAAGACCCGAGCAGGCTACCACTGAATGACGAGTCGCTGCCCCGGGTCGAGCTGCACCGTCCGCGCCTCGCGGCGCTGGCCCGAATCGTCGGTGAGGACCATTTGCAGCGTCCGGTGGTCCGCCGACACGGCGACGCCGATCTCGGGCGAGGTGATCCCCAGGTCGATCATCACGCCCGGCGCCTTCGGGTTTTCGACCGCGATCCGCCCGTACGGATGCGCGAGCTGGTTGACGACGATCGCCCAGTCGAACTGCATGCGCGCGGGGTGGCCGGCCTCCACCGTGGCGTACTCGAACAGCGCCATCTCGTACTTCGGCGTGAAGCACAGGCCCTTGTAGGTCCCGGGTGCGACGGCCACGCCACCGGCGGGGAGCTTCGCGGGCAGCTTCTCGCGGTTGATCCAGATCTCGGTGCAGGGGAGGGCGGAGCCGACGGTGAGCGTGCCGAGCGCGCTGGCGCCCAGCTGCTTGCGCGCGTAGTCCGCGTTGCCGCCGAACGGGCGCGCGAGGAGCTCGCCGCGGAAGAGCTCGGACGCGTCCTGGTGATCGGCGGCGAGGGCGGCGGCGAGGTCGCGGAGGACGCCGGGCAGCTCGGGCGCGAGCGCGTAAGCCATCTGCAGGAGGAGGACGGCGTCGGCGCCGGCGTGGCGCTTCGCGGCCGTCACGGCGGTGCGCGCGTCCGTGACATCGGGGACGGTGGCGAGCTTGTCGGGGTCCCCGGCGCTCGCGAGGAGCTCGGCGAGCTGCGCGGCCTCGGGCGAGCCGGGGCCGCGCGCGGCGGCGAGGGCGCGGTAGAGCGGGATGGCCCGGGCCGTGTCCTTGGCCTTGCGCGCTCGCGCGGCAGGCGCGACGAGGAACTGCGACAGGTCGGCGGGGGGCGTGTCCGCCCGCGCCGCCGACGCGGTCATCATTGCCACCACCAGGCCGAGCGTCACCCGCACGAAAAAAAGCGTAGCACGCGCGTCGTGCTAACCTTTTGCCGACGCGGCGTGGGGCCGCTTCGCATGCGCGCCGTCGTCCTCGAACGTAACCCGCTCGTCGCACGCAAGGTCGTGCGGCTGCTGGCCTCCGCTGGGGTCAGCGCGACCGCCGTCGACGATCCCGCGCAGCTCGCCCTCGAGGGCACAGAGCTCCTCTTTGCCGATGCGTTCGACGGGGAGCTCGTCGCCGACGCGGTGCGCAACAAGACGGTCCGCGGCGTCCTGTGGACCGCCGAGCCGCTGCGGCGCGCGCTGAAGTTCCTCGAGACACCGGGCCTCGATCACGTCCTTGCCCGGCGGGACTTCGAGTCCGCACCGCGGGGCTGGGAGCTCGTCATGACCGCGCGCCGGCTGGCGGCGGCCGCGCCCGCGAGCGCCGCGCCGCTGGCCGCGTACCTCGACTGGGGCCACGCCGCGCTCGAGATCCCCGTGCGCGGCAGCGCCGATCGCGATGGCGCCGTGACGCAGATCCAGGACTTCGTGGCCGGGCTCCACGCGCCGCGCCGCGTGGCCGAGATGTTCGGCGAGCTCGCGCACGAGCTCATCATGAACGCGGTCTACGACGCGCCGGTCGACGCGCTCGGCCGCGCGACGCACGCGCACGACCGCAAGGCCGACGTCGTCCTCGCGCCGGCCGGCCAGCCGCGCGTCACGGTCGCCAGCGACGGGACGCGGCTCGCCCTGCAAGTGCGCGATCCGTTCGGGCGGCTCGCGCGGCGCCACGTCGTCGATGGCCTCGCGCGCGGCCTCGCCGGCGGCGAGCTGGACGCGAGCAACGGCGGCGCGGGCCTCGGCCTCATGCTCGTGCACAACGCGGCGACGGCGATGTTCTTCGACGTCGCGCCGGCGCGCTCGACCGAGGTCACCGCGCTGTTCGAGCTCGATCTCAACCTCCGCGAGCTGCGCACGCACGCGCGCTCGCTTCACCTGTGGGGGCTCGCATGACCGTCGTCCGCGCCGCATCGCCGAAGCTCGGGATCGAGCATGTCGTCGAGGGCGACATCGCCTGCCTGCGGTTCGCGGGCACCATCGACGAGCAGTTCGCGGGCGCGGCCGTGGGGAACTCGGTCCAGCCGGACACGGGGGCGCTCGTGCTCGACCTGGGCGGCGTCCGCAAGATCTCGTCGTTCGGCATCCGCGAGTGGGTCGACTTCCTGACGGCGGCGCGGACGCGGGCGCGCGAGGTCATCCTCGTCGAGTGCGCGCCGAAGGTCGTCGACCAGCTGAACATGGTCGCGAACTTCGCGGCGGGGGCGCGCGTCTACAGCCTCTACGCGCCGTTCCGCTGCGACTTCTGCGACAGCGAGCACCGCGTGCTGCTGCAGGCCGATCGCGACGCCGAGACGATCAAGGCGATGGCGTTGCCCGAGCGGCCGTGCCCCGCGTGCAAACAGGCGATGTACTTCGACGACGACGGCGCGACCTTCTTCTCGTACATCGCCGCGCAGCCGCGCGCCGAGCTCCCGCCCGCGGTGGCCACGTTCCTCGGCAGCCGGCTCGACTACGCGCTCGCCGATGGCACGCGCAAGCTGCGCGCGGACAAGGTAGTCGACGGCCGCGCGACCTATCTGCGCCTGTCCGGTGACCTCGATCGCGCGTTTCCGTCGACCAAGCTCGCCGAGGGCCTCGAGGGCGAGCTGTTCGTCGACGTCGCGGGCATCGTGAAGATCGACCCGGCGGGCGCGGCGGAGTGGCGCGCGTTCGTGCAGCTCGTGACGCCGCAGATCGAGCGGCTGTGGCTCGCGGGCGCCTCGGCGGGCTTTCGCGACAAGCTCGCGAGCGCGGGCGACCTCGGGCCGCGGGGCCAGGTCCTCGACGGCGGGGGGCCGGCGGCGCAGGCGCGGTACGACGCGCTGCGCGCAAAGGCCACGGCGAGCCGGCCGTCGACCGCGAAGGTCGCGCTCGCCGCGATCGCGGCCTCGCCCCATGCGCCGCCACCGCTGGCCCCGGCGGGCGCGGCGCGCCGAACGCCGCTGTGGGTGCCGGTCTCGGCCGCGCTGATCGCGCTCGGCCTCGCGGGCGGTGGCGTCGCGCTGTACGAGCTGGCGAGCAAGGGCGGCGCGGCTTCGGGGCCCGGCCTCGGCGCCGTCGACCAGCGCAGCGCCACGCCTCGCCCCGCGTGGGCGAGCGAGACGGCGAGCTGCGCGCCCACGGCCGGCGGCCTGACGTGCACCGCGGTCTCGGCGCCGAGCGCGCGGCAGGACGAGGCCGAGGACGAGGCGGCCGAGATCGCGTACGACGCGCTCGCGGCCGCGCTCGCTGTCCGGATCGCGGACAAGCCGTGGCGCGCCCAGGTGCTCCCCGTGTTCTCCGCCACGCGCGACGCCAAGCTCGCCGCGTTCGACCGCGATCCGGCGAACACCGTCGCCCGCCGCGATGTCCGCGAGGCGCGCCACGCCGTCGCGCAGCTCGTGCACACCACCGGCGGCGCGAGCGCGCCCGCCGTTCCGACGGCACGCTACTGGGAGCGCCACACCGGCGCGGACGGCGCGCGCTTCGTCGCGTACGCGCAGGTCGTGGTGCCGGCGGCCGACCTCACGCGCCTCGTCGACCTCTACACCGGCGGCGAGACCGCCCTCGGCGCGACCGCCGTCAAGGTCTTCCCCGGCCTCGGCTGGCGCTACCCGCACGTCGAGCGCGGCGCCGTGATCACGGCCCTGGCGCCGGGCCCGCTCCAGGAGATCGGCCTCGCCGAGGGCTACGTCGTGCTCGCGGTCAACGGCCGCGACGTCACGGACGCGACGACGTTCGCGAAGCTCGTGACCGACGAGCAGGCCGCGGCCGTCGCGCACGGCGGGACGCTCCGCCTCAAGGTCGCGGCCGGCGATGGCGGGCCGCGCGAGTTCATGCGCTCCTACGAGGCGCCGACCGGGCCGGCCGTGATCCCCGCCGCGGTGGCGCAGCCTGCCCACGAGGTCCCGACCGGCGGCATCAATGTCTGGGACCGCTACGGCGGCGGCACCGCGCCGCACAAGTAGCATTCGCCGCGCGTCCGCATCTATACTCACGGCGGCCGTCGGGGTTGGGCGGCCGCATGATGAGGGACTCGCATCGTTCGGCCAGGCGCGTCGTCGCGTGCGTGGGGCTCGCGCTCCTCGCGGCGGGGCCCGCGTGCAACAACGCCTTCGACGGCGCGAACGTGCAGTTCGACTTCTCGGGCGCGATGCCCGTGCAGGCGGACATCGGCCAGGCCACCCCGGGCACCGGCGAGATCGCCGCCGCGAGCCACTTCACCCTCTACGCGATCCAGCGCGGCTCCGCGGCGGACAGCATGTTCGCCGTGACGCAGTTCGAGATCCACCACGTCGTCGATCTGACGTCGCCGTGCTTCATCGATGCGGGCGCGCACGTGCCGCACCCCGGCCTGCACGTCAGCCAGTACGCGACGGTCATCGGCGCGGATGTCGGCGTGCCCGACGTCGCCAACCCGCCCGCGACCGCGAGCGAGAACGACAAGATCGTCGCCGCCACCGCCGACCAGCGCGAGCTCGACGTGCAGCTCCTCGCCGGCGCCAACGGTCTCCACGCCGTGACGTCGGCCTCCACCGCCGCGTATCCGCCCGTCGCGGCCACGTGCGCCGCCGCCGCCGCCGATCCCACGCAGATCCCGCCGCCCACCTGCACCGACGACGCCTCGAACGCGCAGCGGCTCGCGCTGTGCCAGGCCGCGTGGACCGCCAATCCCGACCTCTGGGAGGGCACGGACCGCATCCTCACGGCGCCGCTCGCCGGCACCACGCACGGCTTCGTCGACGGCACGAACCCGATCACGTCGTCGCCCGTCGGCGGCGCGCAGATCTTCGTCGACACCGTGCTCGAGACCGCGGACGCGTTCGCGGTGTACGTCGAGGCCGACGGCGACGCCACCCCCGGCGCGCGCCTCCTCTACGGCACGCCCGAGCTCCTCACGCGCGGCGTGCTGCACGTTCACATGACCAACCCCACGTCGCCGAACCTCACGGCCGACGTCGCGATCTTCGCCAACCTCGCCGACGACAACACCCACTTCTGAGAGCCCCCCATGCGCGCCCACCCCACCTCGCTCGTCCTCGCGACTCGCCTCGGCCTCGCGGCGCTGGGCGCGCTCGCGGGCGCGTCTCAGTCGAGCTGCAAGAGCCTCGCGTGTGCGCCGGGCACGATCGAGAGCAACAACGAGTGCGTCGCGGCCGACGTGACCACGAGCACCGCGGCGTGCGGCCCGTTCACCGTGCTGCAGGGCAACCTCTGCGTGCCGATGTTCCCGCCCACGGTGTGCGATCCGGACACCACGAGCGAGAGCCCCGATCCGGCGACCGGCGTCATCACGTGCGTCGGCACCGGCGTGTCGGCGGGCTGCACGGGCACGTTCGTGTGCCCCACGCCCGACGGCACGCACCAGACGGCGTGCGGCCAGATCTACGACGTCGAGACCGGCGCGCCCCTCGTCAAGACCGGCGCGACGGGCGCGCTGTGCACGATCGGGTCCGAGGCGAGCGGCCCGTGCGCGCTCGGCATCCAGACGTTCGACGCCGTCGCCTTCGCGAGCAATCCGGCCACGGCCACGCCGCTCGCCAACGGCGGCTTCGACATCGACGACTGCGGCCGCTTCCGCGTGAAGAACATCACGCAGCCGAGCGGGCCGTTCATCGCGCTCGGCCTCGACGACGCGGTCCCCGCGAACGCCGGGCCCGCGGGCGTGACGAACACGGTGGGCATCGCGTTCCCGAAAGCGATGGGCACGGCCACGTCGAGGCTCGAGCACTTCGTCGCGAAGGCGTCGCTGACCGCGGGCTGGACGAGCTCCGGCGGCCCGACGATCGCGTCCGGCATCTACATGCCGCTCTTCCGCGCGCACCCGGCGACCGTCGCGAGCGCGGACAGCCAGGCCGGCGTCACCATGACGAAGACCGGCTCGACGATCCCGAACGACGACTTCTACTTCGGCTCCGGCGCCACCACGCGCACGACGATCGAGCCCGCGGCGACGGCGACGGGCCCCACCGGCGCGGCCCTCGTCACGAACGGCACGCTGTCGGGCCTGTACAGCGGCACGGGCGGCCTCGGCTCGAACTGCGCGTGGGAGACGCACCCCGGCGCGTCCGTCCCGCAGGTGCTGTTCATCCAGATCTTCCATCCGGTCGACGAGGGAGGCACGTGCGCGCAGTAGGCCGCCCGAAGCTCGTCGCGGCGCTCGTGCTCGTGGTCGCGTTCGGGGCCGCGGCGACCGTGTCCGGTCCTGTCGCCGCCGATCCCACGGCCGGCGTGGATGCGGCCGCGCCGTTTCGCGCCGCCTACGACGCGAACGGCCTGTTCTCCCTCGAGGGGGCGCGCCTCATGCCGCGCCGCGACATGTCGTTCAAGGCGGTCGTCGGCTACGCGCACTCGCCGATCCGCGTCGCGGTCCCCGGCATCGGCGATGCCGGCAAGGACCGGGTCCTCGACGAGGTCACGACCCTCGATCTCGCGTTCGGCCTGACGCTCAGCGAGCGCTTCGCGATCGGCTTCGACGTCGGCGCGTATCGGACCGCGACCGGCACCGGCTACGGCCAGCGCGGCCACTACGAGAACGGCCAGATCACCGCGCGCTCGACGGGCCTCGTCGCGCTGCGCCCGCTGTCGAACCTCGATCCGTCCGCGCCGCCGAGCCGCACCGGCGCCTTCCTCGGCGACGAGCTCGCGGGCCCGCTCGACGCGCGCGTGGGCGCGAAGTACCAGCTCTACGCGGGCGCCCAGCTCGCGGTCGCGGCGGTGGCGTCCGTCTCGCTGCCGTTCGGCGACGAGGAGATGCTGCTCGGCGATCGCAACCTCGTGTACGAGCCGATGCTCGCGGCCGAGTGGCGCCCCGCGCGCGGCTCGCAGACGCGCGTCCTCGCGAACGTCTCGGCGCGGATCCGCGAGCGCACCGTGCTCGAGAGCTTCGACGCCTCGAACGCGAAGCTCACCGCGACCGACGCCACCGCGTACCTCGACGTCGGCAGCGAGCTCGTCGCCGGCCTCGGCGGGGCCCTCGAGCTCGGCCCGCGCCTCGTCGCCGTGGCGGAGCTGTCCGCGCTCGTCTCGCTCCCCGCCGGCCTCGACTACGGGACCTGTCACCTCTACAGCGGCGCGCCATGCTCCGACGCGGTCTACGCACCCGGGGCGAAGCGCGGCGACACGACGGCGCTCGGTGCGCTCGGCGCGTTGATCCGCCTCTCGACGGACGTCACGGCCGAGGTGATCGTCGGCGGTGGGATCGGCGGCGCGCGCGCCGACGAGATCCGCCTCACCACCGGCCTCGTGTGGGCGCCGCAGCCCGCCGGCACCGGCACGCCCGGCCGCGGCGATCGCGACGGCGACGGCATCCCCGACTCCATCGACGCGTGCCCCGACGACGCCGAGGACAAGGACGGCTTCCAGGACGAGGACGGCTGCCCCGATCTCGACAACGACAAGGACGGCATCCCCGACGCGAAGGACAGATGTCCGAACGAGCCCGAGGACAAGGACGGCTACCAGGACGAGGACGGCTGTCCCGAGGCCGACAACGACGGCGACGGCATCCCCGATCTCGCCGACAAGTGCCCGAACGAGCCCGAGGACAAGGACGGCTTCCAGGATGACGACGGCTGCCCCGATCCGGACAACGACAACGACGGCTTCCCCGACGCCACCGACAAGTGCCCGAACGACGCCGAGACGGTGAACGGCTTCGAGGACGAGGACGGCTGCCCGGACTCCCGCGCGACGGCCGGCCCCGAGGAGCGCGCCGATCGCATCGACACGAAGGGCTCGCCGATCGGCTTCGTCCGCGGCGCGGCCACGCTCACCCCGGCCGGCAAGCAGCTCGTCGCGCAGATCGCGCAGCTCATCAAGGCGCACAAGCTCACGATCCGCGTGGAGGTCCACGTGGCGCTCGGCACCGCGTCGGCGGCGGCGGCGACCGTGCGCGCGCAGAAGGTCCGCGACAAGGCGCTCGCCAGCAAGCGCGCCCAGGTGATCCTCGACGCGCTGATCGCGGCCGGCGTCCCCGCGGCGCAGGTGCAGGCGGTTGGCCTCGGCTCGGAGCGCCCGCTCGGGCAGGCCGCGCCGGCGGATCCCACGAACGAGCGCGTGGACTTCATCAAGGCCCAACAGGGGGCGGCGCCATGAAGCGGATCGCCCTGCTCGCACCGCCGCTCTGGGCCGCGCTCTGGCCCACGCTCGCCCACGCGGCGCCCGTCTCCGACGTGGAGGTCCCCGCCATCGTGCTCGACCAGGGCGACGCGAGCGCCGGCCCCGCCGCCGACGAGGCGCTCGACCTCGCGAACATCGTGCAGTCCGCCGCGAAGGGCGTGACCACGGTGCAGGAGGCGCCCGCGATCGTCACGGTCGTCACCGCCGACGAGATCAAGGACCGCCAGTTCCAGGATCTCGAGCAGCTCGCCGACACGATCCCGGGCTGGCAGCGCGTCGCGTTCGGCAACGGCACGTTCGCCACGCCCGTCGTCCGCGGCCAGGTGCAAGCCGTCCAGTACCTGCAGGACGGGCTCTCGCTGTTCGACCCGTTCGTCAACGTGCCCGGCATCTCGCGGGTCGTCCCGATGGAGACGGTCAAGCGCGTCGAGCTCATCACGGGGCCGGGCGGCGTGCTCTGGGGCAGCAACTCGCTCCTCGGCATCTTCAACGTCATCACGAAGGACGCCGACGACGTCGATGGCGTGGAGATGGGCGCCACGCTCGGCGATGGCAATGGCGATCGCAGCATGGGCCGCCTCTACGCGATGGTGGGCGCCCCGAACGTCCTCGGCGGCAAGCTCAAGGTCTTCGCGCACGGCAGCGTCGAGACGTACCAGGGCGGGGCGTTCCAGGACCCGCTGCTCCTGTTCCACGGCGCGATCCCGCAACCCAACGCGGCGAACATCTACGGCCCGCTGACCACGACGGACGAGGCGCAGTCGATCATCGTCAACCTCGACGCGAAGATCACGCTCGACAAGCTCCAGCTCCGCGTGTCCGCGCCGTTCGGTCGCAAGTACAGCCCGATGGGATTCTCCGGCGATCCGGTGCGCCACGAGCCGACCGCCGCGTGCAAGGCGAACCCGGGCGGCCCCGCGTGCTTCGACCCGCTGGGTACGAGCGGTGACAACCGCGGCGATCAGTTCGATCGCTTCGCCGTGCTCGAGTACCGCACGCGCCTCGCCGAGGGTCGCGCCGGCGTGACGGTCCGCGCGTACGCGCAGCAGTTCGTCCGCGGCTTCGATCCGCTGCAGGTCCTCGCCCCGTCGAGCCTCCTGCCCGGCGGCCTCGGCTTCAAGGCGGACCTGACGAGCTATCGCGCCGGCGGCGCCCTCGACGGCGACATCGAGCTCGGTCACCAGCTCCGCATCCAGTACGGCGGCGAGGCGTTCAAGGAGTGGAAGCCCGACGACACGAACGTCTCTGGCACGGGAAACCTGACCGATCTGATCTCGCCGGTCGACCTGCGCCGCGTCCCGCTCCAGTGTCCGCGCGAGTACAGCGCGACGGCGATGGGCCTCGTGCCCGTCCCCGGCTGCCCGCTCGTCTTCGCGTTCCCGGCGAGCCGCACGGTGCTCGGCGCGTACGTGAACCCCCAGTGGCGGCCGACGAAGAACCTGATCTTCGATCTCGGCGGTCGACTGCAGCTCGCCCCGACCTCGCTCGGCTCGCTGAACTACCCGCTCACGACCACCGTGGCGGGCGCGGTCGTGTGGAGCTTCATCCCGAGCTGGTACCTGAAGCTCGACTACACGCAGGGCTTCCGCCCGCCGGTGTTCAACGACACCGTCAGCAACGGCGAGGGCCTGCAGATCGGCGGTAACCCGAACCTCAAAGTCGAGACGTCGGATGCGCTCCAGGCCGAGATCAACGCGCGTATCTTCAAGGGCGACCGGCGGATCCGCGAGCTCGCCTTCCGCATCGACGGTAGCTACACGCGCGTCAACGATCTCATCCAGGTCACGTCGGGCCAGTACACGAACGCCGGCGCGCGCGACATCGCGTCCGTCGAGTTCCTCGGCAAGCTCTACATCCAGGGCGGCCACCGCCTCGAGCTCGGCTACACGTGGATGCGCGGCGAGGCGAGCGACAAGGGCCTGCTGCTCGCGCTACCCGAGCACGTCTTCAACCTCGCCGGCGTGTGGAACCTCGTCAGCGGCAAGCTCTCGGCGACGACGAACCTCAAGGTCTCGGGCGCGACCGAGGATCCGAACCGCCTCGTCGACTATCGCACCTCGACCTACGACGCGAACGGCAACCCGACGAACCTCGTCACGGTCCCCGCGACCGACCTCGTGCTGGACCGCCTGCCGCCGATCGCGGAGCTCTCGCTCGGCCTCACGTGGACGCCGCGTCCGAAGGTGCAGCTGCGCGCCACGCTGTACGACGCGCTCGCGGGCCACTTCTACCAGCCGGACGTGTTCTTCGACTACGAGCCGCACCTCGAGTACTTGCCGAACCCGTACGAGGGCATGCGCGCCTACGTCTCGGCGCTGATCCAGTACTGACTCGCGCTCATGTCCGGCCACCGGACACAACAAAGGCACAACAAAGGGGCCAGGCCCCTCGGGTTTGGCCGGCGGCCGGACACTAGAGGCCGTAGCGCTTCTTCAGCTCGCGCGCCTGGGACTCGAGCGTCGTGGTCTGGCTCTGCAGGGCGTTGGCCGCCGGCATGATGGCGGTCAGGCCGCCCATGTCCTTCGAGGCCAGAGATGACTTCAGCTGGCCGAGCATGGCGACGCTGTCGGTCAGCATCGCGATCAGCTTCGCGTGATAGGCCGCGCACGGCGCCGGCACCGGCACGGCCCTCGCGGCCGCCAGCGCGCCCGACGCGCTCGTGATGAGCTGGTCGAAGCCCGACGAGTCGCCGCCCAGGGACGAGGCGATCAGCTTGTTCGCGACCTCGCCCGGGTCGCCGGATGGCCCGGCCTGGATCTCGTCCATCCGCAAGAAGTAGGCGTGGACCTGGGCCGCCTCGTCGGGGTCGTCGGAGAGGGGCGGCGGGCCGGGGCGACGCGGCGGCGCCGTTGGTAGCGGCGGTGCCTCGGACGGTCCGGGCGGTCCGGCGGCCGGCAGCGTGTAGGGCGCCGCGCCCGTCAGCTGCGGGATGGCCCCGGGCGGCAGCGGCGGCGGCACATAGGGCGCGCCCGCGACGGCCGGCGGGAGCACGGCCCGGTGCCGCCCACTCTCGCGTCCGAGGAGGAACGCGATCACCCCGACCATCACGATCATCGCCCCGACGGCGCCGATCACGACGCGCTTGCTGATCTGCACGCGTGGAGGATACCCGCAGCGCGCCCGGCGTGCTCCGGCGGTGATATGCTGTGAATGCTTCGGCCGCGTGGCGGCCTTCCGGGAACTTTGTCGAAGCGCCGCGTCCTCGCGATCTCAAGCGACCTCGATCAGCTGCGACGGATCGTCGCCGCGCTCGAACGCGCGGGTGCGGATGTCGACGCCGTCCGCACGCCCGACGCGATCGACGCCGACGTCATCCCGCACCGCTACATCTTCCACGCCACCTCCGGCGGCAAGCTCGACACGATCGGCCCGCTCCTCGCGAAGCTCCGCGACCGCGCCCACGTCACCATCGTCACGCCGCAGGCGCCCCTCGCCGAGCTGACCTCGTACATGACCGACGACCGCGTCAACCACGTCATCGTCGGCGAGGAGCTCGATCACGGCGTCTACGTCACGGCGCAGAAGCTGCTGACGGGCGACATCTTTGGCGTGGAGAAGTACCTGCCGCTGGGGACCGACGTGAACTACGTCCGGCTGCGCGACTTCGAGGGCCGCGGCAAGGCGATCGACACGATCTTGCAGTTCGCCGAGGAGGCGAAGATGCGCCGGCAGGTCCGCACCGCGATCGGCTCGGTCTGCGAGGAGCTCCTGATGAACGCGCTGTACGACGCGCCCGTCGACAGCGCTGGTAAGTCGGTCTTCGCCGACATCGATCCCCACGACCGCACGCGCTCGCGGTCGCCGCGCCCGGTCTCGATCCGCTACGCCGCCACCGCCGACAAGTTCGCCATCGCGGTGCGCGATCGGTTCGGCCGCCTCGCGAAGAACACGATCCTCGCGTACATCGACAAGTGCATCCACTCGCCGAACCAGATCGACCGCAAGACCTACGGCGCCGGGCTCGGCCTCTACCTCGTGGCCAACGCGGCCGCGAGCTACGTGGTCAACGTCGCGTACGGTATCGCGACCGAGGTCGTGTGTACGTTCGACCGGGGCGCGAAGACGCCGCTGCGGCTCGTCGGCATGTTCGTCCACCCCGGCAACGCGGAGATGCTCAAGCACGGGCCCACGCCGGACATCGCCAATGGCTGAGCGGCAGTTCGGGCCGTACCGGCTCGTGCGCCAGGTCGCCGTCGGCGGCATGGCCGAGATCCACCTCGCGAAGACAAAAGGCATCGCCGGCTTCGAGAAGTACGTCGCGGTGAAGATGATCCACCCGAACTTCGCCGAGGACGAGCAGTTCATCCAGATGCTCGTCGACGAGGCGAAGATCGCCGTGCAGCTCACGCACGGCAACATCGCGCAGACGTTCGACCTCGGCCGCGTCGGCCAGACCTACTACATCACGATGGAGTACATCGACGGCGCGGACCTCTACAAGCTGCTCCGGAAGGGCAGCGAGGTCGACCTCGAGATGCCGCTCGACATCTGCGCCTTCGTCGGGAAAGAGGTCGCCGCCGCGCTCGACTACGCGCACCGCAAGAAGGACGTCGCGGGCAAGCCGCTCGGCATCGTGCACCGCGATGTCTCGCCGCAGAACGTCCTCGTCAGCTACGCCGGCGAGGTCAAGCTCGTCGATTTCGGCATCGCGAAGGCGACCTCGAAGGCGCGCCAGACGGCGATCGGTGTCATCAAGGGCAAGTACTACTACATGAGCCCCGAGCAGGCCTGGGGCGACCCGATCGACTACCGCTCGGACATCTTCTCGGCCGGCATCGTGCTGTACGAGATGATCACGGGGCAGATGCTCTATCTCGAGGAGGATCTGCACAAGCTGCTCGACATGGCGCGCAAGGCCGACATCGCGCCGCCGTCCACGCTCCGGCCCGGGATCCCGCCGCAGCTCGAGCGCATCGTGATGCACGCGCTCGCGAAGGTGCCGGGCGAGCGCTACCAGAGCGCCGGTGACCTCGCGACGGACCTCGAGCGCTTCCTGCACGCGTACTCGCCGGTGTTCACGGCCGCGAAGCTGTCGAGCGTGCTGCGCAACGTCGTCGGTGATCCGCCGCAGATCCCGGCCGACGAGCTCGACGCGCAGATGGAGATGCGCGACGGCCCGCTGTCGACGCAGCCGCTGCCGGCGGGCGCGCTGGCGCACGCGAAGGAGGAGATCCGCGACGAGAACAGCGTGATCTTCCGCATGAGCGACCTGGACAAGAACGGCAACGTGCAGCGCGGCGCCAAGCCCACGCCGCCAGTCGGCGCGCCCAAGGTCGCCCCGCAACCCGCGGGCCGCCCGGTGGTCGCGGCCGGCGCGCCGCCCGCGCGGTCCCCGAGCAAGACGACGGGCCCGCTGCCGTCGCTCGCCGGCAAGCCCCCGACGGGCAAGATCCCGTCGATCGCGAAGCCGCCCGCGGCCGCCGCGCCGCTGCGCCCGGCGGCGCCCATGATCGCGCCCGTGGCGCCGCGCGCGCCCGCGCGTCCGCGCCAGCTCGACGAGGAGACCCGCGAGCTCGGCCCCGCGCCCGGGGATCCGGACCAGGCCGAGAACGAACCGAGCGGGCTCCTGACGCTCGAGCCGTCCGCGGCGGCCCGTGCTCCGCGCCCGGCGGCCCGGACCGCGCAGCGCGCCGCCGTCCCCGCGAACGCCGGGCCGCCGAGGGCCGTGCGCGCGTGGGCCGACTCCGCGGACACGCACTCGATCGAGGACGAGCTCGAGAACATCGGCGAGCGTACGCAGATCACGAGGCCGGCCGCAGCCGGGTCTGCGCCGGACCTGTCCGACGACGACGTCGACTACGCGAGCGGCCCCGACGCCACGATGATCACGCAAGCGCCGCGTCCGGCCACCGGACAAAGCGACCACGACCTCGACGACCAGACGCACCCGGGCCTCGGGGACGAGGACGATGACGACGACGGCGGGGGAGACGAGGCCGCGCTCGCCGCCGCGATCGACGCTGCCATCCAGAACGATCGCAACCGCAGCACCGGCGTCGCGAGCCGCGACCAGGCCGAGGACGACGACGACGCGCCGACGCTCGGCGGCGGGCGCGACCTGCCGCCCGACGAGGACGGCCCCACGATGCAGCGCGACTTCCGCGAGAGCGCGCCCGCGAAGTCCCCGGCGCCGCGCACGGCCCGCACGGCCGCCGTCGCGCCCCCGGCCCTCGCCGCCAAGATCCACACGCCGGCCGTCAGCGAGCTCCGCAAGCCGCGGCCGTCGCGCCGGACGCCGCCCGGCGGCGTGGCCTCGCCGTCGAGCGTGCTCCAGGCGATCGTCGGGGCGCAGACGAGCGAGCCGATGCCGATGCCGACGCCGCGCCCGATGCCCGTGGCGCAACCCCCGCCACCGGAGCCGGCCTACCCGCCGCCGATGGCCTATCAGCCGCCGCCCGGCTATCCCGCCTACAACACCAACGGCGCGCGGCCGGGCATGCCTCCGCAGCAGGCGTCCTACCCGCCGCCGCCGATGCAGGGCTACGCGCCACCAGGCAGCTATCCGCCGGGCGCGCTGACGTACGACGCGCAGCCGCCGTACGCGACCGATCCGAGCCAGCCGTCGGGGCAATACGCATCGCCGGGGGCGCTCTACGCGTACCAGCCGTTCGGCGCCCAGCCGATGCCGCCGACGTTGACCGGTCAGCTGCGGCTCACGGAAGGTGACGAGCTCCCCGCGCACCTGCAGCTGAGCAGCAGCAAGCGCTGGCTCGGCCTCGTCGTGGTGGGGCTCCTGGCCGTGTCAGCCGCCGCCACCGCGACGTACTTCGTCTTGCGCGCGACCCGCGAGGCGCCGCCGACGATCGGGTCGATCCGCGTCGAGTCCACGCCCCCGGGGGCCCAGATCTTCCTCGACGGCCAGCAGGTCGGCGGTGTGACTCCGTTCACGATCCCCGGCGTGCCCGTCGGGACGCGGCACGAGATCAAGCTCACGCTCGCGCACTACGTCGGCGACAGCAAGACCGTCGACGTCCCCCCGGGCGGCGGAGAGACCGAGGTCAGCTCGTTCTTGCAGACGGTGAAGGGCAAGCTGAAGATCGTCTCGACCCCGTCCGGCGCGGAGATTCGCCTCGACAACCAGAACAAGGGGCTGACGCCCAAGACGATCACCGATGTCGACATGACCTCGGCCAAGCACCTCGACCTCCGACTCAAGGACTACCAGGTCTTCACGAAGGACCTGACGTGGCCGGACAGCGGCGAGATCGACATCGACGCGAAGCTCGTCAAATAGTAGGTCCGAGGATCACATTCTCGCGCGTGCACTTCGTTGGTAGACTTGCTGCAATGGGTCCTCGCGCCGGCTGGTTTATCGCTTCTCTCCTCGCTGCGAGCTCGTGCGGGAAACACCACGGTGCGGGTGACGTCGATGCAGGCAGCGGCGCCGATGCGGCACCGGCCGACGCGTGCACCACGCTCCAGTGCGAGCAAGTCGACTGCTCTTCGAAGGGCCTGCCCGACACGACCATCTCGGGCACTGTCTTCGCGCCCAACGGCACGCTGCCGCTGTACGGCGTGAACGTGTACGTGCCCGCCGCGGATCCAGGTCCGCTGCCGACGGGGCTCTCGTGCGATCGCTGCGCCGACGATGTGCTCGGCGGCGCGATCACGCTGACCAAGACCGACGAGGCCGGTCACTTCTCGCTGCCGAACGTGCCCGTGGGCGCGAACGTGCCCGTCGTGATCCAGGTCGGCAAGTGGCGCCGGCAGATCGTGATCCCGGCCGCCGTCACCGCGTGTCAGGACACGGCGATCAGCGCCGTCGACACCACGCTGCCGAAGAACATCACCGACGCCTCCCCGCTGACGGCGGTCGACGGCACCGGCGCGCCGAAGGTCGACATGCCGCGCATCGCGATCACCACCGGTAACGCCGACGCGCTCGAGTGCTTGCTCCCCAAGCTCGGGATCTCGCCGAAGGAGATCACGAACGACACCGGCGCCGGCCACGTCCACCTCTATGTCAACAACGGTCTCGGCTCGGACGGCGGCGCGAACGTGTTCCAGGCGGGCTGGCCCGGGGGCGATGGCGCGGCGTTTGGCGACGCCGAGACGATGTGGGACTCGCTCGCCACGCTGTCGGCGTACGACATCGTGATGTTGTCGTGCGAGGGCGGGCAGCACCCCGCCACGAAGACGCAGGCCGCCCTCGAGGCCGTGCAGCAGTACGCCGACCTGGGCGGCCGCGTGTTCATGACGCACTGGCACAACATCTGGATCGGCGGCGAGCAGGGCCACCCCGAGCACGGCATCCCGGCATGGGAGTCGGTCGCGACCTGGAACTTCGCCGCGCCCCAGGATCTCCAGCAGGCGACCTCGAGCGTCGATACCGTGCAGAACCCGAAGGGCGCGTCGTTCGCGACGTGGCTGACGAACGTCGGCGCGTCGACCGTGCCCGGCCAGATCCCGATCGACGGCGCGCGCTACACGTGCACCGCCGATGACCCGACCGAGGCGACGCAGTTCCTCTACATCGACCCGACTCTCCCGGCGAATGCCAACCACACGTCTGTGCAGGACCTTCAGTTCACGACACCGGTCGGCGCCACGGCCGACCAGGCCTGCGGCAAGGTCGTCTTCTCCGACATGCACGTGTCATCCGGTTCGCGGTCCCGTCACGGAGAGCCTTATCCGGGGCCCGGCGGCGGGTCGGGCTGTGCCCAGACCGACCTCTCCCCCCAGGAGAAGGCGCTCGCGTTCATCTTCTTTGACATCTCGAGCTGCGTGACGCCGATCCAGTGAGAATTGGTCAGGCGCGCGTTCCTTCCGATCTGAGCGCGGGTCCGATACCATTGCAGAATGGCTAAGCTTCTCCTCGGCGTCGGGCTCGTCGCGCTATTCGGCTGCGGCAACAATGTCGTGGGAGGGGACGACGGCACGAACGACGGAGGGAGCGGCCACGGCAGCGGGTCGAACCATTGCACCGGCCTCTCCTGTCAGGTCGAGGATTGCTCGATGTCCGAGACCGGCAACACCACGCTGACCGGCCGCGTATTCGCGCCGAACGGCACGCTGCCGCTGTACGACGTCAACGTCTACGTGCCCAACAGCGATCCGGGCGCGTTCTCGGACACGCTCGCGTGCACGACATGCGCGACGAGCCTGCCGGGCGATCCGATCGTGTCCGCCGTCAGCGACGAGCACGGCAACTTCACGCTCGTCGGCGTGCCCTCGGGCGCGAACATCCCGCTCGTCGTCACGATCGGCAAGTGGCGCAAGCAGGTCATCATCCCGAACGTGCCCGGCTGCTCGACGAGCGCCGTCGACAAGGCGGACACCACCCTGCCGAAGAGCCGCACCGACATCTCCGGTCACACGAAGAGCGTCGACCTGCCGAACATCGCGATCTCGACGGGGGGCGCCGATTCGCTCGAGTGCTTGATCCGGAAGCTCGGTGTCGACGACTCGGAGATCAAGACCGACGGCCAGGACGGTCGCGTGCATCTGTGGGCAGACAAGGGCTCGCCCGGTGTCGGCGTCGCCAAGTTCGAGAATGGCTTCGGCGGCGGAACGGGAAACTTCGCCGATTCGGCCAAGCTCTGGGGCACCGGGAACGATCCCGGCAAGCTGGCGAACTACGACATCGTCATCCTGTCGTGCGAGGGCAATCAGTATGCACAGACGAAGCCGCAGGCCGCGCTGGATCACATGAAGGCGTACGCGGACGCCGGCGGGCGCGTGTTCCTCTCGCACTGGCACAACATCTGGGTTGAAGGGGACACCCACGGAGACAACGGCAACGGCCAGAAGCCGGCGCAGTGGACGAAAGTCGCGAAGTTTAGCAACAGCGACAATGGGCTCCCCGACGGGTCGGTGGACAAGATCGACGAGGTCGACAATCCGAAGGGCGTCTCGTTCGGCATCTGGGCGCTCGATCCGCAGGTCAACATCTCGGCAACCCAGGACGCGGTTCCGATCCAGCCGGGGACCGGAAAGACAACCTGTAGCGCGGTCGATCCAACGCTCGGCGAAGATTGGGTGACGCTCGCGGATGGCACGACGCCGCAGATGTTCCAGTTCACGACGCCGAACGAGCAGGTGGACCAGACGCAGCGCTGCGGCAAGGTCGTGTTCTCCGACATGCACGTCTCGGGTGACGGCAACCAGGGCGGGGCTTATCCGAACACGGCCGGCGGCAACGGGAAAGCGTGCTCGACGGGCGATCTGTCCCCGCAGGAGAAGGCGCTCGCCTTCATGTTCTTCGACATCTCGTCCTGCGTCGGCTCGATCCAGTAATCGCGATCCTGTAGCCTGCGGGCATGGTGGCTACAGCGAGACAGGCAGCGATGGGCGAGATCACGACCCTCCTCGGGCGTGGCGCCTCGTTCGAAGGCAAGCTCACGTTCGAGGGCACGGTCCGCATCGACGGCCGGTTCAAGGGCGAGGTCTTCAGCGACGACGTCCTCGTCATCGGCGAGGGCGCGCACGTCGAGGCCGAGATCGACATCGGCGAGGTCATCATCCAGGGCACCGTCGTCGGCAACATCAAGGCGAAGCGGTCTATCGAGATCCACGCCCCCGGCCGCGTGAAGGGCGACCTCCACACGCCGAGCCTGCAGGTCGACAAGGGCGTCATCTTCGAGGGCCGCTCGTTCATGGAAGCCGCGCAGAATACCGCGCGCGCCGGCACGGCCCCCCCGGGCCCGCCGCCCGGCAAGCCGACCCCCGTCAAGTAACGTCGAGCCGGCTACGGTTTGTACTCGTCTGCGCCGACGTCGAATCCCGCGCCCTGTGGTCGATGGTCGCCTTCAAAATCCGTCGACGGACCCGTGGTAACCATATCGACGGCCGGACTTGTTGGCTTGAGATGATAGTCATTTGATGTTGAACTGACGAACTGCGGATCGCTATTCGGAGCCCCAGCGACCGCTGTTGGACCGATCAAGCTCGTCGCGATGTTGCACCCCGACACCGGCGCGACCGTCGTTCCAGGCGACCACACAATTGACGACCGGAGCGTGAAGTCCGGACCACACAAAACTGCTTGTGGGGTGACGGTGGGGTCGACGTCCGCCGTTACGATCGTAGAAAAGCTCAAGCTCCCGGACATTCCAGTGAAGTTGACCGGAGTCTGGTTACTTCGCCCGTACATCAGTGCGTTCGAAAGCTGGATTGCGGTCTGAGTGTGGTTGTGTGCGCTGATAAAGCCCAAAGAGTTCGCGATGGTCATGCGGTCGATGGTGAAGGATCCCTGCACGCCGATGGCGAGACTGCTGCAGTCGTGAATTTTGAGGTCGTGTCCTACCACCGTCCCCGAACTATCCAGGCAGCGGGATCCTTTCGAAAGTTCGATGGGTGCGGATCCTGAGGGATCCCCTCGATTCGTTCGCGTAGATGACCGAAAACGCTCCGGAATTTCGATCGCCCGACGAGGAATTTCGGGGCTCGCGCGTCGGTTTGGGCGGCATGATGAGCCGCCGATCGATGTCGAGCTTCGTGAGGAA
>JANXOM010000303.1 GCA_025353585.1 Deltaproteobacteria bacterium
CCCGCGGCGACGTAGGCGGCCTCGAACTTCGCCGCGTCGAGGCCGAGCTGCTTGGCGTAGCCGGCGACCGCGTCGTGGTTGTGCTCGGGAGTCTTCTGGAACAGGAGATCGTGCATCTCCTTGAACTTGCCGAGCGTGTTCGCAGCGAGCGCGGCCTGCGCGGCGCTGCGCGAGTCCGGGTGCTTGCTCTCGATCGGGAACATCTTGAAGTACGTCACGACCTTGCCGGACTCGTCCGCGAGCATCTGCTCCATGAGGGGCTTGAACGCGGCGCAGTGGGGGCAGCCGTAGTCGAAGTACTCGACGAAGCGGACCGGCGCGTCCTCGGCGCCACCCTCGTGCGGCGCCTTGGAGACGTCGATCTTGAGCGGCGCGCCCTGGGCCTTGTACTTGGCTTGCCAGTCCTTGCGCGCGATGTCCTCGGGGGCGCCGTCCTCGACGAGCATCATGAGGTAACGCACCGCGAACGGCGCGCGCTTGCAGCTCTGATCGGTCGTGAACGACGTGCGCAGGCTGTGGGCCTTGCCGCACGGCGACGAGAGCGAGCCGACGAGCGTGTAGAACAGCTTCTGCTGATCGGCCTCGAGCTTCGATAGATCGACGCCGGCGAGCGGGGTCGTGTCGACCGGACCGCCGGTCACCAGCGCCATATCGCTGCCGTGGTCAAGCGCGCTCCCGAGGCCGGGATCGGTCGTGGTGGAGGTGGTCTTGTGGCACGCAGCTCCAGCGAGGAGCGGCGCGCACACGAGGGCCAGCAAGAAGCGGCTACGCAGTGGGCTACGCACGGCGCGGTTGTAGCACGCCGCCACCTTGACGTTGCGCGCCACGAGGGGTATCAAGCAAATGAATGACGGCTCATTCAGTCGCCGACAAGGCTGCCGGGTCGAGCGACAAGCGCGAGCGGATCCTCGCCGCGGCCGAGCGCGTCTTCGCGCGCCACGGGTTCTTTGCCGCCAAAGTGAGCGAGATCGCAAAGGACGCCGGGGTGGCCGACGGGACGATCTATCTCTACTTCAAGAACAAGGACGACCTGCTGATCTCGCTGTTCGAGGCGCGGATGCAGGTGGTCAACGCCACGCTCGCCGCGGCCATCGAGGGCCTGCCGCCGCTCGCGCAGCTCCACGCGCTGATCCGGACGTACCTGCGGCTGATTCACGACGAGCCCGCAGCGGCCGAGGTGCTCACGATCGAGCTGCGGCAGAGCAACAAGTTCATGAAGGAGTACGAGAACACGTCGTTCGCGGACTTCCTGCGCATGCTGGGCGGCGTCGTGGCGCGCGGACAGGAGCAGGGCGAGATGGACGCGAGCGTGCCGGCGCCCATCGCCGCGCGCATGATCTTCGGCGCGCTCGACGAGCTCGCCCTCGCGTGGGTCCTCGGGCGCGCCCCGGCGATCAGCGGCACCACGCCTGGTGCCCGTCCGAAGAAGTTCGATATCGTGCGCGCGGCCGACTGGGTCGTCGCGCTCGTGACAACCGGCCTCGCCATCAAGGAGAAGTGATGAAGATCCTCGTTCCGATCAAGCGGGTTCCCGACCCGACCCAGAAAGCCAAGCTCAAGGACGGTCACATCGACCTCGCCGGCGCCTCCTGGATCGTCAACACGTTCGACGAGTACGCCGTCGAGACCGCGCTGCGGCTCCTCGAGAATGGCGAAGGCCCGACGCGGATCGCCGGCAGCGAGATCGTCGTGGTCTCGCTCGCCCCGGAGGACGCGGGCAAGGAGATCCGCAACTGCCTCGCGATGGGCGCCGATCGCGCGATCCACGTGGTGGCGAGCGACGCCGAGCTCGACTCCCTCGCCGTGGTGAAGGTGCTCGCCGCGATCATCGCGGCCGAGAAGCCCGACGTCGTCGTGATGGGCAAGCAGGCGGTCGACGGCGACGCGAACCAGGTCGGGCAGATGCTCGCCGGCAAGCTCGGCTGGCCGCAGGCCACGTTCGCGGCGTCGATCGAGACGGACGCGGCGGCGAAGAGCCTGCTCGTGGGTCGTGAGGTCGATGGCGGCGTCGAGTTCAAGCGCGTGCCGGTGCCGGCCGTGGTCACGGTCGACCTACGCATCGTCAGCGCGCACGCGGTGAAGAACGGCGTCACGCCGGCCACGCACGCGTACGGCGGCGACGGCGCGCGGTTGCCATCGCTCAAGGGCATCATGGCGTCGAAGAAGAAGCCCTACGAGCAGAAGAAGCTCGCGGACTACGGCGTCGGCGCGCCGGTGATCAAGGAGACCGTGGTGACGTTGCCGCCGCCGCGAGCGGCCGGCCAGCTGGTCGCCGATGTCTCCACGCTCGTGAAGAAGCTCGCCGACGAAGCGAAGGCGCTTTAAGGAGAAATGGCCATGGGCAACATCCTCGCATTCTGTGAGTTTCAGGACGCGGCGCTGCGCATCAGCGCGCTGTCGAACATCGCCTTCGCGCGCACGGCGGCGGCCGCGCACGGCGGAGAGGTCATCGCGCTGCTCGTCGGCGCCGGCGCGCAAGCGGCGAGCGCGGGCGCGGCGAAGTACGCGGGCAAGGTGATCGTGGTCGAGGACGGTGCGCTCCCGCACTACCTCGCGGAGACGTACGCGCCGATCGTGGCTCGCCTCGCGAAGGAGAACGGCGCGACAGTGGTGACCGCGACCGCGACCGCGCTCGGCAAGGACCTGATCCCGCGGGTCGCGGCGCTGCTCGATGCCGGCATGGCCTCGGACATCAAGGAGATGAAGGGGACGAAGGAGTTCGTGCGCCCGATCCTCGCCGGCAACGCATACTCGACCGTCGAGATCACGACGCCGATCGTGTGCGTGACCGTGCGGCAGTCGGAGTTCGAGTCCGCGGCCGAGCTGGGCGCGGCGGGCGCGGTGACGACGGCGGCGGCGGGCACGGTCGACGCGCTCGGCGCGACGTTCGAGAAGCTCGACGCGACGAAGAGCGACCGCCCCGACCTGGGCGACGCGAAGGTCGTCGTCGCCGGTGGTCGCGGCATGAAGAACGGCGAGAACTTCAAGGTGCTCGAGCAGCTCGCGGACCTGCTCGGCGCGGCGATGGGCGCGTCGCGCGCGGCGACCGATGCGGGCATGGTGCCGGCGGACTGGCAGGTCGGTCAGACCGGCAAGATCGTCGCGCCGAACCTATACTTCGCGGTCGCGATCTCGGGCGCCATCCAGCACCTCGCGGGCATGAAGGGCAGCAAGACGATCGTCGCGATCAACAAGAACAAGGACGAGCCGATCTTCCAGGTGGCCGACTACGGGTTGGTCATGGAGTGGGAGAAGGCCGTGCCGGAGCTGATCAGCGAGATCAAGAAGCTCAAGGCCACGCGCTAGCGGCGACACCACGGGGCGCCGCGGCCGCGACGCCCCCCCGGCCCCCGGGGGACGCTGTCACTTCTGTCAACTCTGGCTATTCGAACATCTCCAACGATCCCGCGTACCTAACCGGGGACGCTGTCACGTTTGTCAACTCTGGCTGCGAGCTGAGCGGCGGCGCCTTTGTCCGCTTTCCGGACAACGCGGCGCGCGGACCCAGCGTTGACAAACGTGACAGCGTCCCCAGCTAACGTCATGAAACGATGGCGGAAGCTTGAAAGTGCAGAGTTGACAAACATGACAGCGTCCCCGGGGTGGGGGGCGGCCGTCGCCGTTCTGGCGCAGCGGGCGCCGGCGGCCCGTGTCGGGGTGGCAGGCCGGGACCACGGGCTGCGGGGTTACGGACGCCGGCGGGCTGGCCCGGCGGTTGCTGACGTGGAGGCCATGGTCTGTCTCGTCGTCATGACCGCCTGGACGCTCCTGTTACTCGCGTACGCAGCGATGCTCGCGCGATCCGCGCGCAGCGGTCAGGGCTCGATGTAGAACGGGCCCGCGTACACCTCGAAGCCCGCGCCGGTCGCGTCGATGGCCCTGCCGTGCCACGAGTACTCGCCAGGTTGGAGCTCGGTCGGCGCCTGCGCCGTCGTCTCCGTGAAGAACAGCGGGATGTGCGAGTAGCCCACCGTCAGCGGGGCCGCCGCGGTCGAATCGGGGTAGCTCGACCCGAACTGCATGTCGACCACGGTGGCATCGAGGGACAGCTCCCCGGTCAGCTTCAGCGGGAACAGCGAGTTCGCGATCATCGGCAGCTCGCCGTCCGGCGTCGCGCCGGTCGCTGCCGCGCCGTTCGGCAACAGCATGAGCGCGAGCGCGATTCCCTGCGGCGTTGCCCAGTCGGCGAGATGGAACACGTTACCGGTGTGAAACCCGCTCGCCGCGAGCAGGTTGGTCTCCTCGCCATCGTACGGCGGGGGGTGCGCGTGCGCCGACGGCCAGATCTTCTGCTGCGCGTTGTACGTGTGGTCCGGGATCAGCGCCGGGAACGACGCCCGCATCTCGGCGTAGTTGTCGGACGACGTGCCCAGCGGCGCCGAGAACAGGAACGCGCCCGTCGCATCCCACGTTGGCTGGTTGAACGAGCTGACCGTGAAGCTGATCGGATCGTGGACCGGCCCCGCCGAGCCGGCGTCGCCCACGAACGCATCGGCCCGCGCGGCATCCAGCGGCGCGATCGTGTCATCGCCCGCGGGGCTCGCCCCACCCCCACACGCCGCCAGCACTCCGAGCACCGCCGCGTACCTGGACATGTGCTCGTGTACCACGCCTGGCGCCCGCCGCCCCGCCGCGCCTCACGACGCGGGACGGAGGACCTTGTCGATGACGTGGATCACGCCGTTCGAGGTCAACGTGTCGGTCGAGGTGATGGTCGCCTTGCGACCGAGGCCATCGGTGATCTTGAGCTGCGCGTCGACCGTGAAGGTACCGGTCTCGACCGTGGTGATCGGCGCGCCGACGGGGACGTCGGCCTTGAGCACCTCACCGGCGACGACGTGGTAGGTCAGCACCTTGGTGAGCGTCGGGACATCGGCGAGCAGCTGGGCCTTCGTCACGCCGAGCTCGGTGAGGAGGCTCGCGAAGGCTGCATCGGTGGGGGCGAAGACGGTGAACGGGCCCGTCCCATCGAGCGTCGTGGCGAGGTTGGCGGCGGTGAGCGCCTCGACGAGGATGGTGAACTGCGGGGTGCTCCCCGTGGCCAGCGCCTGCGGCGGCGATTCCACCACCCCGACCCCGGATGCCCCTGCGGCCGGTCCCGTCTCCATCGTC
>JANXOM010000312.1 GCA_025353585.1 Deltaproteobacteria bacterium
CGCGCTGCGTGTAGAGCTGCTCGAACTCCATCTGCTTGCCGACGGTCTTGAGCGCCTCGGAGAACTTCGCGAGGAAGAGCTCCTCGAACGTGGACTGCTGTGACGCGCGCACGCAGCCGATCGACGTGCTCCGCGTGGCGCAGTCGATCGGCTGCGTGCGCGCGTCACAGCAGTCCACGTTCGAGGAGCTCTTCCTCGCGAAGTTCTCCGAGGCGCTCAAGACCGTCGGCAAGCAGATGGAGTTCGAGCAGCTCTACACGCAGCGCGATCATTTCAAGGATCGGATCATCCAGGTCATCGGCAAGGACCTCAACGGCTACGTCCTCGACGACTGCGCGATCGACTTCCTCGAGCAGACGCCGCTCGACATCCTCGATCCCGCCAACGTCCTCGACGCGCTCGGCATCCGCAAGATCACCGAGATCACGACGGGCGCGAACATCGATACGAACCAGCTCAAGCAGCGCGAGCGCATGGAGCTCGGCAAGCAGAACCTGACCTCCGACGAGGCCATCTTCCGCTTCGAGCAGCAGCGCTCCGAGGCCGAGGCAAAGAAGAACAAGGAAATCGCGATCGCGAACGCGCGCGAGCAGAACGAGGCGAACCGCTTCCAGCTCGAGGAGGAGAAGCGCACGCACGTCGAGCGGCAGCGCGCCGAGGAGGCCATCCAGATGGCCGAGCAGGCCAAGCTCCGCTCGGTGCAGGTCTCCGAGCAGGGCCGCATCCGCGAGGTCGAGGTCGAGAAGGTGCGCGTCAGCAAGGCGCATGACCTCGAGGAGGTCGGCCGGCAGCGCGAGGTCGAGCTGACGAACATCGACAAGGAGAAGGCGCTCGAGGTCGAGCGGCGCTCGATCGCGGACATCATCCGCGCCCGCATCGCCGTCGACAAGACGGTGGCTGTCGAGGAAGAGGCCATCAAGGACCTCCGCATGGACGCCGATGCCAAGCGCCACAAGCAGATGACGATCACCAACGCCGAGGCCGCGGCGCAGGAGCTGTTCATCAAGGACATCAAGCAGGCGGAGGCGCAGCAGCAGGTCGCCACCGCCACCGCGAAGAAGCAGATCATCCTGGCCGACGCCGCGATGGAGGCGAGCGACAAGGAGGCGCGGGCGATGATCCGCCGCGCCGAGGGCACGCAGGCCGAGGCGGCGGCGGAGGGCCTCGCCCACGTGCGCGTCAAGGAGGCCGACGCGATCGCCCACGAGAAGCAGGGCATGGTCGAGGCGCGCATCCGCGAGGCGCAGGTCGCCGTCACCGAAAAGGAAGGCGTGGTCATCGCCGAAAACGTGCGGCGCAAGGCGCTCGCCGAGGCGCAGGGCCGCGAGGCCGAGGCCATCGCCATCGAGAAGACCGGGCTCGCGCAGGCCGTCGGCAAGCGCGAGGGGCTGCTCGCCGAGGTGACGGCGAAGCAGGCGGAGGCGGGCGCGATCGAGGCCCGCATGATGGCGGAGGCCCACGGCATCGCCGAGAAGGCGAACGCGATGAAGCAGCTCGACGGCCAGGCGCGCGAGCACGAGGAGTACCGGCTGCGCCTCGACAACGATCGCGTGATCGCCCTCGAGCAGATCAAGGCGCGCGTGCTGATGACCGAGCAGCAGGCCAAGGTCATGGCCGAGGCGATGACGCATGCCGACATCAAGATCGTCGGCGGCGACGGCCAGTTCTTCGACCGGTTCGTGCGGGCGGTGTCGCTCGGCAGCTCGATCGACGGCGTCGTCGAGAACAGCGCGGTCGCGCGCAAGATGCTCGGTGACTACGGCGGCGGGGACGGCGGCGGCAATGGGAGCGGCGGCGGCGGCGGGCGCGCGAAGCTCCTCGCCGACGTCAAGGACATGGTCCGCGCGGCGAGCGGCAACGGCGGCGCGGCGGCGGCGGGCGACAACGCCACGGTCTCCCACCTGCTCGCGAGCCTGATGACCAAGGCCGACGACGCGCAGAAGAACAAGCTCAAGGCCCTCCTCGAGCAGGCCCGGCAGCTCGGCGCCACCGACGACAAGGTGAGCTGAGGGCGCAGTGGTCTCCTCCTCGTCGGCTCCGCCGACCCGAAGTGAGCGAAGCGAACCAGGTCGTGACCGGAGCGCAGCTCCAGGCGACGCCGCTCTTGCGGGCGGTAAAGATCCCGACGCCGCCCTGTCGGGCGGAAATTATCAAGTCTTGCGCGCGCGACTCGGCGCGGCGGGCACCGAGCTCGCCCAGCGCGCCGATGGCCTGAACGCGCGGCGCAAGGCCCTCTTCGGCACGACCGAGCCGCAGCTCGTCGCCACCGAGCGCGTCCGGACCGACCACAACTGCGCGCCCGTCGACATCGTGGGCGTCGGCGAGCACCTGCTGCTCGGCTACAACGTCTTCCTCGGCCTCAAGGCCGAGACCAAGATCAGCGACGTCCTCGCGCTCCACAAGTTCGAGGCGAACCCGGACGGCACCTTCGACACCGCGCCGCTCCCGGAGGACGCGCTCGGCGGGTTCCTCACGAGCGCCGAGCTCCAGCGCGACTTCGCGAACCTGTACCGCTACTACCGCGACGCGCGCCTGATCCAGCTCGTCAAGCGCGACACCCAGCTCCTCGCCGTGTTCCAGGCCGGCGCGACCAGGAAGGACAACAAGGTCCTCCGCTGGCGCATCGAGCCCGACGGCAAGCTCGTCTATGTCGACGACCGCGGCGACCGCGACTACGCGCAGCTCGCGCCGCCGCCGTACGACTTCGAGTGGCGCGAGGTCACGCGCGAGAACCAGGTCTCGGGCCGGCACCCGCACTACAACATCCTCGACGCGGTGTTCGTCGAGTGCGTTCACGGCGATCTGACGATCAAGGTCGAGGACAACACGGAGACGGGGCAGGGCATCTACAGCGAGCCGGTCGACGACGCGAACCAGACGCTCGACGACGCGCGCATCTTCTATGCGCCCATCGGCAGCAAGCCGGGCGGCCTGATCGTCATGAAGCTCCTGCCGTTCCGCGAGACGGTGTGGCGCTACCTCGTGTTCGACGCGCGGTCGCGCAAGGTCGTGCGCGCCGATGGCATCGGGCAGGGCTGCCGCTCGCTCCCCGAGGATCACGGCATCGTCTTCCCCGGCGGCTACATGCTCGTCGGCGGTGAGCACAAGCTCTTCGATCACACCGCGCCATCCGGTGGTGCTGCCAGCCGCGGTCAACCCGCGGCGGGCGAGGGAGATCAATCGGACTACGTCCTCGAGCACGAGCTGCGCTCGCCCAACGGCGAGGACGTCCTCTACGTCTATCACCGCGGGCGCGATGGGACGTACGTCCTCTATACGTACAATCTCATCGAGAAGGCCATCGCCGCCCCGATCGAGTGCCGCGGCTACTCGCTGTTCGCCGACGGGCGCACCGTCATCATGCGCAACGCGTCCGCCGAGCCCGCGCGCGTGCATCCGATGCAGGTGTGGCGCACGCCCTTCACCTCTGCGGAGTTTTCCGCGAGCGCGCCGACCGACGGCAGCTACCTCGGCAAGGTCGGCAACGCGGACCTCGTGCGTGGCCTCTCCGACGCGCTCGCCATCGCGCGCCTCGCGAACGCCGAGTCGCCGCAGCGGACCACGTTCGACGACATCCTCACGCTGACCACGCGCGCCTCCGATGCGTACTACTGGCTCGGCCACGCCGACGCCGGCGACATCAAGGGCGCCGTCGCCGAGGTCCGACGCGTCGCGAAGCTCATCCTCGACGAGTACGACAAGGTCGTCGCCCTCGAGGCCGAGGCCCGGCGCGTACTCGCCGAGGTCGAGGCAAAGGTCGCCGAGCGCCTGACCGCGACGCGCTCCGAGGGCTTCGATCGCGTCGACGCGTTCCTCGACGCGCTGACCTCGCTCCGCAGCCTGCGCGGCGAGCTCATCACGAAGAAGGACGTGCGCTTCATCGACCTCACCCGCCTCGCGGCCCTCGAGGGCGAGGTCACGGCCGCGTTCGAGCGGGTGACGGTGGATTGCGCGGCCGTTCTGGCGAAGGGCGACGCGTTCGGCGAGCTCGTGACGCGCGCCGATACGCTCGCGGTGCGGGTCGGCGAGCTCCAGACCGCCGCGCTCGTGAGGGACATCCGCGTGGAGATCGATCGCGTCGCGACCGGCGTGGATCTCCTCGGCGGCGTGATCGGCTCGCTCAAGATCGCCGACACGACGAAGCGCACGTCGATCCTCGAGAACATCACGGACGCGTTCGGGCGCGTGAACCGCGCGCGCGCGACGATCGAGGGCCGCTACCGCGAGCTCGCGACGAAGGAGGGCCGCGCGGAGTTCGGCGCGCAGGTGAAGCTGCTCGCGCAGAGCGTGGCGTCGGGCCTCGCGCAGTGCGATACGCCGGAGCGCTGCGACGCCGAGCTGACGCGGCTTCTGGTCCAGCTCCAGGAGCTCGAGGGGCGGTTCGCCGACATCGACGAGCTGACGGCCGAGCTCGTCGTCAAGCGCGAGGAGATCGTGGAGGCGGTCGGCGCGAAGAAGCAGCTGCTCGCGGCGGAGCGGCAGCGGCGGTCCGGCAACCTCGCGAAGGCGGCGACGCGGATCATCGAGGGCGTGGCCCGGCGCGCGACGCAGCTCGCCACGGCCGACGAGGTCAACGCGTACTTCGCGTCCGACGCGATGGTGCAGAAGCTCCGCGACATCGCGGCCGAGCTCGGAGCGCTCGGCGACGCGGTCAAGGCGGACGAGCTCGAGTCGCGGCTCAAGGCCGCGCGACAGGACGCGCTCCGTGGGCAGCGCGACAAGGCGGACCTGTTCGAGGGCGGCGGCGGTGACTTGATTCGATTCGGCGAGCACCGGTTCTCGGTGAACACGCAGCCGCTCGAGCTGATGATCGTTCCGTACGAGGACGGCCTCGCGGTGCACCTGACCGGCACGGACTTCTACGAGCCGCTCGTGGACCCGCGCCTCGAGGCCGCGCGCGAGCTCTGGTCGCAGGACCTGCCGAGCGAGTCGGCGACCGTGTACCGCGGCGAGTACCTCGCGGCGAGCGTCCTCGCGGACGCCGACGCGGGCAAGGCGGGGCTGACGCGCGCGGCGCTGGTGGACGCGGCGCGGACCGGCACGCTCGAAGAGATCCTGCGGGCAGCGGCGCAGACGCGCTACGACGAGGGCTACGAGCGCGGCGTGCACGACGCCGATGCCGCGAAGATCCTCGAGCGCCTGCTGGCGATGCGCGAGGGCGCGGGGCTGCTCGCCCATCCGGCCGCGGCGCGGGCGCTCGGCGTCCTGTACTGGGCCTCGGCGAGCGCCGATCCGGGTTCGCGCGATCGCTGGCAGCGCGCGGCGAGGAGCCTCGCGCGCCTCGCCGACGTGCTCGGGGAGCGCGGCGGGCGCGGCGTCCTCGCCGATGACCTCGCGCGCGGCATCGCGAAATTCGTCAAGCGCGAGGAGCTCGCCGGATCGTTCACGGCGGGCGACGTCACGCGCGCGGCCACGTACCTGGTGCACGAGCTCGCCGCCGCGGCGCCGCGCTTTGTCACGAGCGGCGGGGCGGCCGCGGTCGTCGACGCGCTGTACGCCGAGCTGGCCGCCCGCGGGGCCCGGGTCGCGTTCGACGAGGATCTCGCCGCGCTCGCCGGTGCGCCCGCGGCCGCGCTCGCGCTCGCGCGCGCCTGGGTCGACGGCATCGTGGCCACGCGCCCCGAGTACGCCGGCGCCTCCATCGAAGCGGCGGCGCTCCTGGCCACGCCGGGCCTGCCGCGCGAGACGTCGAGCGCGCTCGTCGAGACGACGGTCACCGGGCTGCTCGGTCGGCACGCGCGCATCACCGGCGGCGCGCTGACGTTCCGCCTCGACGAGCTGAGCGCGCGCCTCGACCAGTTCCGCGCCGAGGTCGTGCCCGCGTTCCGGGCTCATCGCGCCGTGCGGATCGAGATCGCCGAGCGCGAGCGCAAGCGGCTGCGGATCGGCGAGCTGACGCCGCGCGTGATGTCGTCGTTCGTCCGCAACCAGCTCATCGACCAGGCGTACCTGCCGCTCGTCGGTGCGAACCTCGCCAAGCAGCTCGGCGCGGCGGGCGCGAACAAGCGCACGGATCAGATGGGCATGCTGCTGCTCGTCTCGCCGCCCGGCTACGGCAAGACGACGTTGATGGAGTACGTCGCGGCGCGGCTCGGCCTCGCGTTCGTCAAGGTGAACGGTCCGGCGCTCGGACACGGCGTCACGTCCCTCGATCCCGCCGACGCGCCGAACGCGACCGCGCGCGAGGAGATCGAGAAGGTCAGCTTCGCGCTCGAGATGGGCACGAACGTGATGCTCTACCTCGACGACATCCAGCACACGTCGCCGGAGCTCCTGCAGAAGTTCATCTCGCTCTGCGACGCGCAGCGCAAGATCGAGGGCGTGTGGCGGGGCAAGACGCGCACGTACGACCTGCGCGGCAAGAAGCTGTGCGTGGTCATGGCCGGCAACCCGTACACCGAGAGCGGCGAGACGTTCCGCATCCCCGACATGCTCGCGAACCGCGCCGACGTCTACAACCTCGGCGACGTGCTCTCGGGCAAGACGGACGCGTTCGCGCTGTCCTTCCTCGAGAACGCGCTGACCTCGTCCCCGACGCTGGCGCCGCTCGCCACGCGCGAGCTGTCGGATGTCTACAAGATCATCCGCATGGCCAAGGGCGAGCCCATCCCGACGACGGAGCTCGCGTACGGCTACTCCGGCATCGAGCTCGCGGAGATCCTCGCCGTGATCCGGCACCTGTTCGTCGCGCAGGAGACGCTGCTCGCCGTCAACGCCGAGTACATCCGCTCGGCCGCCCAGGCCGACGCGTATCGCACCGAGCCGCCGTTCAAGCTGCAGGGCAGCTACCGCAACATGAACAAGATCGCCGAGAAGGTGGTCTCGGCGATGACGGCCCAGGAGCTCGACGCGCTCGTCGACGACCACTACCGCAACGAGTCGCAGACGCTGACGACGGCCGCGGAGCAAAATCTGTTGAAGCTCGCCGAGCTCCGCAAGCGTCTGTCGCCGGAGCGGGCGGCGCGGTGGGGCGAGATCAAGGGCGAGTACCTGCGGCAGCGGCGGCAGGGCGGCGGTGACGCCGATCCGGTGACGCGGCTCGTCGGCACGCTGACGGGCCTCGGCGCCGATCTGACGGCGGGCTTCGGCACGCTGCGCGACACGATCGGCGGCTCGAAGCCCGAGGAGCTGACGCGCGAGGTGCGCGAGCTGCGGGAGGCCTTGCTCCGGGCGCTGCTGAAGTCGTCGGCGGACGCGGCGCAGCGCGATCCGGAAGGCTGGCTCGGCCCGCGCCTCGATGCGCTCGCCGAGGGCCTCAAGCGCCAGGCGCAAGCGCACGTGATGCAGGCGCAAGCCGCCACGCAAGCGGCGACGATGCACGCCGAGCAGACCGCGGCGGCGGCGCAGGCCACCGCGAAGGGCTCGATGGTCATCGACGCGGAGAAGCTGCTGTCTCAGGTGCGCCGCCTCGAGCAATCGCTCGGTCCGGTGATCAGCGCGGCGGCGGATCAGCGCGGCGGCGACACGCTGCTCGCGAACAAGATGGTGCAGATCATCGAGCTGCTCGAGCAACTCGACGCGCGCCTCGAAGGAGCAAGACCAAGATGAAGCTCGCCATCACGACCGCGATCACGCTGCTCGCCGCGAGCTCGGGCGCGCGGGCCGACACCCCGAGCCGCTGCGCCGTCTCCGTCGAGACCAAGGCCGACAGGGGCCGCACGACCGGCAAGGTCACCACGCTCGACGGGAAACCCGACCAGCGGGACGTCCACGTCGATGACGGCAAGGCCGGGCTCGACTTCACGCTGCGCGCGCAGCTCACGCCGTTCGCGGTCGGCGACACGATCACCGTCACCTACGCGTGCGGTGGCTGGGGCCACTACTGCGACGCGCGCATCGACGACGCGAAGGGCGAGCCGCTGATCCTCGCGATGGGGCTCGGCGGGGATGCCCTCGCGGCGGGGTGGACGAGCGCGCGCGGCAAGGTGCTCGAGGAGCGCCAGAACCCGAACACCGAGAACAAGTCGATCGAGCGGACCTACGCGCTGGTGCTCACGAAGGGTAAGGTCTCGGCGACCGTCACGCCCGGCGCGTGCGTCACGATCAAGGACGGCGCCACGACGTGGTTCGCCGGCGGCAGCGCGCACGCGTGGGAAGGCGAGCGGCCGCCCGAGGGTGTGGACTCTCAGATGTACGGGTTGATCAGAAAGCGCTGACCCGTTCGATCAATGTCCGCCGCCCGGCGGGGTGCCGCCCGCGCCGCCCGTGCCGCCCGGCGTCATGCCGCCGTTACCGCCGGTGCCACCGGGCGTGGTGCCCGGCGTGCCGCTCGGGCCGCGCGGCGTGGTGCCGCCGTTGCTCCCCGTGCCGTTGCCCGTGCCGCCCGAGCCGCGTCCCGAGCCCGTGCCGGGACCCGGCGAGCGGTTGCCCGAGCCGTTGCCGGAGCCCGCGCCGGGGCGCATGCCGCTGCCCGAGCCGCGGCCGCTGCTGCCCGAGCCGACCTGGGTCGGGGAGCCCGTGTCGTCGGCCTGCGACGTATCGAAGCCGACGAACGCGAGCGTGGTCACCGCAGACAGCGCGACCGCGAGGATGGAGGCGAGGCGAGTGCTCTTGGTGGTGGTCATGCGAAGCACCTAAGCAACACGCGTGCGCGCCGCCAGAGCCCTCGGGGTGGCTGTGGCGATCCGAACGGGCGTCGGTCGCGTGCGCGCATGCCCGGTGTCGCCGGCGCGCGCATCGGCTATGGTCGCCGCCGTGAGGCGGCTGGCCTGGCTCGTTCCGCTCGCAGGCGGCCTGGTCGGGGGCCTTGCGTGCGGCGGACCCGGCACGCCGCCCCGGGAGGACGCGGCGGTCGTCGCGGCCCCCGCCCCGGTCCCCCGGCCGCGCGACGCCGCCGTCGTGGCGCTCGACGCGCCAGCGCCGCCCGCGATTCCGCCGGCCGCGATCGCGATCACGCTGGTGACCGACAACGTCTCCACGCCGCTGCGGTGGGGCTATGCGGTCGGCGTGAGCGACGGGCTCGAGATCGCGCTCTTCGATCGCCCGGTCGATTGCGCCACCGCCAACATGCTGAACGAGCGCGAGCTCGGCGGCGCCGAGCTCCGGATCGACGTGCGGTCGGGGCCCGGAGGCCGGTTCTTCGCGGGCCACCCGGCCTCGGCGAAGCTGTTCGTCTGGAACGACCAGGCGGCCGACGTGCCCGCGCCGGTCACGCAGCGGCTCGGCGCGCTCTCGTTCCAGCTCTCCCTGAGCGACGCGTCCGACCGCGTGACGCTCGAGCCCGTCGGCCCGAAGGCCGGCGCGCACGTGCGTGGCACGGTCGAGGCCGCGTCCGCGACGCTCGTCGGCGCGGCGGAGGCCCACGGCACGTTCGATGTCCTCCTGTGCGACGACCTCGAGCCGCAGCCGCCGCGGCTGCGCACGAGCGCCCCCGCCGGACCGGCGCGGGGCACGCGCGGCGGCAAGGTCCTCGCGCCGCGCTCCTGGCAGGCGATCGTCTGGAGCCTGCCGGCGACGAGGGACGAGGCGGTGAGCGCCGCGATCGACCGCGGGCCGGGCAGCCTCGCGGAGATCTTCATGCTCGTCGGCTACCCGGGCGAGCACGTGCCGTGTCCGGCGTCGGGGCAGCGGTACGTCGCGGAGGCGCACCCGATCGTCGCGTTCCAGGGCATCGGTGGCGCGTCGCGCGAGCACCCGCTCGTCGGGACGCCGCAGCCGACGACGTTCCTGGTCCCGACGCCGGGCGAGCTCGACTATCCGATGGCCGTGTGGCCGGCGTGGATCCAGCTCGACGAGCTGACGTTCGCGCCCGGCGAGCGCGTGCACGCGACCGTCTGGGCGGAGGCGTCGACGAGCGAGGATGCGAAGGGCACGTTCGGCGGCCACCTCGACGCGGTCGTGTGCGCGCCATGAGCGGCCCGAGGCTCGCGGTGGTCGCGGCGCTGGCGGCGTGCGGGCGCGACGCTCCGTCTGCGCCCCTGCCACCGGCGGATGCACGCCTGGCCGTGGTGCCGGCGCCCGACGCGGTGGGCCCCGAGCTCTTGCACGACGGCGCGGCGCACCCGCTCGCGTACGGCATCGCCGCGGCGGGGCTCGGCGGCAACCTGTACGTGGCGCTCTCGTCCACGCCGAGCCACTGCGCCGACGATCGCACGCGGGAGCCGACGAGCGGCTACACGCTCAGCTTCGAGGTGCCGAGCGGGCCGGGCGGCGCGCACTACGCCGGCCACCCGACCGGCGTCCTCGCGACGGCGGCAGGCCACGGCCAGAGCGCCACGCTCCCCGGGCCGGGGACCTTCCGCGTCCCGCTCAGCGACATCGTGCCCGCGCTCGTCACGCTCGATCCAGCGTCGTCGCACGCGCACGCGCGGCTCACGGGCGCCGTCGATCTCGACGCGGTCACGCTCTTCGCCACGTGGGGGTTCCACGCTCGCTTCGACGTCGAGCTGTGCGACGAGCTCCCGCGCGATCCGCACCCGCTGCGCGCCACCGCGCCGAGCACACCGCTCGCCGGCGCACATGGCCGCACGCCGCTCGCTCCGAGGACCGTGCACGCCATCGTCGGGCATCGTTGGACGTCGCGCCGCGAGCTCCTCGCACATCGCGACGACGCCACGCCCGGCCCGATCGCCGAGCTCGATCGCCTCGTGTTCTATGCGGACGCGAGCGTGCCGTGCCCCGCGAGCGGGGAGCTCGTCGCCGGCCGGCACCTCCTCGGCTCCATGCGCGGCATCGGCGGCACGAACGGCGCGCACCCGGCGCTCGGCGCGCCGCAGCCGACGCAGCTCGCGTTCGCGGCCGCGGGCGACGCGAAGCTCGACGACATGGGCGACCTCTGGCCCGCGTGGGTGCAGATCACGGCGCCGCTCGCGTACGCGACCGGCCGCCCCGTGCACGGCGCGCTGTGGGCCGAGGCGCCCGCGTACCTCGACGTCAAGGGCACGTTCGGCGGGCAGTTCGACGCGGTCGTGTGCGATCGCTAGCCGACGACTGGCTGTGGGGCTGGGATCCGACGCCGGGCATCGTCTCGGTGTGGGCCGACGGGACCGGGCGGGCGACGGTGTGGCGGCGCGTCGGCGGCGCGCTCGTCCGCGAGGAGGAGCGCTTCGAGCCGTGGCTGCTGCTCGCGAACGGTGACGACCTCGGCCCCGATGTGTCGGTGCACGCGCTCGCGGGGCCGGGCGCGCTGCGGTTCGTCGCGCGGGCGGGGGACCTGCGCGTGCTGACGGCGGCGGTCCTGCGCGCAGCGTCGCGGCGGCTCGGTCAGCCCGTGCGCCACGTGCGCGAGCTGCCGGCCGACGCCGTGCTCGCGTTGCCACCCGAGGAGCAGTACCTCGTGGCGACGGGGCGCGTGTACTTTCGCGACCTCGCGTTCGACGCGCTGCACCGCCTGCAGCTCGATCTCGAGACGACCGGCCTCGACCCGGCGCGCGACCGCATCTTCCTCGTGGCGATCCGCGATCCGGCGGGCCGGGCGCGCGTCATCGAGGTCCACGGCGATGGCGATGCCGCCGAGGCCGCGCTGATCGCCGAGCTCGTGGCGCGCGTGCGGCAGGCCGATCCGGACGTCATCGAGAACCACAACCTCCACGGGTTCGATCTGCCGTTCCTCGAGCGGCGCGCGCGGCTGCTCGGCGTGCCGCTCGCGCTCGGCCGCACCGGGCCGCCGGGCCTCGGGACGCGGGCCGCCCGCCGCGGCGTCCCGCGCGACGCGAGCGATCCGGCTCGCCGGATCCGCTACACGATCGCGGGGCGCGAGCTCGTCGACTCCCTCGATGCCGTCCTGCGCCACGACTTCTCCGCGCGCGATTTACCGGGCCACGGGCTCAAGCAGGTCGCGCAGCACATGGGCCTTCGCGGCCCCGCGCGCGAGCTCATCCCCGGCGCCGAGATCTATTCCGTGTGGCGGCGCGATCCGGCGCGGGTCGCGCGCTACGCGATCGCGGACGTCGAGGAGGCGGCGGGGCTCGCGCGGATGCTCGGCGGCGCGGCCTTCGCGCTCGCGCAGATGGTGCCCCGGCGCTACGAGCGGCTCGCCGACGCGGGCCCGGCGACGGGCATCATCGACCCGCTGCTGGTGCGCGCGTATCTGCGGCGCGGCGCGGCGCTGCCGGGGCACGAGCGCGGCGACGGCACGGAGCACACGGGGGCCGGGCTCCACCTGTTCGCGGCCGGCGTGGCCGAGCGCGTGGTCAAGGCGGACGTGGCGAGCCTGTACCCGTCCCTCATGCGGGCGTACCAGATCGGCCCCACGCGCGACCGGCTCGGGGCGCTGCTCGCGCTCGTGGACCGCCTCGTGGAGCAGCGGCTCGCCGCGAAGGCGGCCGGGCGCGCGGCGGCGCCGGGCTCGGCGGAGCGCTTCGGACAGGAGGCGCTGTCGGCGGCGATGAAGCTCGTCGTGAACTCGGCGTACGGCTACCTCGGCGCGGGGAGCCTGACGCGCTTCGCCGACGTCCACGCGGCGAACGAGGTCACGCGGCGTGGGCGCGAGGTGCTCGATCTGTTGTGTCGCGAGCTCGCCGCGCGCGGGACGACGCTGCTCGAGGCCGACACCGACGGCGTGTACTTCGCCGTGCCCGCGGCATGGACGGAGGTGGACGAGCGGCGCTGCGTGGCGGAGGTCGCGGCGCTGCTGCCGGCGCGGGTGACGCTCGAGTACGACGGGCGGTACGCGGCGATGCTGTCGCACGAGCCCAAGAACTACGCGCTGCTCTCGTACGGCGGCGAGCTGACGCTGCGCGGGGTCGCGTTCCGGTCGAGCCGGGCGGAACCGTACGGCGAGGCGTTCCTGCGGGCGGCGCTGGCGCGCCTGCTCGCGGGGGACGTGGCGGGCGTGCGCGACGTGTACCTGGCGACGGTGGGGGCGCTGCGCGCGCGCGCGGTGCGGACGTCCGACGTGACGTCGCGCGTCCGGCTGACGAAGGCGCCCGCCGACTACCTGGCCACGCGCGAGGCGCGGCGCGAGCTGTCGTACGAGGCCGTGCTGGCGAGCGGCCGCACGACCTGGGCGAGCGGCGAGCGCGTGCGCGTCTACCGGGCGGGCCGGGGCCGCCCGACGCTGCTGCCGGACACGGACGCGGACGACGACGCGCCCGATCCGCGCGACTACGACATCGACCACTACGTGCGCCTCCTGCGCGACACGTTCGCGACCCGGCTGGTGCGCGCGCTCGCGCCCGAGGACTACACGGCCGTGTTCGCGGACCCAGACCAGCTCTCGCTCTTCGCGCGGCCGCTGGCCGCCGCCCGCCCCGTCCTCACGCTCCTGAACCCCCATCACTGACAAATGGGCCAGGCCCCTGTCAGTCCCTGTCAGTCCGGTTGCCGGACAGAAGGGGGGCGGGGCCGTTCAGGCGGGCTCGTCGGGGACGCCCTCGTAGGCCTCGAGCCGCTCGAGGCGCAGGCTCGCGTGCTTGATCGTCTCGAGGATCGTGCCGCCGCAGCCGGGGCAGGTCGGCTCCGCGGTCGGCATGTGGTGGCGGCAATTGGGGTCGGAGCACACGAAGTAGCGCGCGCCCAGGAGCCAGCCGCCGATGCCGCCGGCCACCATGGCGAACGGGCCCGCGACGAGCCCGATCCCGGGGATCGCAAATGCCGCCGCGCCGCCGAGGAATCCCAGCCAGAGCCGACCGTGGCCGCGCTCGGGGATTCGAAACGTCTTCTGCCCCACGTTGAACTGTTCGAGGCTGCGCTCGACCGCGGCCGCCGGCTCGCGGGGCGCGGCGGGCCGGGCGAGCACCGGGCCCGGCGACGCGTCGGCCAGGCCGAGCAGCGCGCGCAGCTCGTCCTCGTGCGGATCGAGCACGTCGAGCCAGCGCTCGAACCACTCGGCTTGCGGCGGCAGGAGCGTCGCGAGCGCCGGCGAGTGCTCGTCGCGCACGAGGTCCTGGATCGCCAGGAGCAGTGTCGCGTCGGCGAGGGGGAGGCCGCCGGTCTCCTCGATGTACTCCTCGCTGACCACGGCACGGCCGCGCATCTCCGACGCGCTGCGCCGGTACATCGACGAGTTCGCGACGAGCACGCCGAGGCCCACATACACGGCGGCGGTCGACGCCTCGGCCGCGGTCACTTCGCGGCCCGCATCGCGGAAGGGATCGACCGGGGCGAGGGCCAGGAAGGCGTCGCCGATCGCATGAGCGGCCCGGCCGGCGACATCGTCGTTGCCGAGCTGGGCGACGTCGAACGTGGCCGTGCCGGGGACCGCCGAGAGCAGCTCCACCTCGCTCTTCTTGAGCATCCGGCGCTCGGGCGGCCTCGCGGCGCGGATGTCGTTGGCGACGATCTCCACGTCGAGGAACGCGTGCCACGCGACCCGATAGAGGAGCCGGTGCATCGCCGTCATCGTCGGCGTCCAGGGCTCGGGGAAGTCCGCCGTGGTCGCGCCGATCACCCGCGCCTTTATGAAGCGGTCCGCGCCGGCGCGCTGGATGAGCCCGGCGAGGATGGCGACGAGCTCGCCCTGGGCGGTCGTGAGGGGCCAGCCGACGACGGGCAGGGGCGCGGGCATCGTCGCAGCGTAACGCGGTTGCCGGCCGGGCGGAGCGTCGGCGGCTGCACCTGGGTTGCAGGCCGACGGCTGCACCGATGACAGGGCGGGCGTGTAGCGTGCTCCCGTGCAGTTGATCGTCGCCGAGAAGCCGTCCGTCGCGCGTGATCTCGCGCGCGTGCTCGGCGTCCGCGCGCAGGGGCGGCATGCGTTCGAGAGCCCGACGCGGGTGATCACGTGGTGCGTCGGTCACCTCGTCGAGCTCGACGAGCCCGCCGCCTACGACCCGCGGTGGACGGCCTGGCGCCTCGACACGCTGCCGATGCTGCCGGGGGAGCTGCGGCTCCGCGCGGCCAAGCACGCGCGCGACCAGCTGCGCGCGGTGACGACGCTGCTCGGCGAGCGGCGCTTCACGCAGGTCGTGAACGCGTGCGATGCAGGGCGCGAGGGCGAGCTCATCTTCCGGTACGTCTATCAGTACGCGCGCGCGCGGATCCCGGTCGTGCGGCTCTGGATCTCGTCGCTCACGGACGAGGCGATCCGGCGCGGGTTCGCGGCGCTTCAGCCGGGGGCGCGGTTCGACGCGCTCGGTGATGCGGCGCGCTCGCGCAGCGAGGCGGACTGGCTGGTCGGCATGAACGCGACGCGGGCGGTGACGGTGCGCGGGCGAACGGCCGGGCGCGACGGACCGCTGTCGTCGATCGGGCGCGTCCAGACCCCGACGCTCGCCATGCTCGTCCTGCGCGAGCGGGCGATCCGCGCGTTCGTGCCCCGGGACTACTGGGAGGTGCGCGGCGACATGCGCACGGCCGCGGGCGAGCGGTTCGCGGCGGGGTGGCGCGCCGGCAAGGTCGGGCGGCTCGGCGCAAAGGCGCTCGCGGAGACCGTGGCCACGCGCGACGCGGCCCACGTGGCGGCGGGCGGGTCGCGGGCGGCGCGCGTGGAGACCGTGCGCGCGCGAACGGTGAAGGAGCCGCCGCCGCTGCTCTTCGACCTGACCGCGCTGCAACGCACGGCGAACCGGCGGTTCGGGCTGTCCGCGGCGCGGACGCTCGAGGTCGCACAAGCGTTGTACGAGCGCCACAAGCTCCTGACGTACCCGCGCACGGACTCGCGGCACTTGACCGGTGACATGGTGGCCGAGCTGCCGGCGCTGTTCGACGCGTTGGCGGGAGTACCGGACTACGCCGGGTTCGTCGCGGAGCTGCGGGCGCGGGGGCCGGTCCGGCCGGGGCGGCGGGTGGTCGACGACGCGAAGGTGCACGACCACCACGCGATCATCCCGACGGGGACGGCGGTGCGGCTCGCGGGGCTCGACCGCGACGAAGGCCGCATCTTCGATCTCGTGGCGCGGCGGTTCCTGGGCGCGTTCTTTCCGGACGCCGAGATCGCGTTGACCGAGGCGTGGATCCGCATCGGCCCCCCGAGCCCGAGCCCGAGCCCGAGCCCGAGCCCGAGCCCGAACCCGACGGCCAGCGACGAGACGATCCTCGAGACCCTGCCGCCCGAGCCCGACCGCTACCTCGCCCGCGGGCGCGTACGTCTCGTCCCCGGCTGGCAGGCCGTCGCGGGGATCGATGGTGGCGACGAGCGCGAGCGCGGTGACCGAAGCGGCGGCGACAAGGCCGAGCCGACGGGCGTGTTGCCGCCGCTCGTGGAGGGCCAGCTCGTGCGCGGGACGTTCGCTCCGGTCGCGAAGCAAACCACGCCGCCGCCGCGGTACACCGAGGCGACGCTGCTCGGCGCCATGGAGTCGGCCGGCCGCGCGATCGATGACGAGGCCCTGCGCGCGGCCATGAAGGAACGCGGGCTCGGCACGCCGGCCACGCGCGCGGCGATCATCGAGACGCTGCTGCGGCGGAAGTATATCGAGCGCCAGAAGCAATCCCTTGTCCCGACCGCGCAGGGGATCGGGCTGGTCGCCCAGGTCGAGGCGCTGCCGGTCGCGAGCCTCGCGTCGGCGGAGTTGACGGGCGCGTGGGAGGCGCGGCTCGCGCGGATCGCGCGGGGCGAGGAGACCCGCGGCGCGTTCATGGCGGACATCGCGCGCTACGTGCGCGAGCTGGTCGATGCGATCCGAGGGACGCCGAGCGCGGCCGCGCCACCGGCCGCGCCCGCGGGGCCATCGCCACGCCCGGCGCGCGCGCCCGCGGCCATCGCGGTCGGCGCCCGCGCGAAGGTCGGGGCCGACACGAAGCTCTGCTGCCCGCGCTGCGGCACGGGGACGCTGCTCACCGGCGCGCGCGGCTGGGGGTGTTCGCGATGGCGCGATGGCTGCCGCTTTGTCGTCTGGTTCCAGACCGCGGGCCGCACGGTCTCGCCGGCGCAGCTCCGCGACCTGGTGCAGCGCGGGCGCACGCGCAAGACGAAGCTCGGCACGCTCGTCCTCGACGCCGCGCTCGATGGCGGCGCGCGCCTCGTCCTCTGATTCGGTGGGGCCGAGAGTCGATAAATCCGGGGGGCCGTTAACCTGCGAGTCCGAGGTCGGTATAGCGGATGCATTGACGTGGCGGCAGGACCTTTCCAAGGAGCTGTCAGATGCCGAATCCACTCGATCAGATGATCTCGAAGGGCGCGGGACTCGCCCATGAAGTGAAGGCTCGCCTGGCCGGCCTGGTCGGCGTATTCGAGGCGCTCGCCGAGCAGCACGGCGAGGCAGGCGCACTCCTCGTGCGCGCGCAGGCCGACGTCGACAAGCGCGCCGAGCTGTGGCCGACGATCCGCGCCTCGCTGCGCGCGCACGAGAAGGGCGAGCTCGCGGAGGTCTACCCCGTGTTCCGCGAGTACCCCGAGCTCGTTGCCCTGGCCGACCAGCACGAGAAGGAGGCGAGCGAGCTGAGCATCACGATCGATCAGATGGATGCGATGGAGCCGGCGGGCGCGCAGTTCGGCGCGCTCCTCGACCGGCTCGTCACCCTGGTCGAGGCCCATGTCGTCGAGGAGGAACAGCAGATCTTCCCGAAGGGCCAAGCGGTCATGGGCGACGCGCGCGCGAAGGAGCTCGCGCCGAGATTTGCGGCCACGGCCAAGAAGGTCAAGCAGAGCGACCTCTAGTCGACGCATCACTGAGCGCTAGAGCAGGGGCAAGCCGCCGGTGATGGCGTCGACCTCGTCGACCCACGCCGGACCGATGGCGCAGCACGTCTTCGTGGGCACGCCGTGAAACTCGGTCGCGCCGCTGTCCGTGACGAGCGCGCATGGCACCCCCGCGCGGCGCGCCGCCTCGACGATCGCCTCGAGCGCAGCGTCGCTGTCGACGGACACGCAGATCTTGGTGAAGCGCTCCGTGAGCCAGCTCGTCATCGCGTCCGTGACGGCGAAGGCGAACCAGCCGTCCGCCAGCGTGCCGCCCTCCACCAGGACGCGCAGCGACGCGTGAGCGCCCTGCGCGATCATCTTGCCCTTGCGCATGCCGAGGTCTTTGCGCATGACGATCACCTGCTTCGCGAGCCGCATCGGCCCATCCTACGGCCTTCGCTGCCGCCTCGCGAATCGTTCGAGCGTCCGCGCGTCATCGGCGCTGCGCGTGACTGATATCGTCGCGCCATGGCATATCGGCTCGGTGGGCTCGCGGACCTGGATTCCACGGCGGTGCCGCTGCCGACCGGCACGGAGGTCACGACGCGCGTCGACCGCGTCGTCGACGGTGAGGTCCGCCCGCAAGGCGCGACCGGGCGGGTGTCGCGCATCGACGGCGAGCGCGTGGACGTCACGTTCATCGACGGACGCCACGCGACGTACCTCCGCGCCGAGGTCACGCCGCGCAAGCTCGGCGTCGCGCGCTATGCGCAACGGCGCGCGGCGGCGTGGGACGAGCTGCGGCCGTGCGTCGTGCTCGACGCGGTCGTCGGCTCGCGGGCGTGGGGCGTCGCCGGCGACGACGCGGACGAGGACCACCGCGGCGTGTTCGTCCTGCCGTTCTCGTGGACGACCGGGCTCGTCGATCCGCCGCAAGATCTCGTCTCGCTCGATGGCTCGCAGACGTACTGGGAGATCGGCAAGACGATCCGCCAGGCGCTGCGCGCCGACCCGAACACGCTCGAGATGCTGTTCGCCGCGCCCACCGTGGTGGATCCGCTCGCCGAGCCGCTCGTCGCGATCCGCGGCGCGTTCTTGTCGCACGAGATCTACGGCAGCTTTGGCCGCTACGCGCTGTCGCAGCTCGATCGGCTCGAGCACAACCAGCGGCTCGCCGATCATCGCGCGATCGTGCTCGGGTGGCTGCGCGAGAACCCGGCGCTCGGCATCGATGCGGCGGCGGAGCGACTCGCGGACTCCGCGCGGGTCGAGGCGCCGTCGCGCGCGGACGCGGTGGCCCGGGCGCGCGACTACCTCAAGCAGCTCTATCGCTCGATGTACGACCAGGGCCTGATCGCCGCGAACGACTGGGTCTCGCTGCGCGTCGCGGCGAAGACGGAGCTGCCGCTGCCGCGCGATCTGCGCCCGAAGAACGCCTACAACCTGATCCGGCTCCTGGACCTGGCGATCCGCTGGCTCGGCGGGGAGGCGCCGGATGTCCGCGCCTCGGACGCGATCCGACCGACGCTGCTGGCGATCAAGGCGGGCGAGGTGCCGATGGACGACGTCATGACGCTCGCGCGCGAGCTGACGCCGCGGCTCGAGACCGCGCGCCAGACGAGCAAGCTGCCGCGGCGGGCGGATGTCGCGCAGGCGGATCGCGTGTTGCGCGAAGCTCGCGCCGAAGCCGCGCGCCGGTCGCTCGGACGCGCGCCCGGCCCCTGGGGCGACGCGGCCCCCGCGCCGCAAGAGGCTCGGTATGACGAGTGAGGCGAGCCCCGATCCCTGGCGCGTGCTCATCGCGCACCAGGCCACGGTCGCCCGCACGTTCCTTGCCGCGCGGGCCGGCGAGCGGGAGCACGTCGTCGTCTACCTCTCGGGTGCCCACGCCTACGGCTTCCCGTCACCCGACAGCGATCTGGATCTCAAGTGCGTCCACGTGACGCCGACGCGCGAGCTTGTCGGACTCGATCCGCTCGAGCCGCCGAACGAACGCATCGACGTCGTGGACGGTGTGGAGCTCGACTACGGCAGCAACGAGCTCGGGCCCGTGCTCCGCGGGATCATCAAGGGCAACGGCAATTACCTCGAGCGGATCCTCGGGGATCTTGTGCTCGAGGCGTCGTCGCCGGTCCTCGCGCGCGCGCGGACGGTCGTGCGTCCGCTGCTGTCGCGGCGAACCGCCAGGCACTACGGCGGATTCGCGACGAGCCAGCTCCGAGCGTTCGACGAGCGGCCGACGGCGAAGTGCGCGCTCTACGTGCTGCGGACCGCGGCAACCGGACGTCGCCTGCTCGCGCACGGCGAGGTCGTGACCGACGTGGGGCGGCTCGGCGCGTTCTTGCCAGCGGAGCTGGGCGAGCTGATGGCGATCAAGCAGAGCGGCGAACGGGCCGAGCTCGAGGCCCTCTGGCGCACCCGCCTCGTGTCCGCGGTCGCCGCTCTCGACGGCATCTCCGCCTCCGTCCTGCCCCCCGAGCCGCCCGCCGCCGCCATCACCGCCGCGGACGCCTGGTTGCGTGAGGTCCGGCAGGCCCACTGGTAGGAGCGAGCAGGAGAGGTGGCGACCGGGGATTGGCCGCCCATGACGCCCATGACGCCCATGACGCCCAGGCCGCCCAGGACGCCCAGACGCCATGCCGCGCAAAGAAGAAGGTCATGGCACGGTCCTCACCGCTGCTTGCTCCGGTCAGCCGCGCAACCGGAGCAAGTGCGCGTCCACTGCCGCCTCGCGCGCGGCGGCTTGCTCCGCCAGCCGCGCGTCCACGATCGCGCGCACGTGGGCCGGCGCCGTCTCCGGCCGCCCTGCGTCGAACGGCGGCGCGGGCGCGTACTCGAGCGTCAACTGCACCGCCTGCGCGACGTCCGCCCCGAACACCTCGGCCGCCACCACGAGCGCGAAGTCGATTCCCGCCGTGACCCCGCCGCCGGTGATCACGTTCCCGTCGCGCGCCACGCGACTTGGATCCGACGTCACCCCGGGAAACCGCTCGAGCAACCCGCGCCATGCCCAGTGACATGCCGCCCGCCGGCCCGCGAGCAGCCCGGCACCCGCGAGCAGGATCGACCCGGTGCAGACCGACGTGACGTATCGCGCCCGGCTCCCGAGCCGGGCCAGCTCGCGCAACAGCACGAGATCGACGAGCTGGTCGCTCGCCCCCGCGCCGCCGGGGACGCACAGCAGATCGCAGCTCTCCACAGCGCCGAGCCGCGCCAGTCCGGCCAGCGGCAGGCCATCGGCCTCCAGCCCGCCGCCCATCGCGCTCGCGAGCGTGATCCGCACGCCCGGCAGCCGGGAGAACACCTGCAGCGGCCCGGTGAAGTCGAGCTGAGTGACGCCCGGGAACAGCGCGAACACGATGTGGAACGGCGGCGCGGTCACCGCCCGAGGCTACCGCACCGACCGCGGCTACAGCAGCCAGAGCAGCAGCAGCGACACCGCGAGCGTCGGCAGCAACACCACGGTGCCGACCTTCACGAACTTGCCGATGCTGATCTGCACACCGGCGCGCCGGAGCAAGTCCATCCACAGGAGGCCGGCGAGCGAGCCGATCGGCAGGAGCCGCGGGCCGATGTCGCCGCCGACCAGCGCCGCCAGCAGCGGGCGCGTCCCGTGCGCGCCGCTGATCGCGAGCATGTTGAGGATCGACATGGGGTGATTGTCGACCAGCGCCGACCCGAGCGCCGACGTCGTGCCGACCAGCGCCAGGTGCGCGCCGCTGCCGACCGGCACCGACGCGTACACTCCCGACAGCGCCTCGACGACGCCGACCGTGCGGAGGCCCTGCACCACGAGGAAGATGCCCCACAGGAAGATCAAGATGTCGGGCGAGACGTGGGCCGCGACCTTCTTCGCCGGGGCCACGCGATACACGCGCGAGATCAGCAGGGCGCCGAGCGCGCCGCCGACCGAGACGAACCAGATCTGCGCGCCGAAGGCCGCCGCGATCGGGTAGGCGCAGAACACCGCGAGCATGAGGATCACGGCGGGCCGCTCGCCGGCGTGGCGGTGCACCGTCGTGCGCGGCGCGCTCGTCGGGGTCGTGGTCCGCAGCACCGCGCGGAAGAGGAGCCGCAGGAGCCCGTACGTCAGCGCCGCGCCCGCGAGCGAGAGCGGCAGCATCACGGCCGAGTAGCCGTTGAAGTCGAGGCCGGCGAACTCGGCGACGATCATGTTCATCGGGTTCGACACGATGAACGGCGCCACGCCCGGCGCGAGGAACACGGCGAACGCGAAGGCGAGCGTCGCGCGCGGGTTGTCGGGGTAGAGCCGTCGCGTGAGCGCGATGACGGCGGGCGTGAGGATCAGGATCGCCGCGTCGTTGTTGAGGAGCGATGGCGTGATCAGGCTCAAGAGAAAGATCACGGAGAACGTGTGCGTCGCCGAGCGCGTGCGAGCGCGCGTCTCGATCCAGCTCGCGAGCCGATCGAACGCGCCGACCTCCTGCACGACGCCCGTCGTGATCATGATGCACGTCAGGGCGAGCAGCGGACGCCACTGCAGGCGCGCGGCGGCCAGCAGCTGCTCTGGCGTCAAAAGCCCCGTCAGCAGGAGGACCGTCACCCCGAACAGCGCCGCCGTCCCCGGGGTGAACCGGAGCTGGGTCCACCAGCCAAAGCGGGGGCGCAGCACCGCCAGGCTGACGGTGACCCCCAGCGTCGAGTAGGCGACGACCTGCTCCATGCAGTAGCGGCTACTGCACCACGCAGGCCACCCGTGACGCCACCGGTCAATACGCGGATCGTCCTCGGGCCGTTACGCGGTTGTAACATCCGAGATCCGCTGCAGATCGCCGCGCCTGGGGGGCGTACATCCCGGCGCCGGTCGCCGGGGCCCCGGTCGACGCGGGCCGCGCGATCTCTGGTGGCGCAAAGCCCCAACGTTAACGACGGTTTATCAGCCCCGTGACGGGCGCCATGGACCGGACGGCGCCACCGCTTTTCTCGTGGGCCCGCACTGCACCGCGATGTACCGTGCGCGCCGTGCGCCATTCCATGCTGTTCCTGTACGGGCTCGCGGGCTGCACGACATCCGGCCCGGCCGATCACCCGGACGCGCAGGCGCCGCACGACGGAGACGGCGGCAGCGGGAAGGCGGACGCGCAGGTCTTCAACCCGGACGGCTCGCTGCCCACCACGCAGGCCGTGACGATCATCGTCGAGCCCAACGGACAGCACGGCGACGAGCTGGTCGCCGCGATCGCGGCCGCCACGCAGTCTGTCTACATGACGATGTACGAGATGAGCGATAGCGATGTGGTCAACGCGCTCGTCGCGCGCAAGGCGGCCGGCCTCGACGTGCAGGTCATCCTCGACGGCTCCACGACCAACAAGTCGTTCAACGCCAATTCGTTCAACGCGCTCCACAGCGCCGCCATCCCGGTCGTGTGGTCGAACCCGACCTTCACCTTTACCCACGAGAAGACCGTCATCATCGACGGCACGTCCGCGTGGATCATGACGATGAACGCGAACACGTCCTCGCCGAACAGCAACCGCGAGTACCTCGCGATCGACACGGACCCCGCAGACGTCGCCGAGGCGACCGCGGTGTTCAAGGCCGACCACGCGATGACCGCGATCACGCCGACCGGCGACCTGGTCGTTGCCGACGCGAACGCCCGCGCGAAGCTCGTCGCGCTCATCGACGGCGCGCAAACCACCCTCGACGTCGAGGGCGAGGAGTTCACTGACACCAACAGCAACGGCATCGTGCCCGCTGTCGCGCGCGCCGCTCGCCGGGGCGTGCAGGTGCACGTCGTCATCGGCAACAGCTCGCCGAACGCCAACGCGATCGCGCTGGTCAAGAACTCGGGCGGCCGCGTCGTCGTGACGGGCCCGAAGTCCGGCAACGGCAGCCAGGCCAAACCGTACATCCACGCGAAGGCGATCGTCGTCGACTGTCCAACCACCTCGACGTGCGCGCGCGGCTACATCGGCTCGGAGAACTTCTCGGCCGGCTCGCTCGGGTACAACCGCGAGCTGGGCGTGCTCTTCGATGTCCCGGCGGAGCTCGGGAAGGTGAAGTCGACGATCGACATCGACTTCGCCGCCGGCACCGCGCAGTAGCGGCCCCGCGCTACAGCGTCGTCGGATCGAGCGCGCCGTACGAGTCCTCGCCGTCGCGGCACAGCGCCGCCAGGTGGTCGATGCGCGGCAACTCCGTACGGATCCAGTACTGCGCGGCCGCGAGCTTCGCCGCGTAATAACCGGCGTCCCGGCCGGCGCGCCCGCGCGGCAGCGGCTGGGCCAGCGCCTCGCGCGCCACGGCCGCGAGGTCGAGCCACTGCCACGCGATCACGACCGTCGCGAACAGATCGAGGTAGTCCGTCGCGTGGAGCAGCATCGCCGCCGGATCCGTGGCGCCACGCTGGGCCAGCGTCGGCGTGAGCTCGCCGACCACGCCGACGCCGCGCTCCACCGCCGCGACCCACGCCGCGTCCACGCCCGCCGCCCGCGCCCGCGCGCACGCGTGCCCGATCTCCGCCCCGAGCGCCGCCAGCGCCGCGCCGCCCTTCGCGACGGCACGCCGGCCGAGGAGGTCGGCGGCCTGGATACCCGTCGTGCCCTCGTGAATGGAGTTGAGCTTCTGGTCGCGCAGCCACGCCTCGGGCAGGTACTCGCTCGAGTACCCGTAGCCGCCGTGGATCTGCAGCGCGAGCACGTTCGACTCGAAGCCGCGCTCGGCCGGGAACGACTTCGCGATCGGGGTCAGCAGATCGAGCAGCCGCTGGGCGCCGGCCGCCTGCGCCTCGGGCGCGTGGTCCGCGAGGTCGGAGTAGAACGAGCACCGCACGAGCAGCGCGAGCCCGCCCTCGACGATCGCCTTCTGCCGCAGCAGCATCCGCCGCACGTCGGCGTGCTCGATGATCGCGATCGGCGGGGCGGCCGGATCCCGCCCGGTCGCCGCGCGACCCTGCGTGCGCACGCGCGCGTAGGCGAGGGACTCGTGATACGCGACCGACGCGGTGGCCACGCCGTTGAGGCCGACCATGATCCGCGCCTCGTTCATCATCTGGAACATGTACCTGATGCCCTGGCCCGGCTCGCCGACGAGCCAGCCGTGGCAATCACCGCGCTCGCCGTACGCGAGGAGCACGCTCGGCAGGCCGCGCCACCCGATCTTGTGCACGAGGCCGGTCACGGCGACGTCGTTGTCGACGAGCGCGCCGTGCTCCACGCGCCGCTTCGGCACGCAGAGGAGCGAGACGCCCTTCATGCCCGCGGGCGCGCCGGCGAGCCGCGCGAGCGTCATGTGCACGATGTTGCCGCCGAGGTCGTGGTCGCCGGCAGAGATGAAGATCTTCGAGCCGCGGACGAGGTAGTGCCCGTCGGTCGCGCCCGGCGCGGGCTCGGCCAACGTGGTGATGTCGGCGAGGCTCGAGCCGGCCTGCGGCTCGGTCAGCGCCATGGTGCCGGTCCACTCGCCCGCGTACATCTTCGCCATGTAGTCGGCACGCAGCGCGTCGCTGCCGAACGCCTCGATCAGGTGCGCCGCGCCGGCGGTGAGCCCGACGTAGCCGTACACCGCCGCGTTGCCCGCCATGAGGTACGCCGTCGCGAGCGCGGTGATCGTCAGCGGCAGCTGCGCGCCCCCGACCTCGTGCGGCCGCGCGGCCGACGCCAGCCCGAGCTCCTGCGTCGCGGCGAAGAGCGCCCGCAGCGCCGGATGCACGATCACGCGGCCGCCCTCGAGGCGCGGCGGGTCGAGGTCGAGCGTGCGGTACGCGGGGTACAGGGTGTCGCGGGCGAGCGTGCGCGCCGCTTCGAGGACCATCTCGTACGTCTCGCGATCGTGCTCGGCGAAGTAGGGCAGGGCGGCGAGCGCGCGCAGATCGAGCAGCTCGTCGAGGATCATCTCGACGTCGCGGTCATCGACCAGCGGGTTCGGCGCGTGGCTCACAGGCCGCTCCAGACGTCGCGCTGGGCGGCGCCCGGATCGTCCTCGACGCGACACGACTTGTCGATGATGAGCGTCCGGCGGCGCGCGGCGTCGTAGCGCGGCCACGCGGGCAAGCCACCGCCGGCCGGCTCGCCCGTCTTGATGTACGCAGCCCACGTGTCGTGAACCTGATCTGCGATCGGCTGGAGCGGCGCGGTGTCGCCGCCGAGGAGCAGCTTCGCGAGCGGGTTGGCCAGCTGGTTCCACACGAACGGCAGCTCCAGCGCGTGGGCGGCCCCGAACACGGGCGACGCCACGTCGAAGCGGTAGACATGCACCGGCGCGTGGTGCGCGTCCGCGAGCCGCAGCATCGGGATGCGGAACACCAGATCGCCGAGGAGGTCCGACGCGCTCGCGTACGCGGCCAGCATCGGGCCGAACGCCGCGCCGAGCCGCCGCTCGAGCGCCCCGCGCAGCGCCGCCGTCGCGTCGGGCAGGATCAGGTCGAACAGCTTCCACTCGTCGCGGTTCGTGCCGAGCAGCAGCGGGACCTGCGCGCACGTCCCGGCGCGCACGAGCTCGATCGGCACGCCGGGGATCGTCACGCCATCGACGAACGGCGCGAACGCGGCGAGCCCGCGCTCCTTGGTCAGCTGTCCCTGCAGCGCGAGGAGTCGCTCGACCGGGACGTCCGCGAGCCCCGCGACATCGGTGTCGAGCGCCGCGAGCGTGGCGCGCGCTGCCGCCGTCGCGTCGGCGCGGGTCGGCGGCTCGAGCGAGCCGGCGCCGCTCTGCAGGATCGCGCGGTGGAAGAGCCCCCGCGCGGCCGGCATCACCAGCAGGTTCGCGATCGACATCCCGCCGGCCGACTCGCCCATGATCGCGACGTCGTCGGGGTCGCCGCCGAACGCGCCGATGTGATCGCGCACCCACGCGAGCGCGGCCACCTGATCGAGGAGGCACGCGTTGCCCGCCGGGTCGCCGCCGAGGTCGCCGAGGTAGAGGAGCCCCAGGAGCCCCAGCCGGTAGTTCAATGTCACGGTCACGATGCCGTGCCGCGCGGCGAACGACGTCCCGCTGTAGAGCGGCATCGAGCCCGAGCCCATCACGAACGCGCCGCCGTGGATCCACACGACCACGGGGAGCTTCGCGCCATCGGCGGGCACGGCCGGCGCGAAGACGTTGAGCGTCAGGCAGTCTTCGCTCATCGCGGTCTTGTCGCTGACCCCGCTCATCATCGACTCGCGACCCTGCACCGCGACCGCGCCCGAGCGCGTGGCATCGCGCTCGCCGGTCCACGGGAGGGGCGGTCGGGGCGGCCGGAAGCGGAGGGGGCCCACCGGCGGCGCGGCGTAGGGGATGCCCTTCCAGATGCAGGCCCCGTCGCGGCAGAGGCCGCGTACGGTTCCGAGGCCGGTCTCGACTGCGAGGCGCATGCCTCACTATGGCCTGGCGATCGTGACCTCGGGCGTCCCTGGCACGCGGATCGCCCCGCACGTCTCGCCGGCGCACGGCCGATCGACCCGACCTGACCGCGTCAGGTCCGGCGTTCGGACGGGTCTCCGCGATGACGGAGCAAAGCGCCGTGCGATCTCGCACATGGAGCCGGCGCGCACACCGTGCGTGTCAGGTACGACTCTCAATGGCCGACACCGCCTCTGGACCGATGCTGGGCGAAGCCGCCGCGCGGCAGCTCTCGAACACGACGAAGACGCCGCCGCAGTGGCTCGGCTCGACCCCGCGCTGGTTGACGCAGCTCCTGCCGTGGACGCCGGTCGAGGCGGGCGTCTACCGGCTCAACCGCGTCATCGACGGCAAGTTCGCCGCGGAGTGCAGCCCGCCGGACGGCACGATCCTGCCGGTCGCGCTCGTCGACTACGAGAAGAAGCCGCGCGAGTACGTCCTGTCGACCTGCACGACCACGATCGAGGTCCACACCCGGATCTCCGATCTGTTCCGCAGCCCGATGGACCAGACGAAGGAGCAGCTGACGATCGCGGTCGAGCGCATGAAGGAGAAGCAGGAGGACGAGCTGCTCAACAACGGCAGCTACGGCCTCCTCAACAGCGTGCACGACTCGATGCGCGTCAAGCCGCGCGGCGCCGCGCCGACGCCGGACGACCTCGACGAGCTGCTCGCGCGCGTGTGGAAGGAGCCCTCGTTCTTCCTCGCGCACCCGCGCGCCATCGCCGCCTTTGGCCGCGAGTGCACGCGCCGCGGTGTTCCGCCGCCGACGGTCACGCTGTTCGGCGCGCCGATGCTGACGTGGCGCGGGCTCCCGCTCGTGCCGTGCGACAAGCTGCACGTCAACGGCGCGAAGACGGACATCCTCCTCATGCGCACGGGCGAGAAGAAGCGCGGCGTCATCGGCCTGTTCCAGCCCGGCATCCCGGGCGAGGTCAGCCCGAGCCTGTCCATGCGCTGGATGGGGATCAGCCAGAACGGCGCGGCGAGCTACCTCATCTCCCTGTACTGCGCGGCGGCGGTGATGGTCGAGGACGCGCTCGGCGTGCTCGAGAACGTCCACGTCGACCGCTACCACGAGTACGCGGAGCCGGTCGGCGAGACGAAGAAGGGCTGAGCCCGACCCGATGCCGACGGACGACTAGCTCCCCCCGCACGAGCTGCGCGGCATGCTCGGCCAGCTCGGCGATGCGGGCGGGGGCGTCACGCCGGCGCTCGAACGCCCGCCGCTGCCCTCCGCGATCGCCAACGCGAGCCCCGGGCTGGCGACGAGCGCGGCCACGCCGGGGCTCCCGGTCGGCGGCGGGCCCGCGCTGCCGAGCGACGATCCGGCGGCGATGGCGCGCGTGCTCGCGCAGATGGCGAACGAGATGTTCGGCGGAGGCGGTGCGCCGACCAGCGCGGCGCCGGTGCCGGCGCCGAGCGAAGCGCTCGGGGCGGTGACGTCGCCGCCGCCGGCGTGGGACGGAGCGCTCGCCGCCATGCGGCCGGGGGAGCCTTCGGCGGCGTTTGCCCCCGGCGGTGGGGCAGGGTTCGGCGTGCCGGCGCTCGACCTGCCCGGGCCGACGGCCATCGACGCCCCGCCCGCGTATGCCGTGCCGGCCCAGCGCGCGCCCGATCGCGGCTCGCCGCCCTCGCCGGGCACGTCGTCACCGGGCACGTCATCGCCGGGACCGCGCGACGGCGCCCCCGTGCGCGACCTCGGGGGCGACGCGTTCGACGCGCGCGCCATCCGCAAGGACTTCCCGATCCTCGAGGAGCGGGTCGCCAGCGGGGAGCGCCTCGTCTGGCTCGATAACGGGGCCACCACGCAGAAGCCGCGCGCGGTCATCGACCGCCTGACGTACTTCTACGAGCACGAGAACTCGAACATCCACCGCGCCGCGCACACGCTCGCCGCGCGGGCGTCCGATGCGTACGAACAGGCGCGCGAGATCACGCGAGAGTTCCTGAATGCCCCGGCGGCGTCGGAGATCATCTTCGTCCGCGGCGCGACCGAGGGCATCAACCTCATCGCGCAGAGCTGGGGCCGCCGCAACATCCGCAGCGGCGACGAGATCGTCATCACGCACCTCGAGCACCACGCGAACATCGTCCCGTGGCAGATGCTGTGCGCCGAGACCGGCGCGAAGCTGCGCGTGGCGCCCGTCGACGATCGCGGGGACGTGATCCTCGAGGCCTACGAGCGGCTCCTCTCGCCGCGGACGCGGCTCGTCGCGATCACGCAGGTGTCGAACGCGCTCGGCACGGTGACGCCCACGCGCGACATGGTCGCGATCTTCGCGCCCACCGGCATCGGCGTGGTGCACGGCAAGCGCGCGGTCCTCGACGCGATGCCGCCGTGGGAGGGCGGCGGCAACATGATCGCCGACGTCACCTTCGAGCGCACGGTGTACCAGCCGCCGCCGGCCCGCTTCGAGGCCGGCACCGGCAACATCGCGGACGCGGTCGGCCTCGGCGCCGCGCTCGACTACGTGATGAAGATCGGGATGGACGTCATCAGCCGCTACGAGCACGAGCTGCTCGGGTACGCGACCGAGCGCCTCGCGACGGTCCCGGGGCTCCACATGATCGGCACCGCGCGCGAGAAGGCGGGCGTGCTGTCGTTCGTGCTCGACGGCCAGCGGACGGAGGACGTCGGCGCGCTCCTGGACAAGGACGGGATCGCCGTCCGCTCGGGCCACCACTGCGCGCAGCCGATCCTGCGGCGGTTCGGCGTCGAGGCATCGGTCCGGGCGTCGCTCGCTTTCTACAATCTTCCCGCGGAGATCGACGCGCTCGTCGAATCGCTGCGGAAGATCCAGGGCGGCCGGCGGGCGTAACTCACGGCGCAGCGCGTCATCCGTTATTGCGGATCCGTCCCAACGGACCCCTTGCCAACCATAGCGGTGTCCGTTATAACAGACACCATGGTCGCGACGCTCACCGCCCTCGAAGCCGCAGCGCTGATTGCCAGCTCGCGAGTCGAGGTGATCGACGTCCGGGACTACGACGAGTTCAACGCCGGCCAATTGCCGGAGGCCCGCGCGGTGCCGCTCGACCTCCTCCGCGCCGACACCGATGCCGAGCTGCACGGCACGAAGGCCGGCGTCCTGTTTGTCTGCGCGCGCGGCTCGCGCAGCCTGTCCGCGGCGAAGATGGCGGAGCGTCTCGGCTACGAGAACGTGTACAGCCTCGACGGCGGCACGAGCGCGTGGGCCGCCGCTGGCCTGCCGATCGTGGCCGGCCAGCGTCACGCGGCGTGACCCGGTAGCCGCGCCGGGCGCGAGCGCCTGCGCGACGCTTACCGCAGAGCAAGGGAGCACGCAAAGAGTGAGGAGCAGATCGAGAGGGGTTGGTTCGCCTGTTCCCATGGGCGCGCAGGCAAAGCCCCTGGGATCAAACCCTCTCGCGCTGCTCCTCACTCTTTGCGTGCTCCTTTGCTCTGCGGTAAACGTCTCGCCCGCGCTCACCCCTCGGTGGCCACCGCGTCATTTCTGACCCTCGCGACCGCCGCGGCGATCGTGGCCGTCGGATCCAGCGCGCGGAACGCCGCGACCTGCCGCGCGGCCACCGCGAGGAAGCGCGCGCGGTCGGCGAGCAGCGCCGCGACGTCGTCGGCGAACGCCGCAGTTCGGGCCCACGCGATCGCGTCGTCATATGCCGCGGCGGTCGGATCGGTGCTCGGCTCGCTGATCACCGGGCAGCCTCGCAACAGCGGATAAAAGCAGCGGATCGGCTCGAACAACGCGTCGTCGTCCGTCTTGTGCAGGTTGATCACCGCGAGCGCGCGGTCGATGCGCGCGTCGCGGACGGGGCCGTACTCGCCGAACACCGCCGTCACGGCGAGCCCGCGCGCGGCCACCGCGTCGAGCAACGCCGCGCGCCGGGGCGTGATGACGCCGTAGAACAGGAGCTCGTCGCCGGGCTCGCGGGCCACACCAGGCGCGAGCGCCGCGCACGTCCAGAACGGGATGACCGACGCGCGCGCGTGCCCGAGCTCGCGGATGTTGCGCGCCGAGTAGTCCCAGACGCGGTGACGCGCGAGCAGGCCGCGATACACCGGCGACGCGAGCGGCCAGTCCGTCGGCGGCACGAGGCGCTCGCTGTTGAAGATGATCGTGTCCGGCGGGAGCGCGGCCGCGTGCCCTGCGTCGAGGAGGTGCGCGCACGCGACGATGTTGATGGCGCCGCCGTCGATCGTGTTGTCGGCCTGCGTGACCGCTTCGCCGCACGCGCCGAGGCTCGCGTGGAGGTACGCGACCGCCTCGGCGACCGCGTGGGCGTGCGGATAGTCGGCCGGCTGGATCCGCGTGATGTGGAACGGCTTCACGGGGCGCTTTGTCCCGACGATAGCGCCGGCCCGGGCCCCGCCGGCCAAGAAGTTGCCTCCGTTCGCCGCGCGGCGTCAGCTACGAACATGAAGCGCCCCTGGCCGAGCGTGGCCGCGTCGTACCTGAACTACGCCGAGAGCGGCGTCCTCGTGTTGATCGGGGCCGTGCTGGTGATCCTGGCCGTGCTGCTCCTCGGGACGGGCGTCATCGCGCTGATCGAGGCCACGCAGAACCACACCGTCGGCCACGAGGCGATCGAGATCCTCAACAGCGTGCTGCTGGTCATGATGACGATGGAGATCGTCTACACGGTCGCCATCTCGCTGCAGTCGCACACGCTGGTCGCCGAACCGTTCCTCATCATCGGCACGATCGCGGCCATCCGGCGCATGCTCGTCATCACGGCCACCAGCGTCGACAACGAGAACAACCCCGCGGTCTTCGGCAATACGCTGATCGAGCTCGGGCTCCTCGCGGCGATGGTGATCGCGCTCGCGATCGCGATCTGGATCCTGCGTCACAGCAAGACGCTCAAGAGCGTCGAGCCGCTCCCCGTCGTCGCGCATGACGACGAGGGTGGCGCGCACGGCAGCGGCCACGCCGAGTAAAAGCCGGCGCGGCGCCCCGGCCATCGCATGCGCGCGCGTCCTCCGGACCGGCGCGCCTCCTCGAGCCGTGCTACTTCACGGCGAGGAGGTCGACCTTGCGGATGTCGGGCGGCGAGGCGAGGAGCTCGTCCGCCTTGCCCATCAGCGCCGCGGCGATGCGGCCCTGCAGGTGGGCGGTGCGGCCGGCCTCGTCCGCGAACGTGTCGAAGATGCCGAACGTGGTCGGGCTCGCCTGGAACGCGTACCAGGCGACCGTCTGGGCCTCGTCCCGCGCGAGGGCCTGGGCGCTCTTCAAGAGCTCGGCGACGGCGGATTCTTTCCCGGGCTTGGCTTCGAGCAGAGCGAGGATGCCGAATTTCATGTCCGCAGCATGCGTCCCCGGCGCGGCGCGCGGCAGAGGCGGAAACGACACAGATGGTATCGAGAGCGCCATCGCGCGGTCCGGGCGTGGTATCGCCGGGCATGCGCGCCTACGCGAGCGACAAGTTCGGCGAGATCTCGGATCTCCGGCTACAGGACGTGCCGAAGCCGGTACCCACCGCGGACCAGATCCTCGTGGAGGTGCGCGCGGCCGCCGTGAACCCGGCGGACCTCAAAGTGCTCGGGCACAAGGACGGCGGCCGCTTCCTGCACGCCGCGAGCTTCCCGTTGATCCTCGGCTACGACTTCAGCGGCGTGGTGCGCGAGGTCGGCGCGGCGAGCGCGCCCCACGCGGTCGGCGACGAGGTCTACGGCTTCTTGCCGTACGCGCGCACCACGCGCGGGGGCACGTACGCGGAGTTCGTGGCGGTCGGCGCGGCCGCGGCGGCGAAGAAGTCGGCCGCGGTCACCCACGAGCAGGCGGCGGCAGCGGCGACGGCGGCGACGACCGCGCTCCAGGCGCTCCGCGACAAGGGCCGGCTGGCCGCCGGTCAGCGCGTGCTCGTGAACGGCGGGTCGGGCGGCGTCGGCGGCTTCGCCGTGCAGATCGCGAAGGCGCTCGGCGCCACGGTGTCCGCGACGTGCAGCGCCGGCAAGATGGCCCACGTCACCGAGTCCGGCGCCGATCAGGTCATCGACTACAAGGCCACGCCGCTCGGCGCGCTCACCGAGACGTTCGACCTCGTGCTCGACGTCGCGTCCACGTCGAGCTACGGCACGTGCGCGCATCTCCTGAACCCGGGGGGCGCGTACGTCACGCTCATGCCGTCGGTGGGCCTGGTTTTCGGGCTGATGCGCACGCTGTTCTCCTCGCGGCGCTGCGGCTTCGTGATGGTGAAGCCGGTCGCGGCGGACTTCGCGCAGATCTCGACGTGGTTCGACGAGGGCAAGCTGCGGCCGCAGGTGGACTCGACGTTTCCGCTGGCGGACCTGCCGCGCGCGCTCGAGCACCTGCACTCCGGCGGGGTGCGCGGCAAGATCGCGATCACCATCTAGCGAGCGGAGAGCCACCCGATGCGCATCGCCGTGCTCGCTCTGGACGAGGTCTTCGACACAGGCCTCGCGTCCATCCTCGACACGTTCTCCGCCGCCAATGACCTCGCCGGCGAGCCGCGGTTCGTCGTCTCGCTCATCGCGGTGCGGCCGGCGGTGCGGACGGGGCAGGGCCTCACGGTGCCGGTCGCCGCGCCTCCGCGGCGGGCGCCCGATCTCGTGATAGTGCCGGCGCTGGCGTGCAAGCAGCCGGAGACGATCGTCGCGGCGCTGGCCCGCCCGGACGTCGGCGAGGCGATGGCGCTCGTCCAGCGCTGGTACGCGCGCGGGGTCCGGGTGGCGGCCGCGTGCACGGGGACGTTCGTGCTCGGCCGCGCCGGCGTGCTCGACGGCCGCCGGGCCACGACGAGCTGGTGGCTCGGGCCCGCGTTCCGCAAGGAGTTCCCGGCGGTGGAGCTCGACGAGGCGGAGATGCTGATCGCCGACGGTGCCGCTCTGACGGCGGGGGCGGCGCTGGCGCACGTGGACCTCGCGCTCGCGGTCATCCGCGAGAAGAGCCCCGATCTCGCGAGCGTGGTCGCGCGGTACTTGCTGTGCGAGCAGCGGCCCTCGCAGGCGCCGTTCATCGCGCCCGGTCACCTCGCGCACGACGACGAGCTCGTGAAGGCGTTCGAGCGCTGGATCCGCCGCAACCTGCGCGAGCCGTTCGAGCTGGCCCGCGCCGCGCGCGCCGTCGGCTCGAGCGAGCGCACGCTGCAGCGCCGCATCCGCGCCGTGCTGGGCAAGCCGCCGATCGCGTTCGTGCAGGACCTGCGGCTCGAGCGCGCGGTACACCTGCTCCGCGTCACCCGCGACAGCGTGGACGCGATCGCGGGGTCTGTTGGCTACGGCGACGGCTCCACGCTGCGCGCGCTGCTGCGGCGCAAGTTGCGCACCGGGGTCCGCGAGCTGCGGAGCTAACGCTCCCGCCTCGGACCGATCGGCCACGGCGTCCACGCGCCCCGGACGTCAAGAGGGAAGCCGAGGAGGTCCGCGAGGCTCAGCGCGCGGTGAGGCCGCCGTCGACGACCATCTCCGCGCCCGTCACGAACTTGGCCTCCTCGCTCGCGAGGTAGAGCACCAGGTAGGCGACGTCGTCGACCTCGCCGATGCGGCGCAGGGGGGCCGCGTTCTCGAGGAGCTTCTTCATCTTCTCCGGCTCCTCGGAGCGCGTGATCAGCGCCTGCACCATCGGCGTGTCGATGAACGACGGGTGCACCGAGTTGCAGCGAATGTTGTAGCCGCAGCGCGCCGCGTGGAGGGCCACCGACTTCGTCAGGAGCCGCACGGCGCCCTTGCTCGAGCAGTACGCCGGCGTGTTCGGATCCGCGACGAGCCCGGCCACCGACGACAGGTTGATGATCGATCCGCCGCCGGTCGTCTTCATCACGCGCACGGCGTTCTGGCAGCCGAGGAACGTGCCGTCGGCGTTGACCGCGTGCTGCAGCCGCCATTGCTGGAGCGTCACCTTCTCGATGTCGCCCCACACCGCGATGCCGGCCGCGTTGACGAGGATGTCGAGGCGCCCGAACAAGGAGACGGTCTCGTCGACGAGCGCGATCCACGCGGCCTCGTCGGTGACGTCGAGCGCGCGAAAGACGTGCGGGGCTCCGAGCTCGGCCGCGGCCGCCTCGCCCTGCGGCACGTCGCGATCGGTGAGCCCCACGCGCGCGCCCTCGGCGGCGAGCCGCCGTGCACAGCCTCGACCGAGCCCCGATGCGGCGCCGGTCACGATCGCTACCTTGTCCTGGACGCGTCCCATGCGCGGGACGTTACGCGAGTTCCATGATGTAGACAGGCTGCACCGGATCGGCGCGCAGCGCGCGGAGCGAGAAGCCGACGCCGCGGGCGAGCGCGGCGATGGTGGTGGCGGGTGGCGCCGTGCGCAGGACCAGCGGGCCGAACGCGTGGCGCAGGATCGGGGAGCGGATGTGATCGGCGTGCGCGTGGAGGCGCGTCGCGCTCGCGGCGGGATCGAGCTCCACGATCACGAGCCGCTGGCGCACCACGCGGCGCAGCTCGCGCAGCGTGCGCGCGCGATCGCGGACGTGCCGGATCGACGACAGGCAGATCGCGACGTCGATCGACGCATCGGCCAGCGGCAGGGCCTCGCCGCTCGCGCGGACGACGCCGGCGCGCGCGAAGTCGCGGCTCGGCTCCACCGCCACCACGCAGAGGCCCGGGTGGCGCGCCCGGGCCGCGCGCGCGAACGTGCCAGGTCCGCAGCCGAGGTCGAGCAGCCGCTCGGTGCCGGTCAGGCCGAGACCGTCGAGGAGGCGCTCGTCGAGATCCCCGAACGCCGGCCGCTCGGCCCGGGCGTATCGCCGCGCGCTCTCCCCCTCGAACGGGCGGCGGTAGAGCAAGCGGTCGAGGAGGGCCACGAACACGGGAGGCGCCGACGCTACCCCGGTCGCGACAAACGTGTCGGCACGGCGCCCGTGAAGCGACAGGTGTCGCGCCGGCTGGCAATCGCCTGCCGTTCTGGCAGCGGGACCGCAGTTTTGCGGCGGTCCTTCTCGGAAGTCCGCGTACTTGCGCGTGACGAGGGGTGGTCCCAGGTTTGCTCTACCTGCGCGCATGAAGTTCACGAAGCTCGGGATCACCTGCTTCCGCCTCGTCGCCATCGCGGGCCACGATCCGGGCGAGCCGCCGTTCCAGCCCGTGCGCCTCCCGCGCCTGTCGAGCCGGATGCGGGCGTTCAAGGCCGCGTCGCTCGCGGCCTGACCGCGCCTTCGCGGGCCGTCGCCGCCCTCATCAGGCGCGGGTGAGACCGCGGCATCCGGGGGGCGTCCGCCAGTGCCGATCGGGCCGTCCGGCGTATGGTGCCGGCATGCTCAGCCTCCGCGTCCGTTCGCTGCTCTTACTCGTCGCCTGCGTGCTCGCGACGAGCTGTGCGAAGTACGACTCGCTCGTCGAGGCGAACGCCACCTGCGACCAGAAGTGGGCCGACCTCGACGCCCAGCTCCAGCGCCGCTACGACCTGATCCCGAATCTCGTCGCGACGGTGAAGGCGTACGCGAAGCACGAGGCCGACGTCCTCGAGCAGGTGACCGCCGCGCGCGCGAACGCGACGCAGATCAAGCTCACCGCCGATGACCTGAGCGATCCGGCCAAGATGGCCGCGTTCCAGAAGGCGCAGGACGCGCTGAAGGGCTCGCTGTCGCGTCTGCTCGTCACGCAGGAGCAGTACCCGGACCTCAAGGCGAACCAGCAGTTCCACGACCTGACCGTCGAGCTCGAGGGCACCGAGAATCGGCTCCTGCGCGCGCGCGAGGAGTACAACGCGGCGGTCAAGGACTACAACGCCGAGCTCGCGAAGGTCGGCGGCAAGGTCCTCAACAAGATCACGGGCACGCCGTTCAAGCCGCGCATCTACTTCAGCGCCTCGGCGGACGCGCAGCAGGCGCCGAAGGTCAACTTCCAGTGACCGGCCGCGCGATCGCCCTGGCGGTCGCGCTGATCGCCGCGCTGCCTGCCGACGCTGGCGCATCCGGCTCGGCGGACGTGCCGCTCCCTCCGCTGTCGAGCCACGTCATGGACCTGGCGCACGCGCTGACGTCCGACGCCGTCATCGAGATCGACGCGCGCCTCGAGTCGTATCGCGAGCAAACGGGCTACGCGATCGTGGCCGTCGTCGTCGGGCCGCTCGGCGGCGAGCCGATCGAGGACTTCGCGTATCGAGCGTTCAACACGTGGGGCATCGGCGCCGCGAAGCGCGACGACGGCGTGCTGCTCGTCCTCGCGCCGAGCGATCGCCAGGTGCGCATCGAGACCGGCAAGGGCGTGGGTGGGCCGCTGACCGATCTGCAGGCCAACGACATCCTCAAGACGGTGGTCGAGCCGCCGCTGGTCGCCGGCAAGGTGCGCGAGGCGATCGACGGCGGCACGCTCGCGATCCAGGCCGCGCTCGACAAGGAGCTCGCGGCGGACCCCGAGCGCGCGGCGAGGCTGCGCCCGGCGGGCGGCGGCGCCCCGCAACCGGTAGATCGCGGCCCGGTCCTCTTGTGGCTCGGCGGCTTCGTCGCCGTGCTGGTCGTGCTCGGCCTCCTATCGATCAAGTTCCCGCGGCTGCGCGGCGTGTTCTTCATCGTCTTTCGGATCCTCGGGTACCTGATGTGGATCTTCTCGTTCGGTCGCACCGGCGGCGGCGGCGGGTTCGGTGGTGGCGGCGGCTACTCGGGCGGCGGCGGACGCTCCGGTGGCGGTGGCTCGAGCGATCGGTACTAGACTCGAGAGATGACCTGCGGACACCTCGCCGCGGCGGCCGCGGGCTGCGACACGGCGTTCACGATCGATGCTTCGCGGGTCACGTTCGGGTCCGGCGCGCTCGGCGAGGTCGGGGACCGCGCGCGCTCGTACGGCATCCGCCGCGTCGCGCTGTTCACCGATCCTCGCATCCGCGCGCTGCCATGGTTCGCCGAGGTCGCGCACGCGCTCGCCGCCGCGGGCGTCGATGCCGCCGTGTTCGACGCGGTCGCCGTGGAGCCGACCGACGTCTCGTTCGACGACGCGGCTCGCTTCGCGCGCGACGCGAAGGTCGATGGCTATCTCTCGCTCGGCGGCGGCTCCGTCATCGACACCTGCAAGGCCGCGAACCTGCTCGCGACGTATCCGGCGCCGCTCCGCGCGTACGTCAACGCGCCCGCGGGTGACGGCGCGCCCGTCCCCGGCGCCCTCGCTCCGCACCTGGCGTGTCCGACGACCTCGGGGACCGGCAGCGAGGTCACGGGCATCGCGATCTTCGACTGGCTCGCGCTCGGCGCGAAGACCGGCATCGCGTCCGCGCGGCTCCGCCCGAGCGAGGCGATCGTCGATCCGCGGACGACGCGGACCTTGCCGGCGGCCGTCGTCGCGGCGAGCGGCATGGACGTGCTGTGCCACGCGCTCGAGTCGTACACCGCGCGGCCCTACGCGCTGCGGGCGGCGCCGGCCTCGCCGGCGGCGCGGCCGATGAGCCAGGGCGCGAACCCGTGGAGCGACCTCGGCTGCCGCGAGGCGATCCGGCTGGCTCACGCGTACCTCGCGCGCGCCGTCGCGGATGCCACCGACACCGAGGCGCGCACGCAGATCATGTGGGCCGCGACGCTCGCCGGCATCGCGTTCGGCAACGCCGGTGTCCACGCGCCGCACGCCATGGCCTACGCCGTCGCGGGCCGTGTGCGCGACTTCGCGCCAGCGGGCTATCCCGCCGAGAGCGCGCCGCTCGTGCCCCACGGCATGGCCGTGTCGGTGAACGCGCCGGCGGTGTTCCGCGCGTTCGCGACGTTCCAGCCCGCGCGGCACCTCGAGGCGGCGGCGCTCCTCGGCGCCGAGACGCGCGGCGCGGCCGCCGGCGATGCGGGCGAGCTCCTCGCGCAGGCCATCATCGCGCTCTCGCGGGCGAACGGGATCCCGAACGGCCTCGCCGGTGTCGGCTATGGCGAGGCCGATATCGGCGCGCTCGTCGCCGGGACGCTGCCGCAGCAGCGCTTGCTCGCGAACGCGCCCTGCGTCGTCGACGCGGCGTGCCTCGGCGCGCTGTTCCACGCCGCGCTGACGTACGGGTGACCGCAGGAGCCGTGCCATGCCGCCCGCCGACCGTCCTCTCCTCGCCGCGTATCCGTACCGCTGCGCGCTCACCACGCGCTGGATGGACAACGACATCTACGGCCACATCAACAACGTCGCGTACTACAGCTTCTTCGATACGGCCGCGAACCGGTTCCTCATCGAGCGCGGCGGGCTCGACATCGCCGGCGGCGCGACGATCGGCCTCGTCGTCGAGAGCAAGTGCGCTTATCACGCCCCGCTCGCGTTCCCGCAGGAGCTGCGCGCGGGCGTGCGCGTCGATCACCTCGGCACCCGCGCGGTGACCTACGGCATCGCCATCTTCACGGCGGACGATGACCGCGCCGCGGCCCACGGGTACTTCGTGCACGTGTTCGTGGACCGCGCGACGCGCGCCTCGACGCCGATCCCCGCATCGCTCCGGGCGGCGCTCGCCTCGATCGCCCCGCTCACCGCGCCGTAGCTCGGCGGCGCGCGCACGGCGTCACATGCTCGCGCACGCTCGCTCTGCCCTCGGACCCGCGCGCCGGACCATCACTGACCGGGCGCAGGACCGCGCGCGGCGGACGCGGCCGGTTACGCTAGCGCGATGTCGTTGCCGGATCCCGCGTCGCCGTTCGACGTCCTGTGCACGCCCGAGCTCCTCACGCCCGGTCGCGCGCGCATCGCGATCCCCGCGACCTGGGACCAGGGCCGCGGCGCGTTCGGTGGGCTCGTCACGAGCATCCTCGTCCGCACGCTCGAGGCGAGCGCGCCGGACCGTCCGCTGCGGAGCCTGACGGCCGAGCTGTGCGGGCCGACGCGGCCGGGCGAGGCCGTGCTCGAGCTCGACGTGCTGCGCGCCGGCAACGCCGTGACGACGACCGCGATCCGGCTCGTCCAGGGTGGCGAGGTGCAGGCGCACGGCGTCGGCGTGCTCGGGCACGCGCGCGGGGCCGGGACGGATCGCGTCGAGCTCGCGCCACCGGTGATGCCACCCTGGCGGGGGGCGCCCGTCCTCGGGAGCACCGGACCGGGGCCGGGGTTCGCGCAACACGTCGAGTTTCGCTCGACGGGCCCGCGGCCGTTCGGCAGCGGCCGCGACGGCGTCGTCGAGGGCTGGATCCGGTTCGTGAACCCGGGCGTGCGGCGGGACGCGGCGTACCTCGCGGGCTCCATCGACGCGTACTGGCCCACGCTGTTCTCGACGCTGCCGGCCGCGCGCCCGATGGCCACCATCGCGTTCACGTTCCAGCCGCTGCTCGGCGAGGGGCTGCCGGTCGGGGACGAGCCGCTGTTCTTCCGCGCCCGGCTCGCGGCCGCCGAGGCCGGGTACTGCGTGGAGTACCGCGAGCTGTGGACCGCCCACGGCCGGCTCGTCGCGCTGAACCAGCAGACGATGGTGGTGATCAAGTGAGCGGGGCGGGGGACGACGAGCCGGTTCGCCCCGAGCTGGCCGAGCTGCGCGCGCGCGTGGCGGCGACGCTCGACGCGGGCCGGCCCGAGGCGGTCGCGAAGCGGCGCAAGACCGGCCAGCGCACGGCGCGCGAGAACCTCGCCGCGCTCCTCGATGCGGGCAGCTTCATCGAATATGGCGGGCTCGCGCTCGCGGCGCAGCACCAGCGACTCTCGCCGGCCGACCTCGAGGCGGCCAGCCCGGCCGATGGCTTCATCTGCGGCATCGGGACGGTCAACGCGGCGACCTGCGACGCCGAGCGCGCCCGGACGCTCGTGATGGCGTACGACTACAGCGTCTTCGCCGGCACCCAGGGCGGCATGGGCCACAAGAAGCTCGACCGGATGCTCGGGCTCGCCGCGCGCTGGAAGCTGCCCGTCGTGCTGTTCGCGGAGGGCGGCGGCGGGCGCCCGAACGATACGGACCTGCCGATCATCGCCGGCCTCGATACGCCGGGCTTCTATCTGTTCGCGGGGCTCGCCGGTCTCGCGCCGCGCGTCGGCATCGTGTCGGGGCGCTGCTTCGCGGGGAACGCCGCGCTGCTCGGCTGCTGCGACGTCGTGATCGCGACGGAGAACAGCTCCATCGGCATGGGCGGCCCGGCGATGATCGAAGGGGGCGGCCTCGGGACGTTCCGGCCCGAGGAGGTCGGGCCGATCGACATGCAGACCAGGAGCGGGGTGGTCGATGTCCGGGTAGCGGACGAAGAGGCCGCGGTGCGCGTGGCGAAGCAGTACCTCGGCTACTTCCAGGGCCCGGCGCCGAGCGTCGGGTGCGCGGACCAGAAGATCCTGCGCACCCTGGTCCCCGAGCAGCGCCGGCGCGCGTACAAGGTGCGCCCCCTGATCGAGGCCCTCGTCGACACCGGCTCGGTCCTCGAGCTGCGCCGCGAGTTCGGGCTGGCGATGGTGACAGCGCTCGTGCGCATCGACGGCAAGCCGTTCGGGCTCGTCGCGAACAGCTCGCAGCACCAGGGCGGGGCGATCGACGCCGACGCCGCAGACAAGGCCGCGCGCTTCTTGCGCCTCTGCGACGTGTTCGGCCTGCCGATCGTCTCGCTGTGCGACACGCCGGGCTTCATGGTCGGCCCGAAGGCCGAGGCGACCGGCCTCGTGCGCCACGCGTCGCGGCTGTTCGCGGTCGCGGCGAGCCTGCGGGTCCCGTACTTCACGGTGGTGCTGCGGCGCGGGTACGGCCTCGGCGCGCAGGCGATGGCGGGCGGCCACTTCCACGCGCCCGTGTTCACCGTTTCATGGCCGACGGGCGAGTTCGGGGCGATGGGCATCGAGGGCGCGGTCCGCCTGTCGCTGCGCCGTCAGCTCGCGGCGCTGCCCGACGAAGTGACGCGCGAGGCGCTGGTGGCCGAGCACGTGGCCGTGGCCACCGAGCGGGGCAAGGCCATCAGCATGGCCTCCTACCTCGAGCTCGACGCGGTCATCGATCCGGCCGAGACGCGGGGGTGGATCGCGCGTGGGCTGGCGGCGATGCCGGCGGGGGCCACGGCGCGCCAACCAGGATTCCTCGACACCTGGTAGGGTCGTCGTCCACGGTTGCCTGGGCGCGCGGCGGCCGCGCGCACACCGACGGCGGGCGCGTTGACCGGTCGCGCGTTGCCTGCGGCAACCCCGCCCTCGGTCGGCCTAGCGCCGCCGCGAGCGCGGATCGGCGCGCCGGGCTCGCAGCTTGCGCCGCGCCGCAAGGTAGCCCTCGCTCGCGGCCAGCTGGACCAGGTGCCGGGCCACGGCCGGGCCGCCGGCGAGCTCGATCGCCAGATCGGCGCGGCCGCACGCGAGGAGGCCTGCACGATCGGCGGCGCGCGTGCACGCCTCGCGATACGCGCTCGCGTCGAGCCCCTCGATCGAGAGCGTGGCGAGGCGCTCGCCGAGCCGGCGCCGGAGCGCCACGGGGAGCGCCGCGTGCAGGCGCTGCGCCGTCTGCTCGACCTGGCGTGGTGGCGGCGGACCGGCGGCCGGGGCGGGGGGCCCGAACGCGAGCACGAGCCCCGCGACGAGCTCGCCGAGCGGCGTGGCCGTGCCGCGCGTCGCGACCAGCCGGTGGGGCCGCGCGAGCTCGACCATGCGCCCGAGCGCGAAGCGGAGCTCGGCATCGGACCGCAGCTCGGCGTCCGCGTGCGAGCGCGCCCGCAGCGCCCCGAGGCGTGGGCCGAGGACGAGCACCGGCGGCATCGCGAGGAGGAGCTGCAGCTCGTCGCGCGTGGCGTGGCTCGTGATGTAGAGCAGCGTCTGCGGCCCGCGCAGCGCGTTTCCGATCTGCGGATACATCGCGGCCGCCGCCCCGGCGCTCCCGGCGGACACCCGCTGCGCGTCGGCGAGATCGGCTTGCGAGAGCGCGGTCTTCGCGTCCGGAGACACGAGCGCGGCCGCTTCGCCGAGGAGCTCGAGCAGCTCGCCGAGCGCACCGTCCGCCGGATCGTCGACGAGCGCGCGGCGCTCGGCCTCGCCCAGCGGCGCGCCGTACGCCTCGTCGGACGCCATCGTCCGCCCGGCGTGGCGAGCCGCGTAGACCCCGTCGTCGCTGGTCAGCCGGGCGCTGAGCACGCGCGCGAGCTCGTAGGCCGCGCAGGCGTCATCGGTGCGCTGGCCGCGCGCGAGCTCCCGCGCCCACGCGAGGACGTCGGCCGGCTGCTGGTCCGCCTCGACGAGCGCGATGAGCGACGACTGCTCCTCGCGCCCCGTCGACGCCGACAGCTCCACCAGGCCGCGCCGCGAGGCGAGCGCGCCGTCGGAGCGTGGCGCCGTGGCGACCGCGCGCTCGTACGCGACCAAGGCGGCCGTGGTCTCGCCGAGGCCGCGCTGCGCATCGCCCAGGCGACGCCAGAGCTCGGCGCGGCGCGGATCGCCCGCGCCGCGATCGGCGGCCGCATCCCACGCGCCGAGCGCGCGCCGGAGCCACGCCGCCGTGCGCTTGAAGTCGAGCGCGGCCCACATGACGGCCGTCGCCGCGTCGATCGCGTCGACGTCGAGCGGATGGGCGGCGACGAGGCGCTCGGCCACGCCGCGGGCGCGCGCGAAGTCCGCGCCGTCGGCGTACGCGGTGGCCGCCTCGGCGAGGAGGGGCTTGGCCTGCGCGGGCGCGAGCTCGGCGAGGCGCTCGCATGTCGCGGCCCGCTCGAGCGTCGCGCCGCGGGCTCGCTGCGCCGCGAGGAGCTTGCCGAGGACGCTCGCGCTGCCCGCGTCGGCGACCTGCGCCCAGCAGCTCTCCGCGCGGGCCGGGTCGCCGAGGACGCCGGCGGCGAGATCGCCGAGCGCGTCGAACAGGCGCAGGCGTTCGCGGGGGGCGCTCGTCGCGTGCGCCTCGCGTTCGAGGCACAGCGCGGCGCGCTCGAGGTCCCCGCGCTCGCTGGCGAGCTCTCCGAGCGCGTGCCACGCGGGCGCGCACGCGGGATCGAGCTTCACGGCCGCCTCGTACCGCCGCTCCGCGTTCGCGGGCCGCAGCGCGCGGGTCTCGGCCATCGCCGCGTGCACGAGGCCGGCCGCGACGGCGATCGCGTGGGCGGGCGCGTCGGAGTGCTCGGCAAGCGAGCCGAGGTGGAGCGCGGCCTCGCGCCAGAGCCGGCGCTGGAAGCAGCTCTCGCCGAGCGCGAGCTTGATCGGCAGCGCGCGGCGGTCGAGCCGGTGCGCCTCGTGGAGGAGCTGGTGGGCCTCGTCCGCATCGCCCTGCGCGGCGACGAGCAAGGCGTACCGGTGCACGAGCGGCGCGAGCGGCGCGGGCGGCGTCTGCTCGGGCGCGGCCGCCAGCGTGGCGCGCAGGTGCTCGCACGCGTCGGCGAGCCGGCCGCTGCCGGCGAGGAGCTCGGCGAGCGCGAGGTTCGCGGCCGCGTGGGTGGGGTGCGAGCGGAGCAGGGTGCGCAGCACGCGCTCGGCGCCGGCGACGTCTCCGGCCTCTGCCCCCGCCGCCGCCGTCTCGACGGCGAGCTGGGTGCGGGCGTCGTCGAGCTCGTGGCGAACGTCATCGTCGTCGGGCAGGAGCTCGGTCGCCGTCTCGAACGCGCGGACGGCGGCGCGTCCGTCGTGCGCATCGCGGAGGCGGCGCGCGGCCTCGAGCACGGCGGCGGCCTGCTCCGGCCCGGCGGGCAGGGCCTCGGCATGGCGGAGGAGAGCCGCGGCGTGGACGCGCGGGTCCGGGTCATGCGAGGCGTGCCAGGCGTTGCGCTCGAGCGCGGGCAAATAGGCGGGCGCGTCCGCGAGGAGTCGCGCGAGGACGGCGGCGGCGGCGGGGCGATCGCCGCACGCGTCCTCGAGGATCCCGGCGAGGCGGGCGCGCAGCGCGGCGACATCGTCGCCGGCCGCCCCACGCTCGAGCGCATCGGCGATGCGCGCGCGCAGGATGTCGGCCGCCTCGCGACCCTGGCCGCCGCGCGCGAGGACCGTCGCGTAGTCGACGAGGCCGCTCACGTCGGCGGGCGCGTGGCTCGCGGCGCGCGCGACGACCTCCGCCGCGGCCTCGGCATCGCCCGCCTGCTCGTAGGCGCGGGCCTGCGCGCGAAGGAGCGCCGCCTTCTCGACGCCGGTCGCGACGCGGCTCGCGAGCGCGCCCCGCACCTCGGCCGCCTCGGCCCAGCGCCCGAGCTCCGTGAGCACCTCGTCGAGCGCGCGCCACGCCGCGCCATCCGACGGCCGCCGCGCGACGATCGCGCGATACGCGGCGACCGCGGCCTCGCGGCGCCCGTGCTCGCGATAGAGGCGCCCGGCGGCGTGCAGCGCGGCGCGCGCGAGATCGCCGGTCGCGAGCCGCGCGACCTCATCGAACGTCTCGGCCGCCTTCGCCCACGCGCCCGCCTTGCGATAGAGCCACGCGAGTCGGTCGCGGTGCGGCGTGAGGTCGGGCTCGAGGCGCACGACGGCCTCCATCGCCGCGATCGTCTCGAGCGGCTGGTCGAGGTTCTCGTGCACGTCGACGAGCTCCTCGTAGAACGCGACCTCGGCCGGCTCGCCCGCGGCGCCGCGCGCCTCGTCGGCGAGCAAGCGCGCGAGGCGGTCCCATGCGTCGTGCTCGGCCGCGAGCGCGCGCAACCGCCGGCGCGCCTCTGGATCCTGCGGGGCCCGACGGATCGCCGCGATGCAGGTGCGCAGCGCGTGCAGGGGCTCCGAGTCGGTAGCCGGCCGCGGGAGCCGCTGCCATCGCCGGGTTCGCTCGTCCTCGGCCATGGCGGTGCGCGCCGCGGGTCTAGTGGATCAGGATGCCGCGCGGCATCGACGGGATCGCCGTGTTGATCCCGCCCGCGCTCGCGGCGCGCTCCGGCATCTTGAGCGGCGAGAGCTTGGCCAGCTGCGCGTCGTCGAGCATCGTGCCGCGCTCGGGGATCTCGATGGCGCCGCCGGCGAGCTCCGGCGCGAAGATGAGCGCCTTGCCGTTGCCGTTGTAGCCGAGCTGCACGAGCTGATCGGGCTCGAACTTCACGCACTTCTTCTCGCAGCAGAACGAGGTGACCTTGAAGTGATAGAAGCCCTCGGCGGGCAGCGGCACGAGCGAGCCCGGATCGAGGTCCGGCGGCACGGTCTGACCCTTCGGCGAGAAATGCGCCCGGTTGTGCGTCCACTTCTCGGGGAAGTAGACCCCGGCGCCCGGGTCACCGTGGTTGTGGAAGTACACGAGCCGATCGGCGGGCACGCCTCCGATGGCTTGGGTGGTGCGATACAGACCACACGGCGGGAGCTCGGCCATGGCGCGACTATGCCGCCGACTCCGCCCGGCGGCTAGCGCCAAACCGGTCAGAGCGCGGCGTCGATCGCCCCGCTACTCCGGGTTCGCGAGGCCGGCCTTGATGAAGGCGAGCGCGGCGGGAAACTGACTCGCGAGCTCCGGTTGCGCGAGGAGCACCGTCTGCACCACGCCCTCGAGGCGGAAGCTCGTCTGGGTCCCGCTGTCCGCCGAGGCCTGGACGAGCGTCTTCGCCAGCGCCAGCGCGACCGGCGGGTGCGCCGCGAGCGCGGCCGCGCGCCGGGCCACGAGGGCGTCCAGCGCCGCCGCGTCCGCCGCCACGTCGTGCACGAGCCCGTAGCGCTCCGCCGTGCGCGCCGTCACCATGCGGCCGGTCAGGATCAGCTCGCGCGCCCGCGCCTCGCCGACGGTGCGCACCAGCCGCGTCGTGCCGCCGACGTCGGGTACGATGCCGAAGGCGATCTCCGGGAGCCCGAAGATGGCGTCCTCGCTCGCGAGGCGCACGTCGGCCGCGAGCACGAGCTCGCAGGCCATGCCCACGCACGCGCCGTGGATCGCCGCGATGACGGGCTTGCCGAGCCGCGCGAGGCGATGAAACGTCTCCTGCAGCTCGTGGTGCACGTGCTGGAACGGGATGCGCTTCGACTCGGCCATCACCTCGATCAGCAGCTGGTGATCGATGCCGCTCGAGAACACCGGGCCGCGCCCGCGCAGGACCAGCACGCGTGTCGCCGCGTCGGTCGCCACCTCGTCGATGGCCGCACCCAGCTCGCGCATCAGCGCGCCGTCCATGGCGTTGCGCTTGTCCGCCCGGTCGAGCCAGAGCGTGGTGATCGGGCCGCGGTCGAGGTGGATGCGGGGCATAGCGCAGTCTACGCGCGGCGTCGGTAGCGGAGAAGGAACAGCACGTTGAGCCCGGCGCCCAGGAGATCGAGGCCGACGAGGCCGGCGACGCCCGCGTCGGGGAGCCCGAACCGCGCGATCGCGACGAGCCGGCTCGCGGCGATGCTGCAGAGGACGAACGCCCCGGCGGTGAGCCCGACCCGCGTGCGGTCCGCGGACCGCGCGCAGGAGCCGAGGAACAGGCCGAGGCCGAGCTCGAGGCCGCCGTAGATGCCCTGCACGTCGATCAGCGCGGCACCGTTCGCCATCGAGACGCCGACCTTCGCGGCCATCTCCTGCGGGATGACCCAGTAGGCCGCGCCGAACGCCGCGAAGAGCAGCGCGTCGAGCGCGAGGACGATCCGGCCGCCGCGAAGCTCCATGCGCGACGCTAGCACGCGCCCCGCGGCGCTCGCGCGCAACCGCCCCGGCAAGCGGCTCGCGCGGGTCGCGTCGATCCACTACGCTCTGCCGCGTGACCGTGGATGCGATCGGGCCGACGCTGGCCGAGACCGGCGCGCCGGCCCCCGCGCTGCCCGGCGGCGGCACGCTGGGCAAGTACCGCCTCGATCGCGTCATCGGCGCGGGCGGCATGGGCATGGTGTGGGCCGGCTACGATCCGGATCTCGAGCGCACGGTCGCGATCAAGGTGCTGCTCGACGCCGGCGAGGCGGTGCTGCGCACGCGGCTCCTGCGCGAGGCCCACGCGATGGCGCGGCTCAAGCACCCGAACGTGCTCGTCGTCTACGACGTCGGCACCGACGCGAACCGCGACTACATCGCGATGGAGCTCGTCGATGGCGGCGACCTCGCGGCGTGGCTGCGCGCGAAGCCGGCCCGCCCCGCCATCGTCGGCGCGCTCGTCGCGGCCGGGCAGGGGCTCGCCGCGGCGCACGACGCCGGGCTCATCCATCGCGACTTCAAGCCACACAACATCCTGCGCAGCACCGCGGGGCGCGTGTACGTCACCGACTTCGGCCTCGCGCGCGGTCAGCTCGACCTGGCCGCCGACGTGGCGCTCGTGTCGCCGGCGCGGATCGGCGACTCACCGTCGACGGGCCCGCGCGCGTATCCGGTCGATTCCGTCCTCGACTCGGAGCTCACGCAGACCGGCGTGCTCGTCGGGACGCCGGCCTACATGGCGCCAGAGCAGTTCGCCGGGCTCGTTCCGGACCCGCGCACGGACCAGTTCGCGTTCTGCGTCACGGCGTGGGAGGCGCTCGCGGGCGCGCGGCCGTTCACCGGCGACACGCTCGACGCGCTGAAGGCCGCCGTCGGGCGCGGCGCGAGCAAGGCGCCGGGCGAGCTGCCGTCCGCGCTGCGCGCGATCCTGACGCGCGGCCTGTCCGCCGAGCCGGCGGCGCGCTGGCCGGACATGCACGCGCTGCTCGCGGCGATCGAGCACGCGGTCGCGCCGCCCCGGCCGCGGTGGCCGGCGCCGCTCGCGGCGGTGACGGTGGCCGCGATCGGCGTGGCGGGCCTCGTGCTCTACGACCGCGGGGGCGCTGCGCCGCCGCCGCCGACCCCGCCGCCGCCGCCGGTCCTCCAGCCCGGCGCGTGCGTCCCGGCCGAGGAGGCCTTCCGCGACGCGTGGTCGCCCGAACGCCGCGCGAAGATCACCGGGCGCCACCGGAGGCAGCTGACCGGCGCGATCGCGCTCCTCGACGAGCTGGCCCACCAGTGGACGGACGCCTACGGCGCGGCGTGTCGGGCGGCGCCGACCGCGCAGACCCACACGCGGATCGCGTGCCTGCTCGCGGTGCGCGACGAGGTCGTGAACGAGACCGAGGACCTCACCGACGAGGACGAGCGGGTCGACGTGGCGAGCCTCGGCTTGCTCGTCGCGAGCGTGCACCAGTGCACCGACTGACGCGCTGCGCCGGCGTCACCGCGAGACGCTGATGGCCACGCGCGCCTGGCCCGCGAGCGCGGTCGACAGCTCCCGGATGAACCCGGCGTCGTCGAGCGGCGAGGGGGTCGGCGGGCGACGCGGCTCGCGCGAGCGGTCGATCGTGACCGCGGTCAGCGAGTCGGGCGGAAGCATCCCGAGCGCGGCGATGAGGAGGGCCGGCTTCGGCGGATACGCGTCGCCCTGCCACGTGATGGCGAGCGCGGACCAGTGGCCATCGGCGCCGCGCGTGAAGCGCAGCGTCGGCCCCGGATCGCCGAGCCCGCGCCACCACGGCGCCGATACGAGCGCGGTGAGCGTGGCGGGGGCAGCCTCCGCGAGGATGCGGCCCAGGTTCGCGGCGAGCGAGTAGCTACCGTCGCGCACGACGAGCGTCGGCGCCGTGGTGATCGGAAGGATCCCCGCGAGGCGCACCTGCGTCAGCGGCGGCAACACGAGCTCGCGGAGCGCCGGCATCCGCGCGCACAGGCCAGCGACCCGCGCGACCGTCGGCGCGCCGTCCTCGCCGTCGAGCATGAGCAGCGCGAGGCGCGGGAACACCCGGGCGTCGGCCGCGAGCGCGCCGCCGACCCGGCCGGGCACCGCGAGCTGGCGGAGATCGCGGAGCTCGGGCTGCGTCACGAGGCGAGCGATGTCGCCGGGGGCGAGGAAGCTGCCGCGCGCCTCGATGGCGCGCACGGTGCGCCAGGCGCGGTGCCCGAGCGCCGGATCGACGACGCCGCTCGCCACGCGCGCGAGGGTCAGGGTGTCGAGCGCGCCGCGGTGCCAGGTCTCGGCGAACGCGACGTTCCCGACGGGTCCGAGCCAGGTGCGCCGCTCGCCCTCGAGCTCGGCGAGGCGCGCGGTCTCCTCGGGCCCGAGCGGCCGGCTCGCCGCGGCGCACGCGAGCGCGATCAGCTCGCCCTGCGGATCGCCGCGCTGCGAGAGCCAGTCGGCGTAGACCATCCGAGGGCTGTCGTCGCCGTCGCGCGCATCCGCGATCCCGTCGAGCAGCGCGACCTCCACCGGCTCGAGCTCGGGAGCCGGCTCGCCGGCGACCGGGCGGTCCGGCTGCGCGCCGCGGAACCCGACGCTCGCGTCCACGGCGCTCGCGGGGTCCCAGCCCTCGTCGAGGCCGCGCTCGATCGCGACGCGCACGGAGTAGGGCGTCACGAGGTTGCTGTGGTCGAACCAGGCGTAGAGCCGGCTCCCGCGGCGCGCCTCGCCGCGCACGATGACGCGGAGGCCCGCGTCGCCCGGCGTCAGGGTCCACATGTACCTCGCGTGGCGCACGACGATCTCGCGCATCGTCATCGCGGCACCGCCACGCCCGAGAAGGCGTACGAGAGCAGGCTCGCGTCGGTGTCGCGCGCGTCGAGCTCGGCGAGCCCGAAGCCCGCCGCCTCGATCAAGCGCGGGATGTCGCGGTCGAGGTGGCAGTTGCCCGCCACGGCGCGCCACGCCGGCGTCAGGCGACGCTGCCAGCGCAGGCGGCCGGCCGCCTTCGCCGCGCCGTGCTCCACGAACACGAGCTGCCCGTCGGGGCGCACCACGCGGCGCGCCTCGGCCAGCGCGCGCGCCGGATCACCGACGCTGCACAGCGTGTACGTGACGAGCACGGTGTCGAACTGCGCGGCCGGAAACGGGAGCGCCTCGGCGGCGCCCGTCACGAGCGTGGTCGGAATCTGCACCGGCCGGGCCGCCGCGCGCGCGAGCAGCGCCGGCGACGGATCGAGCCCGACGAAGCGCGTGACGACGCCCGGCAGGAGGCCCGGCAGGTTCAGCCCCGAGCCGACGCCGACCTCGAGCACCGCACCCCGCACCCGCGCGAGCCACCTCGCGCGCTCGGCGACGATCGACCGCGTGCTGCACACCCACTCCAGCAGGAGCGGGTAGACGTGACGGTCCCAGAACAACGGCACGCTCTGTCCTACCGCGCGGCGAGCCCCGAGGGGAGTACCCTTCAGCCATGGAGACGCCGCTCACGCCGCTCGAGTTTGCCCGCCGGGCGCGATCGCTCTACGGCGATCGCCTCGCGGTGGTCGACGGCGACCTCCGCCTGACGTACGCGGCGTTCTTCGCGCGCACGGATCGCTGGTCGCACGTGCTCGCGTCCTGGGGCGTGCGCCACGGCGATCGCGTGGTGACGATCGCGCCGAACACGCACGGCCAGCTCGAGCAGTTCTACGCTGTCCCCCAGCTCGGCGCGGTGCTCGTTCCGCTCAACTACCGGCTCACCGCCGACGACTTCGCCTACATGATCGGCCACAGCGGCGCGACCATCGTGTGCGCCGACGCCGACTACCTCGCGACCTGCGACAGCATCCGCGCGCGCTGCCCCAAGGTCACGCGCTGGGTCGCGTTGACCGGCGCCCGCGACGGCTTCGTCGACTACGAGACGACGCTCGCGGCGGCGCCCGTGGACATCCCGTACCCGCACATCGCGGAGAGCGACCTCCTCACGATCAACTACACGAGCGGCACGACCTCGCGCCCCAAGGGCGTGATGATCACGCACCGCAACGCGTGGGTGAACACCGTCGGCACGCTGCTCCATCACCCGATGACGCCGGCCGACCACTACCTGTGGACCTTGCCGATGTTCCACGCGAACGGCTGGACGTTCGTGTGGACCGTGACGGCGATCGGCGGCGTGCACGTGTGCCTGCGCAAGGTCGAGCCGGCGGCGGTGTTCGAGCTCCTCGCGCGCGAGGCGGTCACGGTGTTGTGCTGCGCGCCGACCGTGCTGATCGCGATCGCGAGCGCGCCGGCGGCGCTGCGAGCGCGCGCGCCGCGTGGCGTGCGCGTGCTGACGGCGGGCGCCCCGCCGGCCGCGGCGACGATCGAGCTCGTCGAGGGCGAGCTCGGCTGGACGGTCACCCACATCTACGGCCTCACCGAGACGTCGCCGTTCATCACGATCTGCGAGCCGCGCGCCGAGCACGCCGCGCTGCTTCCGGCCGCGCGCGCGCGCATCAAGGCGCGGCAGGGCGTGGAGCTGGTGACGTCCGGCGAGCTGCGCGTGGTCGACGAGGAGATGGCGGACGTCCCGTGCGACGGCGAGACGATCGGCGAGATCGTGGTGCGCGGCAACGTGGTGATGGCGGGGTACTACGACGACCCCGCGGCGACGGCCATCGCGTTCGCGGGCGGCTACTTCCACACCGGCGATAGCGCGGTCGTGCACGCGGACGGCTACTGCGAGATCCGCGATCGCATGAAGGACGTGATCATCAGCGGCGGCGAGAACGTCTCGTCGGTCGAGGTCGAGGCCGCGCTCCTGCGGCACCCCGCCGTCCAGGAGGTCGCGATCGTCGGCCGGCCGCACGAGAAGTGGGGCGAGGCGCCGCACGCGTTCGTCGTCCTGAAGGCGGGCGCGGATGCGACCGAGGCGGACCTGCGGACGTTCGCCCGGGCGCACCTGGCGCACTTCAAGGCCCCGCACGGGGTGACGTTCGTGAGCGAATTGCCAAAGACGGCGACGGGCAAGATCCAGAAGTTCGTCCTGCGCGGCGGCCTGGCCGCGATCACGCGGCAGTAGGCAAACGGTCAGCGCCGCGCGCAGGTGGTCGAGGGCGAACGCACAGAACCGCACGGCCTTGAGAGGCGGCTCGCCGCGGCCGGCATGCACGAGGTAGAGGCCGCCCGCCGCGGGGAAGCGTGCGTGCGGCAGGACCGCGACGAGCGCGCCCGCGCGCCCGAGCGCCCGCGCGCCCGAGCGGGTCGGCGGGGACGCCGGGGAGCGCCGCGATCCCGAGCTCCCAGCGCGCCAGCTCGCGGACCACGAGGAAGTCATCGCTGCGCAGGCTCCGGCGCCATCCACGCGGCGCCCCGGGGAGCGCGCCGGGGCCGAGGCCGATCCACGCGTGGGCGTCGTCGGCGACGGCGGCGGGGGCCCCGCGACGTACCCCGTACCCCGGCGCGGCGAACCAGCCCATCGAGCCCAGACCCACCCGCCGCGCCTCGAGGGCCGAGCCCGACAGCGCGGGCCGCGCGGCCTGCAGGGCGACGTCGATCTCCTCGGCGGCGAGATCGATCGGCGGTCAGGTCGCCGGACACTTGTCGCGATGCGCTTACACCGCGATGAACACAGTGTCGCGTTTTGACGGGATGCGTCGAAGCTCGACATCCGGTAGCAAGGGGGGCGTGCGCTCTGTCTTCGCCCCCGTGCTCCTCCCGCTGCTGGCGCTCGCCGGCGCGGTGGCGCGCTGGGCGATGCAGGGATCGGGGAACCTGTACACCGCCGTGGCGAAGCGGTTCTACGTTCCGGATCCCGACCTCGGCTGGCGGATCGCGCCGCAGACGCCAGTGTGGCTCGGCCTCGAGTTCTGCGCCGTCATCCTCGCCGTCGCCGTCGGGCTGCTCCTCGCCGCGCTCCTCGTTCGGCGCCGCGAGCGCAAGACGGCGCGGCCGGCCCGCCTGCTGCGCGGCCTCGGCTGGCTCGTCGCGGGCGCGACCCTCGCCGTGCCGATCGCGGCGGTCGCGAGCGGCGGCGCGCCGGCGGGGGCGCGCGATCAGATCCCGGCCGCGGACGCCGTGAAGCTCGAGGCCGGCATCAGCGGATCGCTGGGCGCACCGGCGGGCACGTACGAGGTGGTCACGCACCCCGGCAGCGCCGTCACGGCGCAGCTCAAGGCGGGCGGCGAGGCGTTCGACGCGCGCCTCGGCGACGTGCGCGGCACGTGGACGGGCGATCCGGGCGCGCTCGCGTCGCCGGTGCACGCGGAGATCAGCGTCGCGGCGGACACGGTCGACACCGGCATCACCGAGCGCTCGAAGCACGCCCGCGAGGCGTACCTCCTCGCCGACAAGTACCCGCGCATCACCTTCACGCTCGGCAACATCATCGCCGCCCGGCCCGACGCACCAGGCTCGCTGGCCTTCCACGCGGCGGGCACGCTCGGCCTCATCGGCAAGACGCACACGGTCGACGTCACGGGGACGATCGCGCGGCCCGACGCCGCCGGCCTCGCGCGCCTCGGCCTCACGGGCGATGTCCTGCTCGTCAAGGCCACGTTCTCGGTTCCGATCCGCGAGACCGCGCTGGCGCCCGATGCGGGCGACTTCGACGGTGACCGCATCCCGATCCTCGTGTCTCTGGTGTTGCGCCACACCAGCGGCTGATGTTTGTCCCTGGCGCCTGGAGTCACGTCACGATGAAGCTTCTCACCACGCTCGCTCTCGTCCTCGCGGTCGCTGCCACGCCTGCTTGCAAGAAGAAGGAGGGCACGTCCACCGAGGCTCCGACCGCTGGCTCGGGGTCGGCTGCTGCGCCCGCGGGCTCGGCCGCCACCCCGGCCGCCGGCTCGGCCACCGCCGGCTCTGCCGCCCCCGCGCCGACGGGCCCCGCCGCGCCGCTCCACGACGAGAAGGCCGACTTCATCAGCGCCTACGCGACGCACAAGGAGAGCAAGCCGATCGACCCCGTCGAGATCAACTTCGCGTCCTTCAAGGTCACGAAGGCGAAGTTCGATCCGAAAGTCGTCGAGGGCGGCACGGCGACCATCGAGGTCGATCTCAACAGCCTCAAGAGCCCGTCGGAGAAGCGCGACGCGCACCTCAAGAGCCCGGCGTACATCGACATCTCGAAGTTCACGACGCTGACGATCGACGTCGACAACGTGAAGAAGAAGGACGGCGCGACCTTCACGGCCGACGCGAACGTGAAGTTCCACGGCGTCGAGAAGAAGCTGCCGGTGACGTTCGACGTCATCGACACCCAGGCCGACAGCATCCGCATCAAGGCGGACCAGCCGTTCAACCGCGGCGACTTCCAGCTCGGCAAGGACCCGTCCGACAAGGACGAGACCGTCTCGGGTACGGTAAATCTCAAGTTGCAGCTGACGCTCAAGAACACGTAAGACGCCTACGCGAGGCCGGGCTTGATGAGCCCGATGATCCACGTCATCACCGCGCGGACCCGCTTGGGCACCGTGCGGCCGTGGGCGTGGACGAACGTCACGGGCATCGGCTCGCTGGCGAGCGCGGGCAGGACCTCGACGAGGCTGCCCGCGGCGAGCTCGGCGGCGACGCCGAACACGGGGGCCTGCGTGATGCCGAGGCCGGCGCGGCACGCCGCGCGATAGGCGTCCGAGCTGTTGACCGTGACGAGGCTCCGCATCGGGTAGAGCTTGTAACCGCCCGCGTCGGGGTACTCGAACGTCGGCGTGTCGCCGCCGAAGCGCAGCGAGTAGTGCACCAGCAAGTGGCGATCGAGGTCCGACAGGGTCCGCGGTACGCCGTGCTTGCGGGCGTACTCGGCGCTCACGCAGTTCGTCATGCGCAGCTCGCCGAGCCGCTGCGCGACGAGGCCGGAGTCAGCGAGCGTACCGACGCTGAGGACGCAGTCGAAGCCCTCGCGCACGACGTCGACGCGCCGATCGGTCGTGCTGATCTGCAGCTCGAGGAGCGGGTGCGACGCGAGCAGCTCGGGCAGGCGCGGGATGATCGTGTCGCGCGCGAACGCCATCGGCAGATCGACCCGCACGAGCCCGCGCAGCGTCCGCGTCCCCTGGAACATCGACGCGACCTCCTCGGCCTCGACCACGAGCCGCTGCGCGCGCGGCAGGAGCTGTTCGCCGTCGGCGGACAGGCGGACGGTGCGGGTGGTGCGCTGCAGGACGCGGCTGCCGAGGTCCGCCTCGAGCCGCTGGACGAGCTGCGAGGCACGCGCCTTCGGCATGCCGAGCGCCGCGGCCGCGCGGGTGTAGCTCGACAGCTCCGCGACCTTGACGAAGACGCGCAACGCCTCGAGATCCATCGACATCTAGCAAATTGTATCGTTATTTCGGATAGTGTGTCGGATCCTCGCCCAGTTGTAGGCAGCGAGCCCGGCTTTATACAGACGGCATGAACAATTCGACCACCTCGGCGCCTCGCATCGCAGTCATCACCGGCGGCAGCCGCGGCCTCGGCCGCAGCATGGCGCTCCACCTCGCGGACCGCGGCGTCGACGTCATCTTCACGTACGCGACCAACGCCGCCGCCGCGCGGGCCGTCGCCGGGGAGATCGAGGCGAAGGGCCGCAAGGTCATCGCCCTGCCGCTCGACGTCGGCCAGAGCGACACGTTCCCCGCGTTCGCCGACGCCGTCCGCGCCGCGCTGCGGACGGGCTGGCAGCGGGAGAGCTTCGACTACCTCGTCAACAACGCCGGCACGAGCCTGCACGCCCCGTTCGCCACGACGACCGAGGCGCAGTTCGACGAGGTCTATCGCGTCCACCTCAAGGGGACGTTCTTCGTCACGCAGCGGCTCTTGCCCCTCGTCGCGGACGGCGGCCGGATCGTGAACATCTCGTCGGGGCTCGCCCGATTCAGTTTCCCGGGCTCGTCGGCGTACGCCGCCATGAAGGGCGCCGTCGAGGTGCTGACGCGCTACCTCGCGCTCGAGCTCGGCACGCGCGGCATCACCGTCAACACGATCGCGCCCGGCGCGATCGAGACGGACTTCAGCGGCGGCATGGTGCGCGACAACAAGCAGGTCAACGCCCAGATCGCGGACCGGACCGCGCTCGGCCGCGTGGGGCTGCCCGATGACGTCGGCGCGGCGACCGCGCTCCTCCTCTCGCCGGACAGCCGCTGGATCACCGGTCAGCGCATCGAGGTCTCGGGCGGTTGCCTTCTCTAGACGCCGCCCGAGCCTTCGCGGCCAGGCCGGTGGCGCCAGGCGAGAGTTGCACGGTCGGCAAGTCTTGCGGGCCATCGCTGCCGGCGGTCCGGGGCCAGCGCGAGCCGGGGTCACGAGCTCGCGGGGGACCGCCGAGAGGGCGCGGTCGAGGCCGCCTTCACCCCCTCGGCGAACAGGTTGATCCCCTGCGCCTCGTAAAAAATGCGCGCGCACCCGGTGCCGAACGCCGACGCCCGGTAGAGCGCATGCATGTCGCTCTCGCTGCGGTGGCGGAGCTTCCAGTCGAGGACGTGATCCATCACGGCCTTGGTGGGGTTCGCCGGGTGGAAGTTTCCGAGAATGACCCGCCCGCCCGGGCGGAGGGCGGCGTGGATGGCGTCGAGGAGCTTCACGACGATCTGATCGCTGAAGTAGTCGATGAGGCCGATGCTGTAGACGAGGTCCTGATCCGCGAGGTCGAGCACGCTGCGACCGAGGGCGACCTTGATGAGGTTCGCCGCGATGGGCCGGGGCGGCGTGGCCAGGCCGATGCGCGCGCTGTGGGCGGCGCAGTAGGCCAGCGCCTCGGAGTCGAGGTCGATCACCGTGGTGACGAGCGCGCCGGGGTCGGCGAGGGTGGCGTACACGTCGAAGAGCTCGCGGGCTGGCCCGGCGGCGAGGCTCGTCACCCGGGCCGGGCGTCCCTTGCAGGAGCGCAGCGTGGCGCCGATCTCGTCCGCGAGGAGGGCGCGACGGTTCTGAACGGCCTGCGCCGCGGGGAGGCGCAGGAAGCAGCGATCGAGCAGGGCGCCGACGGCATCGGCCCCGAGCGCCACGTCGTCGTACATCTGCGCGATCGTCAGGAAGTCGCCCGCGTAGCCGCGCGGCTTGGCGTACCAGCGGAAGCCGTTTCCGGCGCGCCGGAGCAAGGGAAGGACGACGCTCTGGACGCGCGCGCCGAGCGCCGCGGCGGCGTCGGGGTTCAGGCCTCGAATCGCCTCGTCGAAGGCATGGACGAACGCATCGAACGCATGCAAGACGCGCTCGGCGAGCGTGGCCGAGACCTCGCCGAGCAGCGGCAGCGAGCGGTCGCAGAGCTCGACGAGGCGAGCGACGGCGGCGAGCTGGGCGTCGAGATCGGCAATGGGGTCGCGGTGAGGCGCGACGGCGAGCAGGTGGTCCATGCCCGGCCGCTACAGCAACGGATGTGCCACGCCCGACCCGCGCCCGCGGGGATCGCGCCGTCCGGCACGCAGGCGCGCGGCCTCGGTCGTTCGCCGGGCCCCGCGGGCTACTGGAACGCGGCCGCCAGCGAGTAGGGTCCGGCGCTCAGCGGGCCGAACCCATCAACGACGACCGTCACGCGCTCGCCGGCAGCCAGCGCGACCTGCGCTTCCTCGTTCGGACCCAGGACGCTCGAGCACGCGAGCTCCGTCAGGCCGGCCGGGGCCCCGCACCCCGCGAACACGGCGAGCCCGAGATCGTTGACACCTTGGTCGAGGGACAGCGTCAAGGTGCCCGTGGTCGGCGCGGTGAAGGTGTAGATCCGGTCGCCACCGGTCACCGGCGCGCTGCAGCTGTTGTCGTAGAGGTTCGGCGCGCCCACGGTCGTGCCCGTGTTCGGCGCCGTGACCGATAGTGGCGTCGCCAGCGCGCAGATCACGCCGTACTCGATGGTCCGGCAATCACCGCTGCAGCCGTCGCCGCTCGCGGCGTTCCCGTCGTCGCACACCTCGCGTCCCGCGACGATGCCGTCGCCGCAGACCTCGGGCACGAAGTCCACGCGGATCGTGTGCGGACCTTCCTCGAGCACGTTGAAGGCGCCGACGCTGATCGTGACCGGCGCGGACGTCGTCAGCTGGGTCACGAGCGCGGTGGCGGTCGGCGGCGAGCCGATGGCGCACGCGACCTCGGTCGGGCTCGCCCCGCAGCTCGCGAGCACGGCCACGGAGCTCGTGCTCGCGCCGTCGACGGTGACGCTCAACCGACCCGGCGTGGCCGGCGCGAAGCGGTAGAGCTCCGTCCGGGCGCGGCCGCCCTGGCAGCTCACCTCGAACCCGTCGAGCGCGGTGCGCGTGTCGCCGGCGAGGCTCTGGCCCGACACGATCGGGCGGGCCGCGGCGCACGACCGGACATAGTCGACCGTCTGGCAGTCGGCCGAGCACGTATCCCCGCTCGTCGTGTTGCCATCATCGCAGACCTCACCCACTTCACCGACGACGCCGTCGCCGCAAACCGGGTCCGGCAGGCACTCTCCGAGGCCCGAGGAGAACCGAGTCGCGCAGAACTGCTGGGGCGTGCAGTCACCGTCATCCAGGCACGCCTCGACGCAGCGCAGCGGATCGGCGTCGCGAAACGCGAAGCAGTAGCCCTGGAACCCGACGGCGTCCGCCGCGCACGCCGACGCGAGCGACGCGGTCGCCGCGCACGGGCCGCCGACCGGGGCCGGGTCCGCGGCGCTCGGCGGCTCGCAGCGACCGAACAGGGAGCAGCGCGTGGCGGGGTCGCAGCCCGGCGCCGCGTCGAACAACCGGCAGGCCGCGGTGCATGTGCCGCTCTCGGCCGAGCACGCCAGGCCGGTCGTACATGAGGTCGACGCATCTTCGACGTCGCACGCCACGCCGGTGCTCCCCGGTCCGTCGCGCAAGCACGAGCCGACGTCGGGCTGAGGACCGGATTGCCGGCACGTGAATCCCAGCGCGCAGGCCCCGGTGACGCCCGGATCGCAAAGCGTGTAGCAGGCACCGGAGAACGACGACGCGAGCTGGGGGACGCACGTCTCGGTCGCGGCGCACCCGCCCGACTCGAGATCGCACTGCGGCGCGACGCAGCGCTGGGTCGTCGGGTCGCAGACCTGGAGGAGCTCGTTCGGACAATCGGTGAGCGTCGTGCACGCGGCGTCCACGGGCGACGTGTCGAAGCTGACCCCCGCGACGCGGCGGCAGGAGCCGTCCGGGACGAAGGTCACGTGGCTGTTCGCGTCGCTCGTGGCCGCGTGAAGCTCGGCGGTCAGGTCACCGGAGAACACCGGTGTGAACGGGTCAGAGACGTCGCGCACTTGCATGGTCCCCGCGACCTGAAAGAACGAGACGTCGAGGGTTCCGTCCGGGCGCGGCTTCGCGAGGTACACGCAGTGCTGGCAGGTCGCGAGGTCGTCATCGGGGGGCGTGGCGAGGCCGAACGTGCCCGGCGCGAGCGGCGGCAAGCCCCCGGTGCTCGCGTCGTAGAGCTCGACGAGCAGCACCGTATCCGTGAGATCGGCGCTGGTGATCGGGTACCGCAGCCCGGTCAGCTGGCCGCCGAGGTTGAATTGCAGCCGCGGCGAGCCGAGCGCGAGCGCGGGGCACGGGTCAGCGGCGTCGTTCGCGCGCGCGTCGGCCAGGCTCGCGTCGGGCGCGCCGCCGTTCACCTTGGCGTTGTCTCCGCACGCGCTGACGACCAGCAGCAGCACCCAGGCGGGCACGACCGCTCGCGCGCACCCGACAGCGATCCGTGGTGGCTTCATCGCCGGTAGTGTAGCGACGCCGGTGCGATCGAGTACTCCCGGAACCTCGGCGTTTGGTGCGCGGTGACCCACCGCACGGCGCGTGTCCCGGAGCGCTCGGAGACCGCGAATAAATCGCGGTCTCTGTCGATCGGCTTGTCGGCTCCGCCGCCGGCGCCTGTCCGGAGGAGATCGCCCGCGAAGACGCGGGCTCGGGGCCCGCGAAAAAATCGCGGCCTCTGTCGATCGGCTTGTCGGCTCCGCCGCCGGCGCCTGTCCGGAGGAGATCGCCCGCGAAGACGCGGGCTCAGGCCTTGCTGCGATCGAACAGCGCCCACCACGGCGTGCGTGCGGTCGGCGGCTTGACCTTTGGCTTCGGCGTGTTCGGGTTCGGGACGTCGGGGATGATGTCGGCACCGACGAGCGCGAGCGCGGCCGGGAACGCCGTCCGGAACGCCAGCGGCGGCCGGTCGACGCGCACCTCCACCGTGCACGTCGGGCACGCGATGCTGACGCCGCCGTTGAAGATCGTGCCCGCGAGCTTCGTCGCCTCGAAGCGGCGCCCGCAGGTGCACTTCGGCCACGCGCGCGTGGAGCTGAGCTTGACCGGGCCGCGGCCACCGGCCTGCGTCGCGCCTTCCTTCTGCGTCGCGCCGACCTTGAACACGGTGCCGAGCGGCGCCTCGAAGCTCAGGACCTCCGGCCAGCGCAGCGGTCCCTCGAGGACGGTCTCGGCCTCGCAGCTGGCGCACCGCGCGACCCGCCGCGGGCCGTTGACGGCGATCAGCTCCCCGCACCCCGCGCACTTCACCTCGACGCTCAGCTCGACACACCAGACATCGGCCAACTTCATGCGACATCGTACGCGCTCGCCACCCGGGCGGCGGGGCCGGCGCGCCCGAACGCGGCCGGCGGACCGCTCGCACCGGCCGGGAGCCCGCCGGCCCGCCGCGCTCGTGGCAAGCTGCGCCCACCGTCACGATGTCATCGTCATCCTCCCCGCCCATCGGATCGCTCGCCTCGCTCAACGCGTCGCTCACGATCGTCGTGTTCGACGCGAGATCGGCCACCGACTGGGTCCCGACCCGGCCCGCGGCGACGAAGGCCCAGTTCACCGGCCACCCCGCCGAGGTCATGCGCGGCCTCGCGAAGGGCGAGGAGGTCGCCGCGATCGATGTCGGCGCCAGCGGCGGCTACGCGTTCGAGCTCGAGGGCAAGTCTGGCCGGCTCGACGTGTATCGCCTCGCCGACGACACCTTCGCGCTCGTCGCGCCGCCGCGCGACTGGTGGCTCGACGCCGCGCATCACGGCGCGCACGCCGCCGAGGTCGACGCGCTGTTCGACGCCGCCCTCGCGGCCGACCCGGCGACCGAGGACGCCACCGAGGTCGGCCCCCTGGAGCTGCCGTCGGGCAAGCTCGCCGCGGTGTACCTCTGGCACAAGAAGATCGGGGCCGCCCGCGAGCTCGCGCTCACCGTGCCGCGCGCCGGCGCGCTCGCGTTCGGCGATGGCTATGGCGCCGGCAACGCGGGCCTGATCGTCGACGTCGGCCCGGGCACCTACGCGCTGGCGCGCCGCGAGCTCGAGGCCCCCTGGGATCCGGCGCAGGCGCTCGTCGTCATGTACCTCACGCGCGACCGGTGACGTCGCGCGCCTATCTAGATATTCGGTCGACGAGGCGGCGGCGTCGCCAGCCAGGTGAGCACGGCCGTGCGCGAGAAGCGCCAGACCTTGCCCACCTTTCGCCCCGGGAGCTCGCCGGACTCGGCCAGCTCGGTCACCGCGCGGTCCTCGAGCTGGAGATACTGCGCCACCTGCTCGGCGGTCATGACCTCTGGCGGGTCGTACGGCTGGAACGAGTAGGAGCCGAGCGTGGGCACGGTCTCACCTTGCTCGACGACGACACGGTTCGGCGGTGCACCCGCGGCGAGCGTCCCGAGCGCGGTCAGCGCCGTGAGCCCGCGCTTGCTGTCCGGATCGACGTACGTCGACACCAGCCGCGCGACGAGCTCCTTCTTGTGAACGCCGAGCGCCTGCGCGGCGCGGTGCAGGCGGTCGACAGCCTGCGCGGGGAGCTTCACGTAGAGCGCGCCTTGCGGCTCGGTCGGTGGGGGGCGTGCCATCCGTAAAGAATATGCAGAAATAGTTAGCCTCCGTCAACCGAGGAACCACCAGCGTGGGGCGGCCGCTCTCACCAGGCGCGAGATCGCGCGGCCTGGTTTCGTGGCCTTACGCCCCGACGCGGGTGGTACGCCGCGTGCTCTGGCTCACCGCATGCTGTCCCGCTCGACGACGCTGATCTTCGCCGTAGTCCTCGCCGCGCTGTGCTCGGGTCGCAGTGCGCGCGCCGACACCAAGGTCGACTGGAGCTCGTACCTCGAGCCGGCCGGCTCGAAGGGCCCCGCGGTCAAGCACGACGTCCTGGTCCCGCCGCCGAAGACGGTCGCGAAGGCCGCGAAGCCAAGCGCGGTCGCGACGCCGGTGGGGCCAAAGGCCAAGGCGAAGGCGCCGGCGAAGGCGCCGCGGAAGACCGCGGCCCGCCCGCGCGGTTAAGAGTAAGCCAACAATCGCGCTGCGGTCCCATCATGCCCCGACGCGCGATCGGTAGTGCTTGCGTGCGCGCGCTCGCGGAGCGCATCTAGGTGCCATGCGAATCGTCGTGACCTCGATTTGTTTGCTCGTCGCCTGCGGCAGCCCGACGCGCAACGGCGGTGATGGCAGCGGAAGCGTCGACGCCACCGGCAGCAACGCCGTGGACGCGCCGAGCGGGACGCGCGACGGGGCCGATGACGGCTGCGGGGGCGTCCCCAACTGCTACAGCGTCTACGCGCACTCGGACAACACGCTGTACGTCATCGACCTGACCACGAAGGCGCTGAACACGGTCGGGCCGTTCAACGCGCCGCCGGCCGGCTCGGCGACCCATGACGTCATCACCGACCTCGCGGTCGCGCCCGACGGGACGATCTGGGCGGTGTCGGAGACGGCGCTGTACACGGCCAGCGCGGCCGACGGCCACGTGACGAAGCAAGGCTCGCTGGCGGCCTGCGGAGCGCGCGCGGTCGCGCTGACGTTCACCCCGGCGGGCAAGCTCTACACGGGCGACTTCAAGGGCGCGATCTGCCCGATCGACACGAGCGGCGCGAGCCCGGTCGTCGGCGCGCCGGTCACGCTGTCGAACGGACTCGCGTTGTCGGGCGACCTCGTCGCGGTGGGCGATGGCACGGTGTTCGGCACGCTGTACAAGCTGGCCGACGCCGCGAACCACGGCACGCAGGCGAGCAACGTGCTCGGCACGATCGACCTCGCGACCGGCCACGTGACCCAGCTCGGCGCGACCGGCTTTCCGAAGCTGTTCGGCGTCTCGTTCGCGCACGGCATGGTCATCGGCTTCACGCACGACGGCACGGGGCACGCGGTGCAGCTCGACCCGACGACCGGCGCGGGCTCGGTCTACGCGACGTTCCTCGATCCCACGACGCACATGGGCATCTCGTTCGCGGGCGCCGGCGTCAACGCGCTCGTCCCGATCATCCAGTAGCGCCGCGTGGCGTGACGGCGTCCGCGGCGGCGGCGCGGAGCAGCCGGGCCACGATGCCGGTGGGGGCGATGCTCTCGAAGTACGCCACGTCCGCGACGAGGACGAGCTTGCCGCGCGCGCGCGAGACGCTGACGTTGAGCAGGTTGGGAGCGTCGGCGAGCAGCGCGCTCTGGCGCATCGGCGCGGCGTCGACGAGGTCGAGGATCACGATGTCGCACTCGCGGCCCTGGAAGCGGTGAATGGTGCTGCACTCGACGCGGTCGGCGATGCGCTGCTGCGCAAGGAGCCGGCGGATCTCGGCGGCCTGGGCCGCGTACGGCGTGATGACGGCGATCGACGCCGCGCCGCCGTGGACCGCCTCGAGCGCGAGGGCGGCCGGGATCGCGGCGGAGGCCGGGTTGATGCGCGACGTGCCCTTCGCCGAGCGCTGGCAGCTCGTGCGGCCGGCCGTGTCTACGACCACCACCGGGCGGCCCGGGAACGGCGCGCGCGCCGCGATCGCGGCGGTCGCAGCGAGGTCCGCGCCGTGGCGCAAGCGGCCGCGATAGAACAGATCGCCGACGAGCGCGCCGATCGCGGGGTGCATGCGGTACTGGACGTCGAGGAGCGCGACCGCGTCCGAGGTCTCGGGCTCGGGGATCGTGACGTCGAAGATGTTGCGGCCGATCGCGCGCCGCACCTGCTCGTCATCCGACTGCACGATCGGCGGCAGCTGGCGGGGATCGCCGACGACGATGGCGCGCTCGCGACAGAGGCACGCCGCGTAGAACAAAGGTGGCAGGGTCGCCATGCCGGCCTCCTCGGCGATCAAGACGTCGAAGCGCTGGGTCGGCATCAGCGGCGACAAGTACGCCGTGGTCAGGGTGCACATCACGATGCGCGCGTCGGCGACGATCCGGGCCTCGAGGTCGCGATCGGCCGCGGCGTGGAGCGCGACGCGGGCCTTCGCGAGCGTGCGGACCCGTTGTAGGCGGGCGATGCGTTCTTCGATCACGCGCAGTTGGCCGCGGGGGTCTTGGCGCGCGACGACTTCCGCCAGCCCGGGCGCGAAGACGCGCGCGAGGGCGCTCGCGCGGAGCCGGCCCGGCTGCTCGCCGAACAGCACCTGCTGGGGCGCGATCGCCGCCGCGAGCTCGTCGGTGAGCGCGCCCGCGAAGTGCAAGAGCTGCTCGACCTCGCCGATCCGCTTGCGGAGGCGGTCGAGCACGGTGCGGTGGACGCCGTGCATCCGCGCGACGATGTCGGCGAGCTCGGCCCCGTGCGTGTCGGCGTCGCTGCGGCCGAGGCGGATCGTGGTGCCGGCGAGGACGGTGTCAGCGAACCACGGGCGCTGCGCGAGGCGCGCGAGCACCTGGTCGATGGCGGCGTTCGTCGTGGACGCGAGGAGGATCCGCTTGCCCTGCGCCCGGAGCTCTTCGATCACGCTCGTCAGCGTGACGGTCTTGCCGGTCCCGGGCGGGCCCCACACGAACGCGAGGTCGCTGTCACTGCACAGCTGGACGGCCGCGCGCTGGCTCGCATCGAGGCCGGCGTGGTCGCCCATGAGCGTGGTCGCGGTGCGGACGCGTGGGCCCTTGCCGAAGAGCGTGAGCGCGAGCGCGACGCCGTGGCGGTCGACGTGCAGCTCGTCGAGCGCTTGCTGCAGGCGGTCGTAGAGGAACCACGGCGCGAGCGCGAGCGTGTGCGGCGGCGTGCGGACGTCGATGGGCAGGGAGGAGGCGAGGGTGACGCGCGCCTCGTCGACGCGCTCGATCGTCACGCGCAGCTCGCCGCGGGCCGTGCGGAGCGTGCATGCGGTCCCGGCGACGAGGCGGTCGGCGGCGCTCCCGGCCTCGAACGCGTAGCGCAGGCCGCCGAGGTCGTCACCGCGGGCGAGCGGGACCTCGATCGCGGCCGTCGACGCCTGCATCGCGGCGACCTCGCCGTCGAGCCCGCGCTTGAACGCGGCCACGAAGCGGGCGAGGAGCTCCGTCACGGCGGCACTCTGGCCTGGATGGCGGCGCGTGGACAGCGGCGAGGCCGGCTGGTTCACGCCCGACCCGAGACCGACGCCGCTCGCGCGCGGCGAGCTCCCTACCAGAGCGGCCGGCCGGCGAGGGCCTGCGCCAGCGTTCCGACGGCGACCGCGGCGTACGCGGCGATCACGCCGAGCATGATCGTCCACCGCGCGGCCGCCCCGAGCGGCAAGGCCGCGATCACGACGCTCGCGAGCGGCAAGATCTGCAGCGCGTGCAACGAGAGAAAGTGCGAGATCCGCAGGTCGCCGTGCGCGGTGCTCCAGCTCGTGACGGGCAACCCGGGCCCCCCGTCCTCGCCGCCGACCGAGTGACGCCGGCCGCCGATCATGCGAAAGCCGGTCCCGGCCGCGAGCAGGAAGAACCACGAGCCGGCGCGCCACGCGGTCGCGCGCAACGCGTCGCAGTCCACGAGCGGCCGGATGGTCGCGACGACCGCCACTACCAGCATCGCCACCGTCGCGGCCACGATCAGGAGCGCCATGGTCATGGAGAGCGTGGCGTCGAGGCCGGGCGTGAAGTTGTAGTGCGAGGTCGTGCCGCGGAGGGCCTGGGTCGCGATGGCGATCATCTCGCCCGCCATCGTGAGCGCGAAGATCCACGCGAGGACGTCGCGCGCGCCCGGCGACAGCGAGAGGGTCGGGACCAGGACCGCCAGCGTGCCGAGGAACACCGCGATCGAGATGGCGAACTTCAGCGGCTTGAGCGCGGGATGCACGCCGCCGATCGGCACCGCGGAGAACCCGAGCGCGATCAGCGCCGCCGCGGCGATGGCCACGTGCCCGACGGCGAACCAGAACAGGATGCGGTCGGAGGCCATGACGCGAGACTCTGGGACGCCGCGCGGTGCGACTGGTTACATGCATGTCACGGCGCGACGGCCTCGTCGAGGACTCGTCGGCTCGCTTGCTCGCGCAGACCTTCTCGGGCGGTGCCGGGGCCCCGGGGCCACGCCGTCGGCGGGTGGCCGCCCGCCCGGACGATCGTCCGGTGATACCGTCGCGGCTCGTGTCCACACTCCCCGACGGCGAGTCCCGATGAGCGGCGGTGCGAAGCCCGGCGTGCTGCGCCGGTCGGTCGGCTTCTACGGCCTGATGTTCATGTCGCTCGGCTCGATCATCGGCTCGGGCTGGTTGCTCGGCGCGCTCACCGCGGCGCAGGTCGCGGGGCCGGCGTCGATCCTGTCATGGCTCCTCGCCGCCGCGCTGCTCGCGACGCTCGCGCTGACGTACGCCGAGCTCGGCGCGACGTATCCGGTCGCCGGGGGCGCCGCGCGGTTCCCGTACTACGCGTACGGGCCGATCGCGGGCTTCACGGCGGGGTGGGGCTCGTGGCTGCAGGCGGTGTTCATCGCGCCGATCGAGGTGCTCGCCGCGATCACGTACGTCAACAGCGTCGAGGTGGTGCACGCCAGCTTCAACATGATCCACGGTCCCGGGCCGGACGTGGGGCTCCTCAACGGGACGGGCATCGTGGTCGCGGTGGTGCTGATGCTGGTGTTCGCCGGCATCAACCTCGCGGGCACGAAGTTCCTGGCGGAGAGCAACGTGCTCGTCGTGATCTGGAAGACGGTGGTCCCGTTCCTCGCGGCGTTCGTGGTCATGGGGACGCGGTTCGACGGCGGCAACTTCACGGCGGGTGGCGGCTTCATGCCGTTCGGGTTCCACGGCGTGTTCGCCGCGCTCACGGGTGGCGTGGTGTTCGCGCTGCAGGGGTTCGAGCAGGCGGTGCAGCTGGCGGGCGAGGCGCGGGATCCCAAGAAGGACCTCGCGCGCGCGATCCTCTCGGCGATGGCGATCGGCGCCGTCCTGTATTCGCTCTTGCAGTTCGTGATGATCGGCGCCTTCGATCCGGCGAACGTCGCGACCGGCTGGGCGAAGCCGCTGGGCGCCGACCCGTCGGCGTACGGCGCCTGGTACACGCTCGCGCTGGCGATCGGGGCGGGCTGGCTCGCGAAGGTGTTGCTCGTCGACGCGATCGTCTCGCCGACCGGCACGGGCGTCGTGTACCTCGGCGCGGCGTCGCGGCTCTCCTACGCTCTCGGCGAGGCGGGCGAGATGCCGAGCGTGCTGGCCAAGACGAGCAAGAAGGGTGTGCCGGTGGTATCCGTGCTGCTCGCGGCCGTCGTGGGGTGCGTGGCGTTCGGGCCGTTCAAGAGCTGGAACGCGCTCGTCGGCGCGATCACGAGCGCCACGGCCGTGATGTACGGGTTTGGCCCGCTCTCGCTCGCCGCGTTGCACAAGCTCGACCCGGATCGGCCGCGCACCTACCGCGTGCCCGCGCCGGCGGTGATGCTCCCGGCGGCGTTCTGCGCCGCGAACCTCATCATCTACTGGGGCGGCTTCACGACGGCGTGGAAGCTCGGGCTCGCGATCGTCGTCGGCTTCGGGTTGTTCGCGCTCGGCGTGTGGCGCGCGAACACGTGGTCGACCTTGAAGCTCGGCAACGCTTTCTGGATCGCTCCGTGGCTGTGCGGGCAGGTGGTACTCGGCGCGCTCGGCCGCTACGGCGATGGGTACGAGGTCCTGCCGAGCTGGATCGACATCGGCGTCGTCATCGCGTTCTCGCTCGGCATCTTCTACCTCGCGCTGAGCCGCGCCCTCTCGGCGGCCAATGCGGCGGCGGCCATTGCCAGGGACGCACGCCAGATCGACTTCGACGCGGCGCCACCGCGGTGATGAGCGGACCGGGTGCCGAAGCGTAAGCCCCGCCCCCGCGCGCGCCCGCTGGCCACGCCGGCGTCGGCGCGGTCGCGGTTGCCGGTGGACGCCGCGCGGCTCCGCATGGGCAACACGTACTCGTCGGCCCCCGCGTTCTACGAGGACCGCGATTTCGTCTGTCGAGATTGCGGCGTCGCGCAGACGTGGACCGCGGCGCAGCAGAAGTGGTGGTACGAGGACGCGGCAGTCCGCGAGCTCGATCTCGTCTTCGTCTGCGCCGACGTGCGCGACGATCGCCGCGGACCCGGAGCCGGCCCCGCAGACCGCGTCATTCCCGCCGCAGCTGACCAGCGCGAGCGCGCTCGCGAGCCGCCACCCGCCTCGAGGCAGCTGCATCCCGCCAGCATACACCGCGGCCTCGTGTCCGAAATCCGACCGCTAACAAAGGGGCCAGGCCCCGTAATTGTGGTGGTGATCCGGGGGGTTGCGGGGCGCGGCGGGGTGGCGGCGGCGCTGCCCACAGGTTGTCCACAGCCGACCGACGCACCGGGGCGAGGCGGTGGCGGCGCGGGCGACGGGCTAGAGTCCGACGCCATGGCTCGGCCTGCCGCATCGAAGTCGACGTGAGCGACGACGCCAGCCCGAGCGCGAAGCGCCTGTTGCCGTGGCTCGTGGCGGTCGCGTTCTTCATGGAGATGCTCGACTCCACGATCTTGAACACGGCCATGCCGTCGATCGCGGCGTCGCTCGATGTGGCGGCGCTGAGCATGAAGGCGGTGCTCACGAGCTACACGCTCGCGCTCGCCGTGTTCATCCCCGTCAGCGGCTGGGTCGCGGATCGGTTCGGTACGCGCCGCGTGTTCGCGAGCGCCATCGGCGTGTTCACGCTGGGCTCGCTCCTGTGCGGCCTGTCCGGATCGATCCACGTGCTCGTGGTCTGCCGCGTGCTGCAGGGCTGCGGCGGCGCGCTGATGGTGCCGGTCGGCCGGCTGACGCTCGTGCGCACGTTTCCCAAGACGGAGCTCGTGCGCGCGATGTCGTTCGTCGCCATCCCGTCGCTCGTCGGGCCGCTGCTCGGACCGCTCATCGGCGGCGTGATCGTCGGCCTCCTGCACTGGCGCGTGATCTTCTTCGTCAACCTGCCGATCGGCGCGCTCGGCCTCTACCTCGTCTATCGCCACTTGCCCGACTACCGGGCCGCGAAGTCCCAGCCGCTCGACTGGATCGGCCTCGTACTGTTCGGCGCGGGCGTCGCGCTCCTGTCGTACGTGCTCGAGATCTTCGGCGAGCACGAGCTCGGCACCCCGCTGATCATCGGGCTCCTCGCGCTCGCGATCGGGCTGATCGCCGGCTATGTCCGCCACGCCCTGCGCGTGCCGCACCCGCTCCTGCGCCTCGACCTCTTCAAGATCCGCACGCTGCGCACGGCGATCACCGGCAGCTTCGTCGCCCGCCTCGGCGTGGGCGGGATGCCGTTCCTCCTGCCGCTCCTCTACCAGGTGGGGCTCGGCTACTCGCCCATCGAGTCCGGCCTGCTGCTGATGCCGCAGTCGCTCGCCGCGATGATCTTGAAGGCCGCCATCTCGCGCATCCTCGAGCGGCTCGGCTATCGCGGGATCCTCCTCGGCAACACCGTGCTGCTCGGCGCGATGATGTTCGTCTTCGCCACCGTGGGCGCGAGCACGCCGATCTGGCTGATCGTGGTGCAGGCGTTCATCTTCGGGTTCTGCTCGTCGATGCAGTTCACGAGCATGAACACGCTCGTCTACGCCGACGTCGCCCCGGAGGACACGAGCATGGCGAGCACCATCGCGAGCACGATGCAGCAGATGTCGATGTCGTTCGGCGTGGCCACGGCCGCGATCGTCACGGCGCTGTTCGTGCCCGACCGGCACAGCTCGACGCCCGACGAGATGATCCACGGCATTCACCTCTCGCTCCTCGTGCTCGGCGGCATCACGACGGTGTCCGCGCTGATCTTCGCGGGCCTGCGGAGCACCGATGGCGAGGCCGTCAGCCAGCACAAGCTCGCGGCCCGCGCCGGCGCGCAGACCGACGCGCACCCGCAATAGCCCGCTACGCGAGCTTCGCGCGCGTGACCACGTAGTCGCCATCGGGCCGGCCGACCCGCGCGGCGAGGCCGAGCGCGTCGAGCTCCGCCTCGATCGCACGTGCGCCCTCGACCAGGACGGCCGTGACCCCGCCGCCGGGCTCCGCGACGGTGAGGATCAGGGCGCTGCTGACCACGAACACGCTGCACGCGGCGCCGGCGATCATGCAGGCGCCGGGCTCGACGAGGTCGGGGCTCGTCGCGATGTTGCGCGGCACGCCCGGTGTCGCGAGCGGGGAGGGCGGCGTGCCGTCTCCGCGCACCAGGAGCCCGAGCGCGCGGAGCACGTCCTCGAGATCCTGGCGCCCCTCGAGCCGGAGGTAGAGCAAGAGCTCCTCGGCGAACGTCATGCGCTCGGTCTCGTACCGACCGGTGAACGTGAAGTAGCGAAGGCTCTCGACCCACGCTTGGACCTCGGTGACGTTGTGCCCGCCGACGAGCTCGACCACCGGAATGTCGGCCATGGCCCGACTCTACATGGCAAAACGCGGCGCCTCGGCGTTGACCCGGGATCCGAAACTTTCGAGAGTCGGGGCATGTTCAAGATCTCGATCGCGCTCCTCGCTGTGCTCACGCTCACGACGGTCGGTTGCAAGAAGGACGGCGGCGCCGACTGCGGGCAGGCCATCGCCCACAGCATGGAGCTCTCGAAGGCCAGCATGGCGAAGATGCCGGGCGTCGACGACAAGCTGCTCGGCAAGATGAAGGACCTCGGCATCAAGACCTGCCAGGACGACAAGTGGTCGGCGGACGCCATCAAGTGCATGTCCGACGCGAAGGCCGAGCGCGACGCGCAGGCGTGCTACGGCAAGCTCTCGCCGGAGCAGCAGAAGCAGATGAACAAGGCCGCGCTGGAGCTCGCGACGTCCGCCGCGCCGGCTGTCCCCGCGCCCGCGCCCGCCGCCCCCGCGCCCGCCGCCCCCGCGCCCGCCGCA
>JANXOM010000337.1 GCA_025353585.1 Deltaproteobacteria bacterium
CGCCGCCGCCGCGGGACCGGCCGTCCGCAGCTGGGCGAGCGCGGCGACGAGGCGTGGCTTCGCCGTGCGCGTCGAGAGGTAGAACCAGAGACGCTCCGCCATGACGGCGACGGCCGCGACCGAGAGGCCGAGCAGCAGCCAGAGCACCCAGCGCGAGCCAGCGCGCAGCATGAGGTCGAGGATCGTGGCGTCGATGCTGGTGCCGTCGGTCATCGTAGGCGGGCTCATGGGTCTCCTCCGGGCAAACGTTCAGAACCGGCCACGCAGGCCGAGGGTGGGCAGGACGTAACGGATCGCCTGGCCGGGCGACACTTCTTCGGGCAGGAGCGCGACGTTCGTGATGTCGATGTAGAAGTCGAGGAGCCACTTCCGCCAGACGGCGCGCTTGTCGAAGCGCACGTCGAAGCGCACGTAGCCATCGGCGCGCGCGGTGTTGTAGCCAGAGGTCGTCGTCGCGGGTAGCCCGCTCTGGTACTGCATGCGGACGCCGACGTCCCAGTTGCGCGCGAGCGGCAGGCCGAGCACCAGGTTGAACAGCTGCACGCGGTCGAAGTCGTAGGGCGTCCACGTGCCGTCGCGGTAGCGCTCGGCGCGCGACAGCGTGTACGAGACCCAGCCGAACACGCCGCTCTTGGCCTGCCGGCGGAGCATCACCTCGAGCCCGTACGAGCGTCCGAGCTGTGGCTTCGTGAGCTGGTCGATGAACTTCTGCGCGTCGTCCTGCTGCATGATCACGGACGTCGGGATGAGCGTCGAGTTGCCGGCGGTCCCGACGGTAGCGGCGTTGATGGACAGGTCGAAGATCGTCGGGTCCATGTAGTTGTAGTAGGCCTCCGTCGTCAGCTGGAACCGCTTCGACAGCGGCACCTCGGCGCCGAGGCTGGTCTGGAACGAGCGCAGGAGGCCGTACTTCAGCGGCATCTGATCGAGGCCAGGCAACGGGAGCACGAAGCGCGGCGGCTGGTGGTAGATGCCCGTCGAGCCCTTGAGCCAGACCGCGCTGTCGTCGGAGTCCGGCGGCACGTCGGGGAGATCGCGGTGGCCGAGCTTGTAACGGACGGTGAGGCGCGGGTCGACGGACTCCTTCGTCGCGGTGGTGTCGTGATTCACGTCGGCTCGCACGCCTGGGCGGATCAACCAGTCCGCGGTCGGGCGCCACAGCGCCTCGACGAACGCCCCCGCCATCGCCGAGGTCGACAGGTCGGCCGTGATGGCCGCGAGCGCGCCGCCCCCCGCGTTCGCCCCGCCGCCCTGCTCGAGGTCGCGCGCGTTGCCCTCCACGCCGGCCGCGAAGGTCAGCTTGTCGTCGAGCTTGAAGCGCGCGCGGATGGACGGCTCGATGACCCAGACCGAGAAGTCGACGCCGTTGCTGAACGTCTTGTCGTAGCCGCCGTCGACGCGGTAGACGGTCTCGAGGCGGCCAACCGTCTGGTGGTAGCGGAGATCGAGGCGATGGAAGCGCAGGATCAGCGCCGGCGACAGCGGCGGGTTCGGATCGTTCGGGTCGGCGTTCGCGGCCACCGTGTCGAGCTCGTCGTTGGCGCCGAACGCGAACACGGTCCAGCCGTTCGCCTTCGTGCCGCCGTCGACGCGGAGCTGGTAGTCCCAGTACGAGAGCGCGGCCTGGTTCGTGGCGAGGGAGAGCAGGAACTTGGGATAGCCGTAGCGCGCGGCCGCCGTGACCGTGCCGTCGATCGCCGCGACCGGCTCGCGCACGAGCCCGCCGGCCTGCAACAGGTTCGCGTCGACATCGACGAGCTTGCCGTCGCCGCGCACCGTGCGCCCGTCGACGATGCCGCCGGTGTAGCCGCCGTACGAGGCCGGGGCGCCGCCGGGATAGAACTGGATCTCGTCGATGAAGTCCGGGTGGATGACGCTCGGGCCGGACAGGAGGTGAAAGAGGAGCGGGACGCGGATGCTGTCGATCAGGAAGCCCGTGGAGCTCGGGCTCGATCCGCGCACGACCGGGAACGGCAAGAGCGACGCCACCGCGGCCACGCCGGGCAGCGCGCCGATGACGCGAAACGGATCGCCGAACGTGCCCGGCACCTGCTGCAGCTCGGGCCCGCGCAGCGTGATGCGCGAGACCTCCTCGCGCCGCTGGTCGCCGACGACGACGATCTCGTACGGATCGTACCGGTCGCGCTCGACGAGGTAGGTGACGGCGAGCTCCTGCGTGGCCGCGAGCGTCTCGGCCTGCGCGAACGGCAAGTGCGCCGCCGCGAACACGCTCACCGTCGCCGCTCCGGGGGGCAGCGCGAGGCGGAACTCGCCCTTGCCGTCGCCCTCCGCCACGTACGTGCGGCCGCCGACCTGGACAGAGACCGTCGCGTTCGCGACCGCCAGCCGCGTCCCGAGCTCCACGAGGCGGCCGCGCAGCAGGGAGGTCCGCGGCACCCCGGCGTCGGCGGGGACGATCGGCGGCGGTGGTGGCGGGGGCAAGAACGTATGCGTGAAGGTGATCTCGACGGCGACCGGCTTGTCGCCGTACGTCCCCGGCTGGAACTGGAACGCGTGCGCGGCGGCCACGACCGCGTCGTCGAACACCGGCTGCGGCGGCGTCACGAGCGTCACCGTCTGGACCGCGCCGGTCTTGTCCACGCGGATCTTCACCGTCACGACGACGGCCGCCGTGATCGGCGGCGCGTCGGGCGGCGCGGCGACGTCCGTCGAGCCGACCGCCTGCGGCGGGATGAAGCTCGGCGGCGCGTCGGAGCCCGTGGCCGAGCCCGACCCCGCGTCGGACCCCGCGTCGGCCGGTTGCGCCCACGCGAGCGCCGGAACGGTCACGCCGACCAGCAGGGCCGCGAGCGCCGCCCCACGCGTCAGCGCCACGTCACGCCCCACAGCAGCGAGGCGCCGGCGTGCGACCAGGCCTGCCGCCTGACGATCGGGCGGGCCGTATCCGGCTCGAGGTGACCGGTATCCTGCACGCAGGACGTGTCCTGGCCGATGATCTCGAGCTCGACCATCGTCGATGCGCGGGGCCCCAGGACATGCGCGTACGTCGCGCGCGCGAGCGCGGCGATGCCGACGCCGTTGCAGCTCGGCAACGGATGCGTCGAACCGGGAAACGTGTACGAGGTGTCGAGGGTGCTGCCGAGCGGCGAGACGTCGGCGCGGCCGGTCCGGCCTTCGACGATTCCCCCGAAGCCGAGCCCCGCGGCGAGCGCGAGGTTCGGCGTGACGTGCCACGTGGGGTCGAGCGTGCCCGCGAAGCGCAAGCCCGAGAGGCCGCCGGCGCGCGAGGCCGACGCGTACTCGAAGCTCGCGTACAAGGACCAGCGCGCGTCGAGGCGGAGCCCCACGTGGAGCTGCGCGCCGAGGAGGCGGCCGCTCGGGGCCCCGCGGAGCCCGTGGAGCTCGCCGTACAGGAGCCCCAGGCCGAGACGAAAGCCGCTGCGCGCCCAGCCCTGCGCGAGCGTCTCCGTCGCGAGGGACACCTTGGGGGCCTCGTCATCGGCGCGCGCGACGTGCGCGGACACCGCCAGCAGCGCGGTGATCGCGACGGCTCTCAGCACGGCCACCAGGCGGGCGGCGCGGTGCTGTGGTCCCAGTCCGGCGTCCCGCAGTCCGGCCCCTCGCGGCAGCCCTTGAGGATGTAGTGCGTGATGCCCTTGCAGGCGTCCGGGGTCGCGCCGTCGAGCACGCCGGTGACGATCAGCTCGATCACGTCCGTCGGTGCGCCGAACGTCGGCACGTGCACGCACGCGGTGGTGCGGCCGGTGAAGTCCGGCACGTCGACGTCCGGCTCGCGATAGCGGACGGTCGAGTCGGCGTTGCGCTCGGTACAGGCGAGCTCGGCGACGTCCGCCGGCGGCGCGATCGGGATCTGGATCACCGTCTCGGTCGTGCTCTGCGCGCAGGTCGCCGGGTCTTCCGGCGGCAGCATGCCAGCGAGCGTGGCGCTGACCGCGGCCGCCGCCGTGAAGCCGCCCGCGGCGTCGACGGAGAACGCGGGCGGGGGATCGCCGCAGCCGGCGCGCGGGTAGAAGGCGTACGGCACGAACGCGCCCTCGCGATACGCCAGCCGGACGTCGGGCGCCGTCATCGTGACGAAGCTCGCGCCGTACACCGTGTCGATCTGGGTCGTCGGCTGGTCCTCGGCGCCGTCGTCCGGGCCCATGTCGGGGTGGCCCTGGCGGTTCGCGCGCGCCAGCGTGAGCGAGCCGTCGCCGTTGCGATCGTCGTAGACGACGAGGCTGCCGTAGCCGATGCGGGCGGTGAGATCGCCCACGAGCAAGCTCGCGTCGGGCAACGTGGCGAGCTCCAGCTCCGCCGGCGTGCCGACGGTCACGGGGACGCTGCGGTCGACCTGGGCCGGCACGAAACCGAATGGATCGCGGCACCCCGCCGCGATCACGGCGGCGGCGGCGGCCGACTCGGCGGGCAGGATGCACAGCGGCTCGGTGAGCCACTGCTGGCCCCAGACGAGCGCCACGTGCAGATCCGGCGGCGCCGTCTGGCCCGGTGGGCGCACGGCCTCGAGGTCGCCGGTGACCTCGACATGCAGCGTCGCCAGGGGCGGCACGTCGCCCGAGAAGTTCTGCACGTCGCCGCAACCGACGACCGCGGACGCGAGCCCGACGAGCGACCAGGACTTCATGGATGCCATGCGACCCCCAGCGCGGCGGTCCAGCCGCCCCGCAGATGACTGTCGAACCACGTCCCCGTCGGGCCCCCCGCGATCGCGAGCGCCCACGGCCCCACGACGCGCAGCGTGACCACCGCCTCGAGCTCCGCGGCCGGCAGCGCCTGCGTCGCCGTCTGCTCGAGGTCGCTGCCCATGAGGCCGGCGCGCATGCCCTGGTTGCGGACGCGATCCTCGCGCACGACGGTCCCGCCGAGGCCGAGTCGCAGCGCGAGCGTGCCGCGGCCCGCGACGTGGAAGATCGAGCCCGTCGCGCGCAGGCGGAGCTCGCCGTGCGTCACGGTCCAGGTCTCCGAGGACTCGCTGGCGGAGGACCACGACGCGAGCGCGCCGTACGCGAAGTGACAGCCGCAGGCGCGCGTGATGCCGGCGCCGACGCCGGTCGAGAGCCCGGTGGGGAGCGCGGACGGGAGGCCGAAGATCAGCCCGGCGTCGACGACCACCGGCCCCGGGGAGGACACCGCGAACGTGTCATCCGAGAGCAGGCGGTCATCGGCGGCGGCCTCGCCGGGCGCGGCCAGGCCAGCCGTCGCGAGCGCCACGAACAAGCCGCGTCTCACGCCCGCAGTATGGGGGCGGAGCGGGCCGATCCGCGCCGTCGTAACATTAAGACACGTGCCGGTGAGCGCGGACGCACGTCACTCTTCCTCGACGAAGTGGCCGTCGTTCGCGAACGTCGCCTCGCTCTTCTTGCCGGCGGTCTGGAACGCGAGCTCGAAGAAGACGGCCTTGGCGCCGCGGGTCTGTTTCTCGGCGCGCGCGATCTTCGCCGCCGGATACTTCGCCGCGAACGCCTTCGTGACGGCCGCCGGGACCTGGTCGACCGGGACGACCTGCTCGGTCTGGAGCACGTCGCCGGTCGGGCTGACGTCGACCTCGAGCGCCGTGCCATCGGCGAGCGTCAACCGCGCCTCGAACTGATCGTGGCCGTCCTCGCGCTCGGCCTTGCACGAGCCCAGGGTCGATTTGGGAAACGAACGGGCGAGCGCCGAGGTCACCGCGGCCGGACAGGGCCGGGGGGCGTCATCGGCGTGGGCGTGAGCGACGGAGGTGGCGAGCAGGGCCGCGGCGAGCGCGAGGGTCTTCATCGCGCAGTGATAGCCGAGCCGCGCCGGCCGGGTGGTTAAGAGACGACCCGCACTCGAGCTCACGGCGCCCCGCAGGCCAGCCACTCGCCGAGCAGGTCGCGCTCGGCGAGCGCGATCGACGACCCGGAGGGCATCGCGTCGGAGTAGACCGCCGCCTGCAGGATCTGCTCGGTCTCGCTCTTCACCTCCGCCTGCGTGGACAGACGCGGAGTCTCCCGCGCGGCGTGACAGCTCAGGCAATTGTCGGTCATGAACGCGGATCCGAAATTCGCGTACGTGAGCGTCGAGTCCGAGCCGCAAGTGACCGCGGTGATGCCGGTGGAGGCGGTTCCGGAGCAGGCCGCGAGGGCCGCGAGGGCCCCGAGGGCCGCGAGAGCCCCGAGAGCCCCGAGAGCGACGTTCAGCAACGGGGGCTTCCCCCGTCGGTGCCCGGCCACCGCGTCCGCCTTCGCGAGGCGCGCGCGGTTTATCGAACGTTAACCGCCGACAGATCGCCGACAGATCGATTAAGAAATGACACGAGGACCCGAGCGAACGGCGCACGCGTCGACACTTAACCTCGTGCGCGAGGTCGCCGGTGGCAGCGTGGTGCACCGTGCGCTCCATGCATCTCCGCGTCGCTCTCGTCATCGCGCTCGGTGCCTCTGCCTGCGGAGGTTCGTCGAGCACCCCTGACGCTCCCGTCGCCTCCGGCTCGGGGACGACCATCTCGGGCACGCTCGGCGACCTCGGCGCCGCGCAGCCAACCGTGTCGTCGCTGATGATCGCGAACAGCGGCGAGACGCTCATCTACCTCAGCTCGGGTCCGATCACGTGCGACGAGCTCATGGTCTCGCGCTGGCTCGGCGGCACGATGGCGGGCACGCAGGTCGTGGAGCTCGTGTTCCACGGGACGCCGGCGCTCGGTGACATCCAGGTCCCGCCGGGCGAGGTGAACTACGCGCCCGGCGGCATGTCGTCGTCGCACGAGGTCTCCGCGGACAGCGGGAAGATCACGTTCACCGAGGCCACCGCGAACACCTCTGCCGCCGGCACGTTCACCGGTACGTACGGCGGCTCCGACACCATCACCGGTTCCTTCCACGCCACGTTCTGCGCTGGCGGCCAGGGGTTTTGATCATGAAGGGCTTTGTTCCGCTCTGTGCTTTCGCCGTCGCCTGCGGCGGCTCCTCCGCGACGGTGGACGCGCCGCCGATCGACGCGCCGCCCCACACCGCCACCACCGGCACGGTCGAGCGCGGGAAATATCTCGTCGACCATGTCCTCGTGTGCGGCGTCTGTCACACGCCGAACGGTAGCGATGGCCAGCCCGACCTGACGAAGTACCTGGCGGGCAGCCGGTCGTACGACTTCACGGATCCGACCGGCACGATCGTCACCGTCAACGCGGAGAACCTCACCACGCACAATCCGGAGGGCCTCGCCACCTGGTCCGACGAACAGATCCGGCGCGGGCTCACCGTCGGCATCGATGACGAGAAGATCTCGATGTACCCGATCATGCCGTACCCGGAGTACTCGAACCTCATCCTCTCGGACGTCGACTCGATCATCCAGTACCTGCGCACGGTGCCGCCGAACGACAACGTCGTGCCGGCGGACTTCCCGTACTTCGACCAGAACCCGCCCGCGCCGCCCGTCGACGGCACGAAGGTCCCGCACACGACGCTCGCCGCGTCGGATCCCGCCTTCGCCGCGGCCGAGCGGGGCCGCTATCTCGCGACCGTCGCCTGCCTCAACTGCCACACCGAGCAGATCACCGACGACGTGCCGGATCTCGGCAAGGCGTTCGCCGGCGGCAAGCAGTACACGTTCGTGCGCGGCGCCGCCGTGAACACGTCCGCCAACATCACGCCCGACGTGGCGACGGGCATCGGCGCGCTGTCGATCGCCGACATCGTCGCGGAGCTCAAGACGAACACGGCGAAGGGGACCGGCCGCATGTTCTGCAGCACGCACCCGGGCGGCCCCGAGCTCCTCGGCAAGATGGCCGACGCGGACATGACCGACCTCGCGACGTACATCCACACGTTGCCGCCCGTGGCGAACGGTCCGTTCAAGTGCACCCCGTAGGCGCGGCCGCGGTCCTGGCCGGGGTGCTGGCCGTGGCCGGGTGCGGGGCGTCGTCAACCCCGGCGGCGACCTTCACCGAGATCTATCCGCTGATCTTCCCGATCGAGACCAAGGCGCAGTGCAACTTCTGCCACGGCCTGCCGTCCAACGATAAGAGCAACGGCAAGCTCTCGATGGGGATCGATCAGCCCACCGCGTACGCGGCGCTCATGGCGACCTCGAGCAGCAGCATGTGCGGCAGCGGCAGCGCCGTGCGCGACCTCGTCGTGCCGGGCGATGCGGACAACAGCCTGCTCTTCCAGAAGCTCACCACTCCCCCGTGCGGCGGCCGGATGCCGCTGGGCGGGAGCCCCCTCACCGCGGCCGAGCTCGACCAGATCCGCAGCTGGATCGAGGCCGGCGCAAAGGACGACTGATGCGCACTCCGTGGATGTTCGCGCTGTGTCTCACCGCGTGCGCCGGCTCGCCGGACCGCCCTGTTTGCGTCGAGCCCGCGACCGGCTTGCCGTCGGACCTCGCGTGTACGGGTCTCTACAACCCCGATGATCCGACGCAGATCGCGGCGGACGTCATGCCGTACACGCCGGGCGTCACGCTGTGGAGCGACGGCGCCGAGAAGCACCGCTACCTGTACCTGCCGCCCGGCTCGATGATCGACACGTCGGCGCAGGACGCGTGGAAGTTTCCCGCCGGGACAAAGGCGTGGAAGGAGTTCGTCGTGGACGGCAAGCTCGTCGAGACGCGCCTGTTCTCGAAGCGCACCGATGCGACCTGGGATTCGGGCACGTACATCTGGGACGCGGCGGGCAGCGCGGCAACGCTGAACACCGCTCCCAAGGGCATCGTCCTCGACAGCGGCTACGAGATCCCGGCGCAGAAGGACTGCGACAAGTGCCACCACGGCGGCTCCGATCGCCTCCTCGGCGTCGAGGCCGTGGCCCTCGCGCTGCCCGACGCGCAGGGCGCCACGCTGACCTCGCTCGCCCAGCAGGGCCTGCTCAGCCAGCCGCCGGCCACGACGACCATCACGATCCCCGAGGACGCGACGGGCAAGGCGGCGGCCGCGATCGGCTACGTGCACGCGAACTGCGGCATGCCGTGCCACTCGAGCCGCGGCCTCGGGGACGAGACGAAGCTCGTGCTGCGGTTGCGGGCGGACGAGTTCTGGGCGGCGGACGGCTCCAGCAAGCCGACACCGGTGACCCAGCTCGACACGTACGTCTCGACGGTGAATCAACCGCCGACGACCGCCGCCGTGGCGCAGCAGTTCCCGGGGGCGTTCCGCGTCACCCCGGGCGACCACACGAAGAGCTTGATCTGGCTCGTCGCGCACCTCCGCGGCAACTACCAGATGCCGCCGCTCGTCAGCCACGCGATCGACGAGGCCGGGACCGGCAAGGTCTCCGCCTGGATCGACGCGCTGCCGCCGCCCTAGCTCGGCCGCTCGGCCCGCTCGCCCCGCTTGGCCGCTCGCCCCGCTCGGCCGCTCGGCCGCTCGCCCGGCTCGGCCGCTCGGCCGCTCGGCCGCTCGCCCCGCTCGCTAGAGATCGGGCTGGGCGATGGCGAGGCCGCCTTCGTGCGCGCGCGTCGCGAGGAGCTCGTGCATCGGCCGTTCCGCCGGCGCCGCCAGGAGCGCGTCGACGAGCGCGAGGATGTCGCGGCGGACCCGGTCGGCGCGGTGGAACACGCTCGCTCCGACGGCGAGCTCGGCCGGGGAGACGACGAGCGCGGTGTGCGGCGCCGTCATCGTCAGGCCGCGCCCGCTGCGGACGGGGAGCGCGGGCGCGGTCGCCGGCGGGAAGTGCCAGACCGTCAGGAGCGTGTCGAGGTAGACGCGCGGGTCGAGCCCGAGGTCGAGCATCGGCGCGCGGCCGGCCGCGTCGAGCTCCGCGAGCGCGGTGGTCACGGCCGCGATCGTGGTCGCGAGCGTCGCCGCGGGGACGAGCTCGATGCGTAGCGGCAAGCAATTCGCGAGCATCCCGACCGTCTCCGCGCTGCGGCCATCGCGGCCGGAGACCACGACGCCGAACACGACGTCGAGCGTCGACCGCTCGCGCGCGAGGTGGAGCGCGAACGCCAGGGCCCAGGCCGCGACGACCGTGGTGCGGTGGCCACGCGCCCACGTCGCGAGCGCGGCCTCGAGCGCCCGCGGCAAGGGCTGGCTCGTGAGGTCGCCGCCCGCGTAGACGGCGGGGGCGTGCGTGAGCGGCAACCGGGCGCGATGGCGGCGGACGCGGCGCGCGGCGAGCCACGCGCGGATCGCGAGGAGCCGGTGGCCTAACCGCCACGCGAGGTCACCGGCGCCGGTCGCGCGTGGCGGGGGTCGGGGCCGCGTCACGACGTGTCCGACGAGTCGCCCGCGCAGCGCGGCGACCGGGGCGCTCGGAGCGGGCCGCTCGCCGCGGGCGCGGACCGACTCGACGGGCGCCGCGAGCACGAGCGCTCCGGCCGCGCGCGCTAGCACGGCCCGGAGGACGCGGCGGGCGGACTCGCCGTCGAGGATCGCGTGGTGATACGTGAAGATCAGATCGCAGCGGTCGGCGCCCGTCAGGAGGCAGACATCGAACAGCGGCGCCGACGCGAGGTCGAACGCCCGCGCGAGGCGGGTCCACTCCTCGGCCTTCACGCGCAGCCGGTACGCGTCGAGCGCGAGCGCGGCGAGCGGGACATGGGCGAGCTCGAACGCCACCGCGGGAACCACGACCTGCTGCACGTCGCGGTCGACGAGGAAGCGCGTGCGGAGCGCGGGCTGCGCGGCGATCTCCGCGCGCCAGGCGGCGGCGAGCCGCGCCGGATCGACGACGGCTGCGTGGATCGTGTACGCGAGCTGGTCGAGCCACATCGGCGTCCCGCGATTGGCGAGCGCCTCGAGCACCATCACGCGCTGGAAGTCGGAGACGGGGAACGGCGTCATGGCGTCGGGCGCGGCGAGGGGCAGGGCAGGCTCGCCGAGGACGGCCGCGAGGCGCGCGGGGGTGAGCGGGGAGGGCAGGTCGGCGTGCTCGAGGTGCCAGCCGGCCTGCTCGAGGCGGACGAGCAGCCCCAGGCGGGCGAGCGAGTCGCCGCCGAGCGCGGCGAGGTCGGCGTGGGCGCCCGCCGGACGGCCACCGGGGACGCCCGCGAGCTCGCCGAACCAGGCGGCGATCTGCAGGACGCGCGGCTCCGTACAGGCGGTGACGGGCGCGGGCAGAGGCGAGGCCGCGAGCACCGCCGCCGCGAGCGCGGCGCGGTCCCGCTTCCCATGCGGCGTCAGCGGCAACGTCGCCAGGCGCGCGAGCGCGCTGGGGGCCGCGGCAGGGCGAAGCGCGAGCCGGAGCGCGGCGCGTAACGCGGCGAGGTCGAGCCCGTCGCCGACCACGGCCGCGACGATCCGGCCCGCGTGTACGGCCGCGCCGGCCGCGCGCACGCCCGGCTGTGCGAGCAGCGCGGCCTCGACCTCGCCGAGCTCGACCCGGACGCCGTGGATCTTGACCTGATCGTCGAGCCGACCGGCGAGGACATAGCGGCCGTCCGCGAGCCGACGCGCGCGGTCGCCCGTGCGGAACCACGTGGTGCCCTCGTCGTCGATGAACCGCGCCGCCGTGCGCGCCGGGTCGTCCGCGTAGCCGCGCGCGAGGATCGGGCCCGCGACCTGGAGCTCCTCGTCGACGATGCGCAGCGCCACGCCGGCGAGCGGACCGCCGATCGTCACGGGCTCGCCGGGCCCGATCGTGGCGAGCGTGGCATCGCCGCCGACCTCGGTGGAGCCATAGATGTTGACGAGCTGCGCGCGCGAGGCGACGAACACGCGCGCCGCGAGGGCCTCCGTCAGCGGCTCGCCGCTCGTGGCGATCAGGCGGAGCGTGGGCGGGAGCGCGGGGCACGCGTCGAGGAGGAGCCCGAGGAGCGACGGCACGAGCAGGAGGCGCGTCACGGCGTGCGTGACCAGCGCGGCGGCGAGCGCGGAGACCGCGAGCGGATGCGGCAGGATCACCGCCGGGACGCCGGCGAGGAGCGGGCCGAAGATCTCCGCGTACGCGTCGATGAAGGTCGGCGGCGTGCGGTGGCACGCGACATCATCCGCGGCGTATGGCAGCGCGTGCGCGAGCCCGGCGAGGCGCGCCAGCACCGCGCGATGCTCGAGCAGGACGGCCTTCGGCGCGCCCGTCGATCCGGAGGTGTAGAGCGCGAGCGCCACGGCGTCCGTGGCGACCTCCGGCGCGGCGACCTCGGGCCCGTCGAGCCCGTCGACCGCGTCGACGGTGTAGGCCACCGTCGCCGCCGCGCGCCACGCCGCCTCGACCGGGACCAGGATCGCGCCGATCCGGAACACCGCCAGCATCGCGGCCACGAGGTCGACGGAGCGAGGGAGCTCGACCCCGACCCGCTCGCCGGGACGGACGCCACGCGCGGCCAGCCCGCGCGCGATCCGCGCCGCCTGCGCCTCGAGCTCGGCGTACGTCACGTGGCGAGCCCCCGCGACGAGCGCGACCGCCGCGGGCTGCGCGCGCGCCATCGCCGCGAAGGCTGTGGCGAGCGTGACCGGCGGACTCATACGGCGGCCATGACGCGCGCCGGGACGCCGCGCAGGTTCCAGACGATCCCCAGCGCGGCCAGCGCGCGCAGCCCGAGCCACGAGAGATCGAGCTCCCACCAGGCAAACCCGCAGCGCGCCGCGCCCGGGTAGTGATGGTGGTTGTTGTGCCATCCCTCTCCGAACGTCGCGAGGGCGAGGAGCGCGTTGTTCCGGCTGCGATCGGCGGTCGCGTAGCGCCGCGAGCCGAGCGCGTGCGCCACGGAGTTCAGCGCGAACATCGCGTGCCACAGCGCCACGGTGGACACGCCGTAACCCCACACCACCGCGGCCGGCCCGCCCAGGAGCGCGAGCCCCGCGACGAGCGCGAGCGCGGGCACGACGTTGTACCGGTCGAGCCACCGCAGCTCGGGGAAGCGCGCGAGGTCCGGGATCTGCGACCACGCGATCGCGTCGTGGGTGGTCACCAGGATCCAGCCGACGTGGGCCCACCAGAAGCCCTCCGTCCGCGCGTGCGGGTCGCCGGGGCCGTCGGCGTGCCGGTGATGGACGCGGTGCTGGGACGCCCACCACAGGACGCCGAGCTGCGAGCTCGCCGTCGCGATCACGGCGAGCACGAGCTGGAAGGCGCGACTCGTGTCGAACGCGCGGTGGGCGAAGTACCGGTGGGCGCCCGCCGACAGGCCGAACATGCGCACCGCATAGAAGACCGCCGCGAGCGCGAGCCCGCGACGGCTGACGCCCAGCTCCGCGACCCCGACCACGGCGGCGACGTGCACGCCCAGGAGCACGGCGCACCCGCGCCACGCGATTCGATGCTTCACCATGACGCGGCGACGCCTGTGCAACGGCAGGACCACGGCCCCTGGTGGCCGGTTCGCCGACATGTGCGGCCAGTTGTGAATGTCAGGCCACAGTGTCAGCGCCACGTTCAAAACCTGGCAGGGGACGGCGAAGCCAGCTCTTGCCGCGCGTGCGTATGGACGCGCGGCGCGCATCGGCGCGATGCTCGCCCGCGATGGTAACGTGGTGCAGGTGGCTCTCGGCGGCGCTGCTCGCAGGCGTGGCCGCGTGCCTGCCTGCGACCGGCTCGCCGATCGCGCCGGGCGCCGCGCCGCGGCCGACCGACGGGGCCCTCGCGCCGGTCGACGACCGGGCCGCCTTCGCGAGCCTGGGGCCGCTCCTCGACGCCGCGACCGACTCGGCCGCGCGCGCCGGCAACCACGTCGAGCTCCTGGTGGATGGCGTGACGAGCTTCGACCGCCGCCTCGCGACCGCGCGCGACGCCGACCTCATCCTCGTGAAGACGTTCGCGTTCCTCGACGACGAGACCGGCCGCGAGGTCGCCGCGCTCCTCGCCGCCCGGGCGCGGGCGGGGGCGTACGTCGTCCTCCAGTACGACGTGACCGGCTCGTTGCATGGCGCCGGCGACGCCGAGGAGATGCTCGCGAATCACAACGAGAAGCGGCTGATCACCGGCTTGCGCGACGCGGGCGTCATCGTGGTCGGGGCGAACGCCCCCGCCGGGCCCGTCGAGTTGCGCGAGCTCGGAGGGGCCGTCGGCCGCGCCGCGCTGCATCCGTTCGAGCACCTGGGGATGCTGATCGACCGCGCGCACCACCTCGACTTTCGCGATCACGAGAAGTACTGGATCACCGGCCGGCGCGAGGCGGACGGCCGGCTCGCGCTGCGGGCCATCATGGGCGGCCTCAACATCGGCAGCGAGTATGCGTTCGGCGGGACCCCGCGCGTCGATCGCATCACCGGCGCGCGCGGCTGGCACGACGCCGACGCGGAGGTCACCGGCCCCGTCGTCAACGACATCGTGGCGCGCTACTTCGACGTCATGGACGACCAGCTCGGGCGGCCTCACGCCGCCGAGCTCCGGGCGCGCTGGAACGAGCCCCAGCCGCAGACGGGCGCCGCGCGCGTTCGCTTCGTGTTCAATCACCCCTGGTTCGCGAACCGCCACGCGATCGAGGAGCTGTACGGCGCGCTGATCGACGCCGTCCCTCCCGGCGGCGTCGTGCGGGTCGAGACCGCGTACTTCGTCCCGTCCGAGCGCCTCCGCGAGCACTTGCGCGCCGCGCTCGCCCGCGGGACCCGGCTCCTCGTGATCTCGAACCTCGACACGAACGACACGGCGCCCGTCGCCGAGGGCACCTGGTTCGCGTACGACGCGCTCCTCGGCGCGGGCGGGACCGCGGCGCTCTACCAGCGCATCGCGCGTCCCGATCTCGGCGGCGTGATGGTGCATTGCAAGGTGGCGTCGTTCGGGACGGCGGGGCCCGTCATCATCGGCTCGGCGAACCTCGACGCGCAGTCGGGCGAGCACAACAGCGAGGGCGTGCTCGTCATCGAGGATCCCGACTTCCGCGCGCGCTTCGACGAGATGCTGGCCCGTGACTACGGCGCCGACCGCGCGGCGCGCATCACGCGCGAGACCCTCGCCCGCAGCTCGACGTGGCAGCAGCTGCGCCGCTGGGGCGTCTGGCACCTCGGCGAGCACTGGCTCTAGCGCGCCGCGCTCGCGGCTACGTGCGCGGCAGCCGGATCGTGAACCGGGCGCCGCCGCCGTCGCGGTTCTCGGCGGCGATCGTGCCGCCGTGCCGGGCCACGATACGCTGCGCGATCGGCAGGCCGAGCCCGATGCCGGCGCCCGGGGTGGCGCGGAGCGCGAACGGCACGAACAGCGCGGCGCGGTTCGGCGGCAGTCCCGGACCGGTATCATCCACGTGGATCAACACCGCGTCTCCGCTCGTGGTGATCGCGAGCCGGACGTAGCCGCCGCGCGCGGTCAGCCGCAGGGCGTTCCCGACGAGGTTCGCGAGCGCCGTCGCGAGCAGGTCCGGATCGCCCTGCACCATCACCCGCGCGTCGCCGAGCACCGTGTGGAGCGCCACGCCATCGCGCCGGGCGCTGTCCGTGTGAATCGCCGCGACCTCGGCGACGACCTCCGCGACATCGACCACGGTCGTGTCCGCCGCGCGCGACGTGTCGGCCTGCGCGAACCGCAGCATCGCCTCGATGACGCCGGACAGCCGTCGCAGCTCGGCGAGGGACGTGCGGGCCGAGAGCTCCCATTCGTCCGCCGAGCGGGGCCGCCGGAGCCCGATCTCGAGCTCGCTGCACACGGCCGCGACCGGGGTGCGCAGCTCGTGCGACGCGTCCGCCGAGAAGGCCCCGAGCGCGTCGTAGCCGTGCTGGAGTCGGTCGAGGAGCTCGTTGATGGCGCGGGCGAGCGGGCGCATCTCGGCGTCGGCGTCGGGAAGCTCGAGCCGCCGATCGAAGCGGTCGACCGAGATCTCGGCGGCCGTGCGCACGACGCGGTCGATCGGAGCCAGGGCGCGCCGACTCGCGTAGGTCGCCGCGCCGACCGACAGGCCGATGCCGATGGGCGCGGCGATCACGAAGGCGAGGAGCATCTTGTCGCGGGTGGCCCCGGCCGGGTCATCGGGATCCTCGGGCGCGCCGGTCTCCGCTTCCTCGCGCTCGTCGACGTACACGACGACGTACGCGACGACCGCGAACGCGATCAGGCCGAGCAGCGTGGCGGCGACGCTCCACAGCGCGAGGCGGCGGCGCAGCGAGCTCCCGCTACGCATCGCCGACCGGCGGATCGGGCTCGACCTCGGCGCGGAGATCGCCGGGCTCCGCGGCGCGCAGCCGGTACCCCACGCCGCGCACCGTCTCGATGCACACCGCGGTCAGGCCGATCTTGCGGCGCAGGTTCGCGATGTGGACGTTCACCAGGTTCGTCCCGGGCTCGAACTGGTAGCCGAACACCTGGAGCAGGATCTCGGCGCGGCCGAGCGCCTCGCCCTTGCGGCGCAGGAAGAAGCCGAGCAGCGCGTGCTCGCGCGGCGAGAGCCCCACGCGCGCGTCGTGGATCTCGACGGAGAGGTCGTCCTCGCGAAACACGAGGCCGTTGCAGGTCAGCGGGGCCCACCGCGGCGCGGCGGCGCGGCGGAGCAGGGCGCGCACGCGAGCGAGCAGCTCCTCGTACTGGAACGGCTTGACGAGGTAGTCGTCGGCGCCCTGATCGAGCGCCATCACGCGCGAGCGGACGGCATCGCGCGCGGTCAGCACGAGCACCGGCACGTGGACGCCGCGCCCGCGCGCCGTGGTCAGCACCTCGAGGCCGTCCATGTCGGGCAGGCCGAGGTCGAGCACGACGCCATCGACGTCGCGGCGAGCGAGCCGCGCGAGCGCCTCGACCCCGCTCCCGACCGCGTCGACCTCGAACCCGTCTTCGCGGAGGCCCTTGGTCAGCGAGCCGGCGAGTACAGCGTTATCCTCGACGACGAGCAACGGCACGACCTCTTGCGTAGCACCAAGTCTTCGTCGGTGGTCAGCATTTACGCAGCCTTAATCGCAGGCGCATTAAGAGACGACTAGCGCGCGGTTCGGGGCTGACAGACGCGCGGCGCCCGTGGTCTCGTCCCGCGCATGACCCGCGCCCCCGTGTTCGTCTTCGCGCTCGCCTCGGTCGTCGCGTGCGGCTCGTCTCCGAGCTCGACGCTCGACGGCCCCTCCGGTGGTGATGATGCTGGGTCCGGCTCGGGGTCCGGCTCCGGCTCGGGGTCCGGTTCCGGCTCGGGCTCGGGCTCGGCGAACCCGGCCGCGCGGACGGTGATCGTCATCCCGCTCGAGAACAAGTCCGACGGCCAGATCTACGGCGACACCACGGATGCGCCGTACATCAACGGGCTGTTCACGACGGCGGCGCGGGCGACCAACCTCCAGGACGAGCTGCCGACCCTCAACAGCGAGCCGCACTACATCTGGATGGAGGCCGGCACGAACGCGTTCTCCGACCACACGTTCGCCGTCGACGATGATCCGAGCGCCACGAACAGCACGGCGAGCCCGGCCCACCTCTCCACGCAGCTCGACGCCGCCGGTCTCACCTGGACGGCGTATCAGGAGGGCATCCCTGACGGTGGCTGCCCGATCGCGAGCACCGGCGAGTACGCGGTGAAGCACTCGCCGTTCGCCTTCTTCCAGGACGTCTCCGGCTCGCCGCCGAGCAAGACGAACGCGCGTTGCGCCGCGCATTACAAGGCGCTCCCCGACCTCACGGCCGATCTCCAGGCCGGCACGCTGCCGAACTACGTGTTCATCACGCCGAACCTGTGCCACGAGATGCACGGCGACCTGCTGTGCCCGTCGGGCTTCAGCACGCCGAAGAACATCGCGGCCGGCGACGCGTGGCTCTCGACGAACCTGCCGCCCCTCATCGCGTACACGCACACGCACGACGCGGTGATCTTCCTCGTCTGGGACGAGGGCGACAGCTCGAACAAGATCCCGTTCCTCGCGCTCGGTGACCACGTGGTCCCCGGCCCGAGCGCCGTCGTCTACAACCACGGCTCGCTGCTCAAGACGGAAGAGAAGCTGTTCGGCCTGCCGGTGCTCCCCGCCGCCGCGAGCACGAACGACTTCAGCGCGATGTTCGACGCCGGTTACCTCGCGCCGTAGCTCACCGCGGCGGCAGCGCGTCGATGTACGTGGTGCGCAGGTCGTCGTACGTCGTGACGCCGATGGCTTGGCCCGCGTCGAGCGCGGCCTGCACCTCGCTCTGATACTCCGGCAGCTTGACGAACGTCGCGTCCGACGCGAGGCCGACGGCGGCGTACGCCGTGATGTCACTCGCGCGGTTCCCGATGCCCATCACCACCGGCAGCGCGCCGGCGAGGGCGGTGAGCGTCGAGCTCTTGTACGCGATCGTATCGCCGCCGGGCAGCGTCAGGAACGACGGCGAGAGCCGCACGGGGCCGCGCGGGAAGCCGAGGTCCGCGAGCCACGTGCGCGTGTCACCGGTGTAGCGGCCGCCGCGCGCCGTCACGTACACCAGCTGGTAGCCGCGGGCCGCCGCGTCCTGGTACGCCGCCGCGGCGCCGGGCTGGGCGTCCGGCTCGATGCCGAGCGCGATGGTCTTGAAGAATGCGTTCTCCGACGAGGTCAGCGTGCCGTCGACGTCCGAGACGATCAGCGGCTGGTCGTCCGGGGCCACGTAGGCGAGGAAGCCCGCGCCCGTGCGGTCGCCGACGACGGAGAGGTAGAGATCGCGCATCGCGACGGGCAAGCGCGCATCGCCCGCCAGCGGCAACGCGAAGTGGCCCTCGCCGTCGGTGCGCGCGCGGCCGAGGTTGGCCCACGCACCCTCGCGGCAGGCGAAGACATCGACGTCCTCGTCCTCGAGCGCCTTGTCGGCCGTCGTGTACGAGACCCAGCCCTCGATCGACTGCGTGTCGGCGCTGGCGGCGGCGACGAGATCGAAGCCGCGGTGCCGCGGGTCGCCGAGCGCGGAGATGAGCTTGCTCGAGAAGTGGTTGAAGTCACCGGCCGGCCCCGCGTCCGGCACGCCGGCGCACTGGACGTCGGGCACTGCGGTGCGGCCGCCGCTGCCGCTGCCGCTGCCCTGGCCATCCGCCTTGCCGTCCGAACCCGCATCGCCTTCGCCGGGGTCGACGCCCACCGGCCCCGCGCCGGGCGCCGACGAGCAAGCAACGACGAGGGCCGTGGACAGCACGTGAAGGCGCATCTCCTCCGTCCTTTGCACGCGCGGGACCAGCCCGCGGGGGGCCTGCCCGGCGCGTTGGAGGGCGGCTGCAATCACGGCTGCCGGCAAGTGGGGCTGCCACTGCGCACGCGTGACACCACGGTCTTCGCCGGTCGTGACCGGGTCTTCACCCGGCCTTCATGTTCGCCGGGCGGACGCGTCCGATCGTCGACGGAGGTGTCAGCGTCCCGGCGGGGTGACGACCACGATCTCGCCGCTCTTGCTGTGCGAGAGGTAGACCCGGCCATCGCGCGCCACGACGCCGTTGCGGCTGCCCTCGGCCGTCGGCACGGTCGCGACGACCGAGAGCGCGCCCGTGGCGTCGACCGCACCGACCGTGAGGGAGCCCTTCGTGGCGCCGGCGTACACGCGGTGGGTGGCCGCGACATAGTCGATGTCGTCGAGGCCTTCGCCCGTCGGCAGCGAGCCGACGGTCTTGCCGTCGTGGTCGACGGCCAGCGCGACGACGCGCGCCTCGCACGCCACGAACAGGACGCCCTCGGGGCCCGCGAGCCGCAGGCCGTGCGGGCCCTCCTCGCCGCACGCGGGCTTCCACGTCGCGACGGTCTCGTGCGTGACGAGATCGATCGCGAGCGTCGCGTCGCCCTCCTCGAAGTTCGTGTAAAAACGGCCGCGCGCCTCGTCGACGGCGAAGCCCTCGGGGCCCTCCGCGAGCGCGATGCGGGCCTTCTGCGCGAGGGTGGTCGCGTCGAGGATGCGCAGCGACTTGTCGCGCGGCGTCGTCACCCAGACCTCGTGGGTCTTGGCGACATACGCGATGCCGTCGGGCATCGCGTCGAGCTTGCCGCACGCACCGCGGACGAGCTTGACGTCATCGACCGCGCATACGGTGGAGTCGCCGCGGCTGCCGATGTAGACGACGCCGTCGCCGCCGAGCGTGGCCGCGCTCGGGCCCACCGTGCGCTTCGCGCCGCGCCGCTCGACCTCTTGCGTCGGGAAGCCTGCGATCTGCGTGACCTTGCCCGTCGCGCCGTCGATGACGTCGACCGCCCCCGTGTTACCCGCGGGGACCCAGACCGCGTTCGTGCGCGGGTCGAAGAGGAGGTAGTCCATGCCGACCCCGTCGGCGGTGGCGCCCGGGAGCGCGATGGTCGTCATCGCCGCGGCGACCGGCGGCGGAGTAGCGGGCGGAGGCGCGACGGGCGCCGCGCCATGGCACGCGGCGAACCCGGCGAGCCCGATCAATGAAACAGTGGTGCGCATGAAGTTTCGTGTAGCCCGCATCGCGCGCGCGTGCGCGGGCGTGACCCACGTTTTACTGCCGCTTAACCTGCCGTATCTCATGGGTCGCGTAGGGTCAGCCATGCTCAGGATCGCGCTGATCGCGCTCGGCGCGCTCGGCGCGTGGTCCGCCTCGGCGGTCGCCGCGCCGGCGCCGCGGGCGGTCGGGCTGCTCGACGCGCTCGGCGCCGTTGGCATCGCCCCCGACCACCGCGTCGCGGCGGCGAAGGAGCGCGAGGCGGCGGCGAGCGTGGACGCGGCCGGGGCGTGGCCGTGGACCTCGGCGTCCGTGTCGACGATGAGCCAGACCGCGAGGCTCGACCTCGGCGTCGCGCTGCCGTTGCCGCTGTTCGGGACGCTCGGCGCCAACCGCGCGGCCGCGCGCAGCGAGCTGGCGATCGCCGCGGCCGAGGTGCGCGCCGGGGACCTCCAGCTCGCGCGGGACGTCGCGACGGCGTGGCTCGCGCTCGCGCGGACCGAGGCGCGCGCCGAGCTCACGCGCCGCAGCGCCACGCGCGAGGCCGAGGTCGCGCGCATCGCCGGCGAGCGGTTCGATGCGGGCGATGCATCGCGCGCGGATGTCGTGCTCGCGACGGCGGCGGCGAAGCGCATGGCCGCGCAGGCGGACGCCGATGGCGCCGCGATCGCGGTGACGTCCGCCGAGCTCGCCGGTCGGCTCGGGTGGGATCCCGAGCAGGCCCTGCACGCGGCCGGCGGCGTCCCCGAGGCGCGCGCCGAGCTGCCGGCTGTCTCGCTGCACCCCGACGTGATCGCGGCCGCGCGCCGCGCCGACGCGCAGGCCGCCGCGGTCCTCGAGACGTCCCGCGCGCGCTGGCCGCACCTCGCCCTCGATCTCGGCGCGGCGATCGGGGACACGACGCTGCCAAATCCGGTTCCCGACTATCGCGTCGGCGTCACCGTCGAGGTCCCGCTGCTCGGCCACGGCGGCGCGAGCGTGCGCGCGGCCGAGGCGCGCCTGGCGACGGCCCGCCTCGCCGGCCAGGTGACGGCCGCCCACCTCGGCGCCGAGCTCGTCGCCGCGCGCGCGCGCTTCGCGGCC
>JANXOM010000356.1 GCA_025353585.1 Deltaproteobacteria bacterium
CGCCGCCCGCCGCCGCGCCCGGCGATCCGCGTCGCCGGCACCTGCTGGCCCGACGACACCGTCCCCGCGCTCGCCTCGCGCGCGGCCGGCCGCGAGGCCACCGTCGCCCCCTCCACCGTCGCCGCCGGATCCGGCTCGCGCTCCCGCTCGCCCTGCTCGCTCTCGCTGGCGCGCTTCGCCTCGCGCTCGAACCGCGCGATCCGCGACGCGAGGTGGTCGCGCATCCAGCGCTCCACCTGGCTCGGCGTCGCCGCCAGCGCGTGCGCCGCCGCGTACGCCTCGAGCGCGCCCGCGAGCTCGGCGCAGTCCGCGTAGCGCAGCTCCGGCGCGCGGACACACGCCCGCTCGACGATCGCCGCGAGCTCGGCGTCATCGAGCGGCGTCGGTCGCCGCGGCGCCGGCACCGCCGACAGGTCCGACGTCTCCTCGCCGTCCGCCGGCGAGACGCCGGTCAGCATCTCGCGCAGCGTCACGCCCACCGCGTACTGATCCGCGCGCCCGTCCACGCGCACGCCCGCCTGCTGCTCGGGCGCCATGTAGCCGCGCGTCCCGCTGATCGATGTCGCCTCCCACGCGCCCGTGTCCTCGAGTGCGCGCGCGATGCCGAAGTCGACGAGCTTCACGTCGCCCGCGAACGTGACCATCACGTTGCGCGGCTTGATGTCGCGATGCACGACGCCGGTGCTCGAGCCGCTCCGCACGCCGTGCGCGTACGCGAGCCCGCGCAGCACGTCGATCGCCACGAACAGCGCGATCGCCACCGGCAAGCCGTCCGGCGCCTTCTCGAGCATCTCGCGCAGCGTGACGCCGGGGACGTACTCCATCGCCACGAACGGCTCCTCGTCGTCGGCGCTGACGTCGAGCACGCTGACGATGCACGGGTGGTGCAGCCGCGCCGCGAGCCGTGCCTCCGCGAGCAGCGCCCGCACGTGCTTGGCGGGATGGTCCGGCGGCACGCGCTTGATGACCACGAGCCGCCCGAGGTTCGTCTGGCGCGCGAGCAAGACCTCGCCCATACCGCCGCGGCCGAGCTCGCGAACGATCTCGTACCGACCGCCTACGAGCGCAGCCACGCCTCAGTATACGCCTGCTCTGCCGCCTCCATTCTCGACGCGCCGCGTCGCCGCCGCGTGGGACGTTGTGCGGGGTTTGCCCACAATGGATCCATGGTAAGAGTCCGCCATGGCCTTCGCCCAATCTGTACGTACTGGACGGCCGATTCCCGGGGCAGTTGCCACGCTTGGCGTGAGCGACCGCGTCGCCTTTCTCCGCAAGACCTACGCCCTGCTCGGCGGCGCCCTCCTGGCGTTCGCCGGCCTGACGGGCGGGATCATGCTGTTCGCCCCCGACACGAGCTATCGGTTCTCGGCCTGGGCCTTCTCGGGCAGCTGGACCTGGCTCCTCATCATGGTGATGTTCATGGTCGTCGGGACCGTCGCCCAGAAGCTGGCGACGTCGAACGTCTCGCACGGGCGGCAGCTCCTCGGCCTCGCCGTCTCGGTCATCGCCTGGTCGGTCATCACGCAGCCGATCCTGTGGGTGTGCATGATCCGCTTCGGCACCACCGACGCGCAGCGGATCATCTCGGAGTCCGTCGTCATCACGCTCGCGATCTTCATCGGCCTGACGCTGACCGTCTTCATCAGCAAGAAGGACTTCTCGTTCCTGCGCGGCATCCTGACCGTCGGCATGTTCGCCGCGTTCGGCGTCATCCTGGCGTCGATGCTCTTCGGCTTTCAGCTCGGCGCGCTGTTCTGCGGCGCGATGATCCTCCTGATGGCCGGGTACATCCTCTACCAGACGAGCCTGGTGATGTCGCAGTTCGCCCCGGGCGCGTACGTCGCGGCGGCGCTGATGCTGTTCGGCACCGTGGCCACGCTGTTCTGGTACGTGCTCCAGCTGATGATGGAGATGAACGGCGGCCGTCGCCGCTGACGCGCGCGTCGCGCTATACTGGGCGCGATGGTTGCCGCTGCTCCGATTAGCTCGACCGACATCGGAGCGGTCCGCAAGCTCGAGGATGCCGTCGCCACGGTGGTCCGTGGCAAGCCCGAGGCGATCCGGGCCTCCGTCGTGGCGCTCCTCGCGCGCGGCCACCTGCTGATCGAGGACATCCCTGGCGTCGGCAAGACCACGCTCGCGCGCGCCCTCGCCGCGGCCCTCGGCGGCGCGTTCCGGCGCATCCAGTTCACGAGCGACCTCCTGCCGTCCGACATCGTCGGCGTTTCGATCTACGACCAGAGCGGCCGGTCGTTCGAGCTCAAGCGCGGCCCGATCTTCGCGAACATCGTGCTCGCCGACGAGATCAACCGCACCACGCCGCGCACGCAGTCCGCGCTCCTCGAGGCGATGAGCGAGGGCCACGTCTCGATCGACGACACCACGCACACGCTCCCGTCGCCGTTCATGGTGATCGCGACGCAGAACCCCGCCGAGCACTACGGCACCTATCCCCTGCCCGAGTCGCAGATGGACCGGTTCCTCCTGCGCGTCTCGCTCGGCTATCCCGCGCGGGGCGTCGAGCGCGAGCTGCTCCGCGACCGCGCCGGCGGCGATCCGGTGACGCGGCTCCAGCCCGTCGTCGATCTCTCCGCGGTGATCGCGCTCCAGGACAGCGTCGAGGCGATCCGCGTCGACGACGCGCTCCTGGACTACGCGATGGCCATCGTCCACGAGAGCCGCAACCACCCGTCGATCGCGGTCGGCGTGTCCACGCGCGGCGTCCTCGCCTGGTACCGCGCCGCGCAGGCCAGCGCGCTCGCGGCCGGCCGCGACTTCGTCGTGCCGGATGACCTCAAGCTCCTCGCGGTCCCCGCCCTCGCGCACCGCCTCGTCCTCGCCGCCGCGCACGACTCGCTCGGCCGCCAGCGCGTCGACGCCGAGCGCGCGATCACCGAGATCATCGGACGCGTCTCGGTTCCCACGTGAGCCTCGGGGGCCCGCGGTGCCCACGGTGCCCACGGTGAAGAAGCGCCGCCGCTGGTGGCGCCCGCCGCGCCGCCTGTCGTTCACTCGCGAAGGCAAGGTCGTGGTGGTGCTCGCCATCGCGATCGGCTTCGCGGCCATCAACACCGGCAACAATCTCCTCTACCTGCTGCTCGGCTGGCTGCTGAGCTTCATCATCGCGAGCGGCATCCTCTCGGAGAGCACGCTCAAGCGGCTCGTCGTGTCGCGCCGCCCGCCGCCGCGCGTGTGGGCGAGCGAGCCGTTCTTGATGGAGGTGCTCATCGAGAACCAGAAGCCCAAGCGCGCGTCGTACTCGATCGAGGTCGAGGACCTCGTCGGCGCGGAGGGCCGCCTGACGCCGCTCGACAAGCGCTGCTACTTCCTCAAGATCCCCGAGGGTAAGAGCCAGCGCACGAGCTACCGCCACACGTTCGTGCGGCGCGGCGTCCACACGCTCGCGGGCTACCGGCTCGCCACGAAGTTCCCGTTCGCGCTGTTCCGCAAGTCGCGCGACGTCGACGAGCCGCTCGAGATCATCGTGTATCCCGCGCGCGTGCCGGTGCCGCGGCCCCCGCCGCGCGCGCATACGCGAGGCGATGCCACGGCCGCGCGCATGGGCCGCCGCGGCGAGTTCTTCGGCCTGCGCGAGCGCCGCATCGGCGACGACCGCCGCGACGTGCACTGGAAGTCCTCGGCGCGCACCGGGCGCCTGCTCGTGCGCGAGTACGAGGACGAGCTCGCGCGGCGCGTGGTGATCGGCGTGGACAACGCGCTGCCCGCGGCGGTGCGCGACGCGGTGACCGACGCCGCGCTCACGCCGGAGATGGACGACCAGGTGTCGGCCGTCGAGCGCGCGATCAGCATCGCGGCGAGCCTCGCGACCGTCTATCTCGAGGCGGGCTGGACGGTCGAGCTCGCGGCGCGCGGCGCTCACGTGCCGGGCGGCCTCGGCAAGATGCACGAGACGAAGCTCCTGCGCGCGCTGGCGATGCTCGCGTACGCCGATCCGAGCGAGCCGTTCGCGGCCAGCTCGCCGCGCGTCGAGACCGTGCTCGTCCTGCCGCGCGGCGTCTCCGCCGACGGCCGCCCCGTGGCGACCCAGGTAGTGGAGGCGTGAGGTTCGCGCAGGCCCACAAAGGCTCGACGTACCTCGTCGTGGGGTTCGCGCTGCTCGCGATGGTGTCCGGCGGCGGCATCTCGCCGATCGTCTCGCTCGCGGCGGTCCTCGGCCTCACCATCTCGTGGTGGTGGGAGCCGCCGCG
>JANXOM010000358.1 GCA_025353585.1 Deltaproteobacteria bacterium
CGGACGGCGAACGCGTTCAGCGCCACGTCGTAGTGCGCGCGCTCGAGCGGCGAGGTCGGCGGCAAGATCACGTGCGCGAGGCGCGTGGTCTCGTTGATGTACGGGTCGATCGACACCATGAGCTCGAGTCCGCGCAGCGCGTTCTCGAGCTTCGGTCCGCCGGGCGCGGACAGCACGGGGTTGCCGGCGCTCGTGATCAGCGCACGGATCTGGCCCTTGCCCGGCGTCTCGATCTCCTCGACGAACGCGCTCATCGGCAGCTCGCCGCCGAACTCCGGCTTGCCGCTGACCCGCGAGGTCCAGCGCGCGAAGCCGCCGTCGAACCCGAGGAGCTCGGCGAGGCGCAGCGGATCGATCGCGGGCGTCGTGAACATCAGGCCGCCGACCTCGTCGAGGTGGCCGGTCAACGCGTTGATCGCGTAGCAGAGCCACGCCGCGAGCCCGCCGAACTCCTGCGTGCACACGCCGATGCGCCCGTACAGCACCGCGCGCGGGGTCGTGGCGAGCGTGCGGGCCAGCGTCCGGATCTCCGCCGCGGGGATGCCGGTGATCGGCGCCGCGCGCTCGGGCGTCCACGCCGCGCAGGCCGCCCGCAGCTCGGGCACGCCGCGCAGGTTCACGCGCGCCGGGCGCACCACGCGCGCGAGGTTCGCCGCGAACAGCTCCTGCAGCATCGCGAGCAGGAGGACGGCGTCGGTGCCGGGGCGGATGAACAGGTGCTGGTCCGCCCGGTCGGCCGTCTCCGTCCGCCGCGGGTCGAGGACGATCACCTTGCCGCCGCGCGCCTGGACGGCCGCGAGCCGGCTGCGCATGTCCGGGGCGGTCATGATCGAGCCGTTGCTCGCGAGCGGGTTCGCGCCGAGGCAGATGAACAGATCCGTGCGCTCGATGTCCGGCACCGGCATCAGGAGCTGGTTGCCGAACACGAGCAGCGCCGCGAGCATGTGCGGCAGCTGGTCGAGCGACGTCGCCGAGAACATGTTCTTCGTGCCGAGCGTCCGCATGAACAGCTGGCCGTACGTCAGGAGGCCGAGGTTGTGCGCGGTCGGGTTGCCCTGGTAGACGCCCACCGCATCGTTGCCGTGGCGCGCCCGGATCTCGCCGAGCCGCGTGGCAACCAGGTCGTACGCCTCGTCCCAGCCGATCTCGATCCAGTGCTCGCCATCGCGGCGCACGGGCCGGCGCAGCCGGTCGGGGTCGGTGTGAAGGTCGACGAGCGCGGTCCCCTTCGGACAGATGTAGCCCTTGCTGAACGGGTCGGCGTCGTCGCCGCGGACCTCGAGCACGCGATCGCCGTCGGTGGTGATGGTCACGCCGCAGGTCGCCTCGCACAGGGTGCAGCTGCGGTAGTGCGTCTCGGTCACCCCGGGACCTTACCTGCTATCCTGGCGTTCGGGATGGCCACGCCGAAGGTGACGACCGCGCCCGCGATGACCATCGCCGAGCTCCTCGCACTCCATCCCTGGGCGCCGGAGTACGCGGGCCACAAGAAGCTCGAGCGCCTGTGGGTGTTCGATCTGCCGGGCACGCCGGCGGAGCTGTGGCCGTTCATCTCCGACACGTCGCGCATGAACCGCGCGCTCGGCACGGCGCAGATGACGTTCGCGGAGAAGGACGGGAAGCGGCACGGGACCGCCACGTACGGCGGTGTGTTGCACGAGTGGCTCGAGGTGCCCTGGACCTGGGTCGCCGAGCAGTGGCTGACGTGTACGCGGATCTACGAGCGCGGCTTCATGTCGGTGATGTACGCGATCGATCACCTGGAGCCCACCCCGCAGGGCACGCGCCTCTACATCTACTTCGGCGCGATCGCGCGCAGCGTGTTCGGTAGCGCGATGCTGCGGCTCGGCTTCCCCGTGCTCGAGAAGGCGTACCGGCGCTTGCTGCCGGTGCTCGGCGCGCAGCTCGACCGCGTCCGGCCCGACGTGTTCCTGTTGCCGCCGCCGGAGCTCGGGGTGGACGCCGAGGCGCGGCTCGCGAGGGTGCGCGTGTCGCTCATGGCCGAGGGCCTGCCGGCCGAGAGCGTCGGCAAGCTCCTCGACTGGATCGTGACGGGCGACGACGCGGACCTCCACCGGATCCAGATCCGCGAGCGCGCGCGGGCGTGGCGGATCGACGAGCAGGAGCTGCTCCGGGTGGCGCTCCACGCGACCCGTGCGGGTCTCTTGAACCTGTCGTGGGACACGGTCTGCCCGCACTGCCGCGGCGTGCGCGACGAGAACGGCGCGCTCGCGAACCTCGAGGCCGAGGCGCGCTGCGAGGCCTGCGAGGTGGACTTCAAGACCGACACGCAAGAGGCTGTCGAGGTCACGTTCAAGGTGCACCCCTCGGTGCGCGACGTCCCCGAGCGCCTGTACTGCAGCGCGGAGCCGGCGTTGAGAGATCACATCCGCGTGCAGCACCGGCTCGCGCCCGGCGAGCGCGTGACGCTGACGCCGCCCCTGCCGCCAGGGCGATACACGGCGCGCCGCGGCAAGCAGCCCGGCTGGTACCTCGACGTCCACGCCGACGGCCCCGCGGCGATCGCGTGGATGGATCACCCGGCAGAGCACGTGGTGACGAGCGGGCCGGCGCCCGCGATCGCGCTGCACAACGCGGGGACCGCGCCCGAGACGTTCACGATCGCGCGCGCGGCGTGGGGCGACCATGCGCTGCGCCCCGGCATGCTGCTGTCCATCCAGGAGTTCCGCGATCTCTTCAGCGAGGAGTACATCGGCGCCGACGTCAAGCTCGCGGTCGGGGAGCAGACGCTGCTGTTCACCGACGTCGTCGGCTCGACGGCGTTCTACGCGCTCCGCGGCGATCCGGCCGCGTTCGTGGAGATCAAGCGGCACTTCGACGAGGTCTTCGCGATCGTGCGCGAGCATCGCGGCGCGGTGGTCAAGACGATCGGTGACGCGGTGATGGCGACCTTCGTCACGCCGCTCGATGCCGTGAAGGCGTCACACAAGATCCACGACACGTTTCACCCCGGGCGCGAGGACACGCCGATCCGGCTTCGCATCTCGCTGAACACGGGGCCGTGCATCGCGGTGCGGCTCAACTCGAACGCGGACTTCTTCGGCGGGACGGTCAACATCGCCGCGAAGCTGCAGGCGCTCGCCGAGGGCTACCAGATCGCGCTGAGCGAGGTCACGTACAAGGCGCCGGGCGTCGCGGAGTACCTCGCGGCCCACGGGGACAACATCGTCCAGAAGACGTACGAGTCAAAGGCGCTCAAAGAATGCGTGCAGGCGAGGCAATGGACCGTTCATCGCGAGTCGTAGGCGCGGCGCTGCTGCTCTGCGCGCACGCGGCAGGCGCGGCCGCGGACGAAGGCTCCGGCTCCGGGTCCGGCTCCGGCTCCGGGTCCGGCTCCGGGTCCGGGTCGGCGGCGCCCCCGCCCGTCTCGGAGTTTCGCCGCGACACGAGCATCGACTCCGCGGGGATGCTCGGCTTGTTTCTCGCCGGCGGCGCGGTCGGCTTCGTCGCGCACGAGTCGGGGCACGTCGTCACGAACCTCTCGCTCGGCAACACGCCGCAGTTCCAGCACATCACGACGTTCGGCTTCATCCCGTTCGTCGCGATCAACCCGCGACTGTCGTGCCGAGACAGCGTGTGCAAGAAGCACGATGGCTCGCTGCTCTACGGCGGCGAGGGCGGCAAGTTCGCGATCGTCACGGCTGGCTTCGACGTGCAGCACATCACCACCGAGGTCCTGCTGACGCTCGATCCGGACCTCCGCGACCGCCACGCGCCGTTCCGCAAGGGCCTCTTCGCGTTCGACATCCTGCTCTCGGTTGGCTACGCCCTGTCGAGCGTGACCGGCGCGGAGAGCGCGTTCGGCGACGCCGGCAACGCCGCGGAGGCCGCCGGCATGCCGCGCGCGGTGTTCGCGGCGATCCTCCTCGCCCCCGCGGCGCTCGACACCTACCGCTACTTTCGCCCGCGGTCCCGATGGGCGCCGTGGGCGAGCCGCGGCAGCAAGCTCGGCATGGTCGGCATCAGCTTCGCGCTGTAGCCGACCGGCCGCCCCCCGCCGCTACTCGCGCGCCCGGCCGAGCAGCACCTCGACGCCGTCCGACGAGTCGTCGGCGACGCAGAGGTCCGGTCGCCCGTCACCGTCGAAGTCGAACGCGTGGATGTCCGCGCCGCCCGTGCCGAGCGTCAGCTGCTCGCTCGACAGCACCGCGCCGGTGGAGTCGTTGCGGAGGAGCGTCACGAGCGGGCCGCTGCCATGCGCGACGGCGAAGTCCGGGTTGCCGTCCTGATCCCAGTCGCCGACCGCGACCGCCAGCGGCGTCGAGCCGATGACCGCGGTCCGCACCGCGGCGCCGAACGTGCCGTCGCCCTTGTTCTTCCGCACGAGGACCGAGCTGTCGCCGTGGTCCACCGTGACGAGATCGAGGAACTTGTCGCCGGTGAGGTCCACGAGCGCCTCGTAGACCGGTTCTCTGAGCGCGGGCAGGTTCACGGCGGTCGTGAACGCGCCGTTGCCCTTGCCGAGCAGGATGCTCGTCGAGACGCCGCCCTGGTTCGCGACGACGAGGTCGGGGAACGTGTCCTTGTTGACGTCGCCCACCGTCAGCATCACCGAGCCCGCGGCGGCGGTGAAGGTGGTGAGCGCGCTGAACGTCGAGCCGGTCGTCGCCTTGTTGAGCAGGACGCCGACGCCGGCCGCCGCGGCGTTGTCGGTGACGGCGATGTCCCCGAACAGATCCTGGTTGAAGTCGGCGATGACGACGCTCGTCGGCTTCGCACCGACCGCGATGCTCACCGGCGCGCCCAGCCCGTTCGGGCCGTTCATGATCACGGTCACCGTGTTCGAGCCGGAGTTGGCGACCACGATGTCGAGGCGTCCGTCCTTGTCGAGATCCCCGACGGCGACGGCCAGCGGGGTCGAGCCCACCTTGATGGAGATCGGCGGCGCCAGGAACCCGCCACCGTTATTCAGCGTGACCGTCACGGTGTTCGCGGTCGAGTTCGCCGTGACGACGTCGAGGCGGCCGTCGCCGTTGAGATCGCCCACGGCGATGCCCTTCGGCACCTGGTCCGCGCGGCCATAGGACGAGCGGCCGAACGAGACCCCGGTCCCGGGTAGCTCGGTGATGAACGTCGACGTGTCGCCGGCGACGGCGATGTCCACGATGTTGTCGCGATCGAAGTCGGCGAGCGCGAACGTCGCCGCGTGCCCCGGGAGACCCACGCGCACCGGCGAGCTGAACCCCTCGCCGTTGTTCTGGGCGACGCTCACCATCTGCGACGTGGCGCTCGAGGCGACGAGCTCCGCGCGGCGATCGCCATCGAGATCGAACAGCGCGACGCTGGTGATCCCGGCGTCCACGACCGTGGTGACCGGCGCCCGGAACGCACCGCTCTGGTCGTTGAGGATCGTCGTCACCGTGCTGACCGCGCTCGTCCCGAACGCGACGTCGAGGAAGCCGTCGCCGTCGATGTCGCCGAGGGCCACCGAGCTCGGCGCGCTGGCGAGCGGCGTGGTCACCGGCGCGTTGTAGCCGCCGTTGACGTTCGACAGGATGACGGAGAAGGAGCTCCCCGTCGCGTTGGCGCTGACGATGTCGAGGAAGCCATCGTTGTTGAGCCGGCCCACGGCGACCGCGCTCGGCCGCGCGGCCCCGAGCTGGAACGCCTGCGGCGAGAGCAGCGCGCCGGTGCCATCGCCCGTGAGGATGTTCACGGTGTTGCCCGGCGGGCCGCCCGCGATGTTGATGCCGACCGAGAGCACCACGCCGGGCTTGCCGCTGTGCAGGAAGTCCGCGACCACGATGCCAGTGATCCCGCCGGCGCCCACGCCTGCGACGCTGATCACCGAGGTCTGGACCACGGGCTTGAACGTGCCGTCACCGTTGCTGATGTGCACGCCGATCTTGCTGAGGATGCTCGCCGAGAGGAGCTCGGCCTTGCCATCGCCGTCGAGATCGCCGGCGCCGATCGCCGTCGGCACTGCGGTGAGCGCGGCGGTCAGCTGCGTCGGACCGAAGCCGCCCACGCCGTCACCGAGCATGACGCCGATCTGGCTCGTCGCCGGCACGATGAACGCGAGGTCCGCGAACCCGTCGCCATTGAAGTCCGCCGTGATGACGTTCGTGCCGACCTGGTTCGCGGCGGCGACCGTGAACTCGTCCTGCGCGCGGAACAACCCGAACTCGCACACGTGGCCAACCGTCGTCCCGCCCTGGTTCGTGCAGCCCTGCGTGCTCCACTTGCCCGTCGCGCCGTCGATCGTGAGGCACGTCGTGTCCCCCGTGATCTGCTTGGGCTGCCCCGTCGCGAACGCCGTGAAGGCGCCGATCGGCTCGCCCGTGATCCAGTGCTCGCCCGAGCTCTGGATGTTGTTGGCGCCGATCCACGAGTTCACGGCCTGGCCGGAGAGGGCCTTCACGATGACGTCGTTGTCGGCGGTGTTGGCGACCGTCGCGAGGTGACCGCCGAACTGCACGCACTGCGCGGCCGCGCTCGCGTAGCTCTCGTTCACCGTGGCGTCGTAGAACGCGTAGCAGTGGCCGGTGGCCGGGTCGACCGCATCGCCGGAGGCGCCGGTGTTGGCTCCGCACGAGAAGTTGCAGTCGTTGTCACAGCCGTCGCCGTCGAGCTTGTTGCCGTCGTCGCACCGTTCGTCGTTGTTCCGGATGCCATCGCCGCAGAACGGCACGACCGCGGCCACGTTGATGGTCACGGTCGCGACGGCGGAGGCGACATTGTGGCTGTCGCGGACGAGGAACGTGAACGTGTCGCTGCCGGTGAAGTCCTGGGACGGCGTGTAGGTCGACGCGCCGGTGTTCGGATCGATGTCGACGGTGCCGTTCTGCGGCGCGGTGACGAGCTCGAACGTGAAGGTGTCGTTGTCCGGATCCGAGCCGGTGAGCGTGAACGAGAGGCTGGCGTTCTGGTTCGTCAGCTCGCTGTCGTCGTTGGCCACGGGCGGGCGGTTCGGCTGCGTGACGGTGATGGTGTCGGTGATCGTGTTCGCCGAGCTCAGCGCGCCGTCGTTCGCTTTGTACTGGAAGCTGTCCGCGCCGGTGAACGCCGTGGTCGGGACGTAGTGGACCTTGCGGGCCACGACCGTGGCGACACCGTGGGCCGGCGGCGTGACGATCACCGGGACGAGGGAGGTCTGCGCGGTGTCCACGTCCGTGTCGTTCGCGATGACGTCGAAGTCCGCCGCGGTGTTGATGGGCGTGGCGAACGCCGCGTCCTGCACCGCGACGGGTGCGTCGTTGACGGGCGTGATCGTGACGTGGATGGTCGCGCTGGCCGTGCCGCCGTGCCCGTCGGAGACGGTGTAGGTGAAGCTGTCCGTGCCGTTGAAGTTCAGGACGGACGGCGTGTACGTCACGGTCTGGTTCGTCGTCGAGAGCGCGACCGTGCCGTGGGCCGGGAGCCCGCCGGTCGCGGTGATGGTCAGCGCGTCGCCATCGACGTCGCTGTCGTTCGCGACCAGCGACGCGAAGGAGGCCACGAGCGCCTGGTCCTCGGGGCCCGAGACGTTGTCGTCGACCGCGATGGGCAAATCGTTGACCGCCGTGACGGTCAGCGCGACGGTGACCGCGGTGCTCGTCGTCGTGCCGTCGGAGGCGCGGTACGTGAAGCTATCCGGGCCGTTGAAGTTCGCCCCCGGGGCGTACGTGAAGGAGCCCGCGGCCGCGAGGACGAGCGTGCCGTGGGCCGGGTTCGTGACCACCGCCGCCGTCAGCGGATCGCCGTCGACGTCCGTGTCGTTCGCGAGGACGCCGGTGGCCGCGTTGACCGTGAGCAGCGTGTCCTCGGCGGTCGTGTACGCATCGGCGACGGCGATCGGCGCGTCGTTCACCGACGTGATGGTGAGGCTCACCGCCACGACGCCGGAGTCGAGCTGCCCGTCGTTCGCCTTGTACGTGAAGCTGTCGGCGCCGTGGAAGTTCGCGGCCGGCGTGTAGGTGAAGCCGCCGTTCGCCGCGAGCGTGAGCGTGCCGTGGACGGTATTCGTGACCAGGACGGCGGTCAGCGGGTCGCTGTCGGCGTCGGTGTCGTTCGCGAGGACGCCGGTGGCCGCAGCGGTCGTCAGGGCCGTGTCCTCGGCGGTGGTGTACGCGTCGGCGACCGCGACCGGCGCGTGCTCGGTCTGACCGACGTTGATCGTGACGGTGACCGTGCCCGACGTCAGCGCGCCGTCGCTCGCCTTGTAGGCGAACGCGTCGGCGCCGAAGAAGTTCGTGGACGGCGTATAGACGAAGCTGCCGTTGGCGGCGAGCGCGAGGGTGCCGTGCGCCGTCGGGGTGACGAGCGCGGCGGACAGCGCGTCGCCGTCGACGTCGGTGTCGTTGGCGAGGACGCCGGGCGCGGTGACCGTCAGGGGGACGTTCTCGTTCGTCGAGAAGCTGTCGGCGACCGCGACCGGCGCGTCGTTCACGGAGGTCACGGTCAACGTCACCGTCGTGATGGCGGAGCTTGTCGACGCGTCGCTCGCCTTGTACGTGAAGCTGTCCGTGCCGTGGAAGTTGGCGACCGGCGTGTAGGTGAACGCGCCGGTGGTGGCGAGCGAGAGCGCGCCGTGCGTGGTGGGCGTGACGACCGCGGCCGTCAGCGTGTCGCCGTCGGCGTCGGTGTCGTTCGCCAGGACGCCCGTGGCGGCCGCGATCGTGAGCGCCGTGTCCTCGGCCGTGGTGTACGCATCGGCGACGCCGACGGGCGCGTCGTTGACGGCCGTGATGGTGAGCGTGACGGTGACGGCGTTCGACTGCGCCGTGCCGTCGGACGCGCGGTAGGTGAAGCTATCCGCGCCAGTGAAGTTCGCGGTCGGCGCGAAGGTGAACGCGCCGGTGGTGTTGAGGGTGAGCGTGCCGTGAGCGGGCCCCGTGACGACGGCGGCCGTCAGCGTGTCGCCGTCGACGTCGGTGTCGTTGGCGAGCACGCCCGCGGCGGCGGCGACGGTCAGCGTCGTGTCCTCGTTGGTGGTGTACGCGTCGGCGACCGCGACGGGCGCGTCGTTGACCGACGTGACAGTCACGGTGACGGTGCCGACGGCCGTGCCGCCGTGGCCGTCGCTGACCGTGTACGTGAAGGAGTCGCCGCCGTGGAAGTTCGCGGCGGGCGTGTACGTAGCGACGCCGCCGGCGGTGGAGACCGTACCGTGCGCGCCGTTCGTGTGGTTGATGACGTTGAGCGTGTCGCCGTCGGCGTCCGTGTCGTTCGTGAGGACGTCCACGCTGCCGGCGGTGTCCTCGGCCGTGGTGAGCGCATCGGCGACCGCGACGGGCGGGTCGTTGACGGCGAGGACCTGGACCGCGACCGTACCGATGGCCGTGCCGCCGTGCCCGTCGCTGACGACGTAGGTGAAGCTGTCCGTGCCGTTGAAGTTCGCGGCCGGCGTGTACGTGAGGGTCGCGCTGGTGAAGGTCACGGCGCCGTGCGCGCCCTGCGTGACGGACGCGATGGTCAGCGTGTCGCCGTCGACGTCGGTGTCGTTCGCGACGGCGTTGACCGAGCCGGCCGTGTCCTCGTTCGTGTTGATCGCGTCGGCGTTGGCGACGGGTGCGTCGTTCACCGGCGTGACGATCACGTGGACCGTACCGGTCGCGGTGCCGCCGTGGCCATCGCTCACGGTGTAGGTGACGGTGTCGGTGCCGTTGAAGTTTGCGGCCGGCGTGTACGTGAGGTTGGGGCTCGCGAAGGTGACGGTGCCGTGCGAGCCGTTCGCGGCGGCGGTCACGGTGAGCGGGTCGCTGTCGGCGTCCGTGTCGTTGCCGAGGACGTTGACGCTGCCCGCGGTGTCCTCGAGGACGATGAGGTTATCGGCGACGGCGACCGGCGCGTCGTTGACGGCGGTGATGGTGAGGGTGGCGGTCGCCGTGCCGCTGTCGAGCTGGCCGTCGTTCGCCTTGTAGGTGAACGAGTCGGTGCCGTTGAAGTTCGCGGCCGGCGTGTACGTGAACGCGCCGGTCGCGGCGAGGGCGAGCGTGCCGTGGGCCGGGCCCGCGACGAGGATCGCGGTGAGCGGATCCGAGTCGAGGTCGGTGTCGTTGGCGAGGACGCCGGTCGCGGCGGCGACGGTGAGGAGCGTGTCCTCGGCGGTCGTGTACGCGTCAGCGACCGCGACAGGCGCGTGCTCGACGGAGCTGACGTGGATCGTGACGGTCGCGAGGCCCGACGGCGCGGTGCCATCACTCGCCTTGTAGGTGAACGTGTCGGTGCCGATGAAGTGGAGGCCCGGCGTGTACGTGAAGGCGCCGGCGGCGGTGAGCGCGAGGGTGCCGTGGGTCGGGCCGGTGACGAGGGCGGCGGTGAGCGGGTCCGCGTCGACGTCCGTGTCGTTCGCGAGGACGCCGGTCGCGGCATCGGCGGTGAGGACGGCGTCCTCGTTCGTCGAGTAGACGTCGGCGTTGGCGACGGGGGCGTCGTTGACCGAGGTCACCGTCACGGTGACGGTGCCCGTCGCGGTGCCGCCGTGCCCGTCGCTGAGCGCGTAGGTGAACGCGTCGGCGCCGTGGAAGTTCGCGACCGGGGTGTACGTCGCGACGCCGCCGGCGAAGGTCACGCCGCCGTGGGCGGGGTTCGTGTGACCCGTGACGGAGAGCGTGTCGCCGTCGACATCGCTGTCGTTCGCGAGGACGTTCACGCTGCCGGCGGTGTCCTCGGCGGTGGTGAGCGTGTCGTCGAGGGCGACGGGAGCATCGTTGATCGCGGTGACGGTGACCGCGACGGCGGCCGTGGCGCTGCCGCCGTTGCCGTCGCTGATCGTGTACGTGAAGGTATCGACGCCGTTGAAGTTCGGGGCCGGCGTGTACGTGGCGACGGTGCCGACGAACGTGACGGCGCCGTGCGCGCCCTGCGTGACGGCGCTGATGGCGAGCGCGTCGAGGTCGGCGTCGGTGTCGTCGAACGCGACGTCGACCGAGCCGGCGGTGTCCTCGGTGGTGACGAGCGTGTCGGGGTTCGCGACGGGCGCGTCGTTGACCGCGGCGACCGTGACGGCGACGGTCGCGGAGGCGATGCCGCCGTTGCCGTCGGAGATGCTGTACGAGAAGCTGTCGGCGCCGTTGAAGTTGGCGGCGGGCGTGTAGGTCGCGACGCTGCCCGCGAACACGACGGTGCCGTGCGCGGGCACGCTGTTGCCGGTGACGACGAGGGCGTCGAGGTCGACGTCGGTGTCGTTTGCGAGGACATCGACGCTGGCGGCCGTGTCCTCGGTCGTGGCGAGGGCGTCACCCTGCGCGACGGGCGCGTCGTTGACCGGCGTGACGGTGACGGTGACCTGGCCGGTCGAGGTCAGGATGCCGTCGGAGACGGAGTAGGAGAACGAGGCGTCGCCGTTGAAGTTCGCGTCGGGGACGAACGTGATGGTGGCCAGATCGGCGGACAGCGTGGCCGTCCCGTGCGCGCCGGTCGCGATCGCGGTGAGCGAGAGCGGGGTGGCCTCGGCGTCAGTGTCGTTCGCGATCAGATCGGCCGCGGCGATGGTGAGGGTGGTGTCCTCGGCGGTGGTGACGGTATCGGCGGTCGCGACGGGCGCGGTATCGGCGACGACGGTGACCGTGACGGTACCGGTGGACGACACCGCGCCATCGGAGAGCGTGTACGTGAAGCTGGCGGCGCCGATGAAGGCGGTCTCGGGGGTGAAGGTGATCGACGTGCCGTCCAGGACGACGGTGCCGTGCTGCGCGCCATCGACGGCGGTGATGCCGAGCACGTCGGACTCGACGTCCATATCGTTCGCGAGGAGCTGCGCCGTGGTGATCGCGACGGGCGCGTTCTCCCCGGTGGTGAACAGGTCCGGCAGCGCGACGGGCGCGTCGTCGACGGGCGTCACGGTGATGGCGATGGAGCCGTCGGCCGTGCTGTTGCCATCGCTGACCTGGACGTTGACGGCATCGGAGCCGTCGTAGTTCGCGGCGGGCGTGTACGTCCACGTCGTGGCGTCGGGGGACGCGGCGAGGGTGCCGTGCATCGGCGGCGTGGTGATCGTGATCGCGATGGTGCGATCGGCGGCCGCCTGCACGGGGATCGTGACGGAGAGCGGCGTGTCCTCCGCGGTCGTCACGTCGACGTTTTGGACCTGGAGTTGGTCCAAGCGGTGCGTGCCGTCGTCGCCGCACGCTGCCATCACCACCACACTCGTCGCCAACACCACCAGAAGACGCATGCGGCCTCGCTTTTAGGAGCGGGGACTATTGCCACAGGGAGGCGACCTCACGCAACGACGACGTGAACCGCCCGCACCTTTTCTTCCAACCGCAAAGCCGCGCAAGTGCGCAAGGTTTGCCGACTCGCGGCCCTCCGCCCCCGATACCGGCTGCGCCATGGCCGGCCACCGGCCACTAACAAAGGGGCCAGGCCCCTGTTAGGGGACGAGCTCTTGCAGGAAGGCCATGCCGTCGGCCTTGCCGGTGTTGAGGCCGCCGACCAGCTTCGCCATCTGCCGCGCCAGTGGCGGGCCCGTGTCCGCGAGCTTGGCGAGCACCGGCTCCGCCTGGGTGCGGCCGTTGTCCGTGTGGGCCAGGGTCACGAACGCCGCCGCGATCACCAGCCGGCGCATCGCGCTGTCCTCGGAGTCGCGCATCAAGCCCGCGAGCTTCTCGAGGTCGTTCATCTTCGCGTACGCCGACGCCAGCGCCGGGAGCATCGCCACGCGCACGTCGTGCGACGGGTCGTCGAGCAGCGGCTCGAGGAGCTGCACCGAGAGCGCCGTGTCGCGATCGACCAGGCCGATCGCCGCCGCTGCCGCCTGCGCACGCTCGCGCTCCGCCCGCGACCCGAGGGACCGGTGCAGCCGCGCCGCCACCGCCTCCTTGGGCGCCACGCGCGCGATCGTGGTGAGCGCCAGCTGCGAGAGCTCGGGATCCGGATCCCGGACCGCGAGCGGCAGCGAGTGCTCCACTACCTGCGCGTCGAGCTTGTCCTTCTGCGAGGCGATGCGCTCGAGCGCCGCCTTGCGCACCTGCGGATCCTGATCCGCGAGCGCCGCCGACAGCGTCTGCTGCGCCCGCAGCCCGGTGCTGAGCGCGGTGTCCACCGCCGCCACGCGCACCAGCGGCGCGCTGTCCGTGATCGCCAGCGCGACGATCTCCGCCGCGCCCATCTGCCGCGCCGCCCGCAGCAGGGCCAGCTTCTCGCTCTCGTCCGCGCGCTCGAACATCTTCGCCATCGTTGCCACGGCCGCCTTGGGCGCCGCCGCCGCCAGCCCGCCGACCGCGCGGATCGCGATCAGCCGCACGTCGCGATCCGGATCGTCGAGCGCCTTCACGAGCGCGTCGCTGATGCCGGGCCCGACCTTGCCCGCCTTGCCGCTCGCCGCCAGCGCCAGCACGCCTGCCGCCTCGGCGCGGATCTCGCGATCGCTGTCCGTGATCAGCCGCTGCGCGATGCCGTTGCCGTTCTTCGCGGGGTCCGGCCCGTCGGCCACGCAGCTCATCACGAGCCGCCGCACGTCCGCCGACGGATCGTCCGTGGACTTCACCAGCGCGCGCCGCGCGTCCGGGTTCCCGGCGAGCGCCGCGTTGCACAGGCCCTCGACGCCCAGCGGATGCAGCGCCGGATCCTCCGGGCTCCGCGCGGCGATCTGCAGGTAGTACAGCACCGCCGCCGGCTTCTTCTTCGCGAGGTGCGCGTACACCCTCACGCTGTCGCGCCGCGGCTGCCCCTTCTCGTTCCACATCTGCGCGATGCCGTCGACGGCCTCGCCCGGGTTGCCGCCGCTGTAGGCGGACGCCGCGAGCCCCTCGGCCGCGCCGCGCCGTACGACGTAGACCTCCGACTTCGTCATCTTGATCAGCCGGTCCTGGTACGCGCGCCCGACCTTGCCGGCCGCCGTCGCCGCCGCGCCCCGCACGTCCGGATCTTCTTCCTTGAGGAACTTGTCGAGCGCGCCCGACGCCGCGTCGCGGTTCGTCGCCACGACCTCGCCCCACGCGAGCGCGGCGGCCACGCGCATCGGCTTGTCGAGCTTCTTGTCCTCGAGCATCGACGCCAGATCCCCACCCGCGCGCACCGGATCGAGCTTCGCGTAGAGCGGCAGCGCGGCCGCCGCGACCTGCGGCGAGCGCGCATGGAACGCCTCGCGCGCCGCCTCGACCAGCCCCGGCACCTTGGGCGGTGGGTCGAGATCCGCGACGAGCGCGATCGCCGTGATGCGGGCCTCGGGCAGCGCCTTGTCGTTCGCCAGCAGCGCCGCCAGCGCCGCCACGGCCTCGGGCAGCGTGCCCTCCGCGGACAGCGCGCCGAGGAGCTGCGTGCGCGCGCGATCGCGCAGCGGCTGCGTGGACTCCGCGTCGGAGAGCACCGCGACCGACCGCGCCGCGCTCGGCGCCTCGTCGACGACCGCCGCGACCGAGACCTCGATCGAGAGCTCCCGCTTCGTGGCCGCATCCGGGTTCTTCGCGAGCGCCGCGTTGAACAGCGCCCGGCCGCGCTCGCCGAGGTTGCGCACCGACGCCGCCGCGATCCGCCGCAGCTCCGGATCGCTCGAGATCAGCGCCTCGACGATCTGGTCCTGGTAGACATCGTGCCGCTGCGCCGCCGCGCCCGCCGTGGCCACCGCCGCGCGCTGCAGCGACGGATTGTTCGACTTGAGCGCCGCGTCGACCATCGCCGCCTCGGCCTTCTCGCCGCGCGCGATCGGGCGCAGCTCGGTCAGCAACTCCGCCTGATCTTCGGGGTTGTCCTTGACCGCCTTGCGCATCGCATCGAGCGTCGCGTCGGTCCCCGTCGTCGCGTAGTCGACGAGCCCCGCGAGCCGCGGCGCCATGATCGACGGCACGAGGTCATCCCAGCCGCCGCGCGAGCTGCCGAGCTCGTGCTCCTCGATCTTCTTCCACTGCTCGGGCGCGACCATCGCGCGCGTGAGCCCGGTGTCGGCGACGAGCGCGCCGTAGCCGCTGCCCGGAAGCCACGCGAAGCTGTGCAGCCCCGCGCGGCCCGAGCGCACCACCACGTGGTCGCCGCCCGCGCCGGGCTCGATCGCATAGAACACGCGGCCGTGCATCGCGATGTAGATGATGATGACGAGCGCGAGCGGGACCGCCGCGATGGCGCCGGCGATCATCATGTAGCGGCGCTTGCTGCGGTCGACGACCGCGATCTCGTCGACCGTGATCGGCGCGATGCCCTCGCTCTTGAGCGCGCGGAGCTCGGTGAGCGTCAGCCGCTCCTTCGTCGCCGTCTTGCTGCCGAGGAGATCGTGCGCCCGCCGCGCCGCCGCGCGCGCCGGCGCCGTGAGCTCGCGGATCCGCGGCGCGAGCACTTCATGCCGCAGCATCCAGGTCGCGCCCTGCGCGTCGCCGCGCACGATGACGCCGCGCTGCTCGAGCGTCGCGAACGCCGCCGTGGCGTACGCCGTGTCGAGCGAGATCCGGCGGATCACCTGGTCGGCGGGCCGCGGCCCTGCCCCGCCCACGGCGAGCTCCGCGCACAGCCGCAGCGCCGAGCGCTCGTTGCCCGTGGCGCGACACGCGTCGTGGAGCCACGCGGACTCGAGCTCCGTCGGTCCGCCGCCGCGCTGCAGCGCCGCGAGCGACGTCACCTTGAGGTCCCGCATCGCCATCGCCGCGATCTGCAGATCCGCGGCGAGCAGCGGCTGGCCCCGCGCGATGCCCTGCACCACCGCATCGGCGAGCGCCGGATCCGCGGCCACGCCGGACAGCGACAGCACGCGATCGAGGATCTTGCTCGCCGCCGGCACGGTCAGCCGCGCGAGCTCCGTGCGGTTCGACGGCGGGAACAGCGAGCCCGTGCGCCGCTCGAGCGCGCCGAGCACGTGCATCCGCTCGCTCGCCGCCACGAACAGGAACCGCGCGCGGCCCGCCGACCGCGAGACCACCTTCGCGAACACCTCGGACAACTCCTGCGTCGCCCGCTCGTCGGCGCATAGCAGGTCCGCGTCGTCGATGACGAAGACGAACTGTTGTCCGGCGACGGCGTTCGCGACCGCGCGCGTGATGAACGCCGCCGGCGCCTCGGCCGCCGTCGGCTGGATCCCGAAGCTCGAAAGGCCCGCCGCGAAGCTCGCCGCCGGCTGCGCGAGGTCCTCGCACGCGAGCGCCACGATGCCGTGGTCGCGCAGGTGCGGGATCAGGCCCGCGCGGACGAGCGAGGTCTTCCCGACGCCGGGCTCGCCGAACAGGAGGCCGGCGCGGAAGCCATCGGCCGTGACCATCTTCGCGAGGTCATCACGCTCGCTCTCGCGGCCCGCCCATACGTCGCGCTCCGCCTCGCCGAACGGGTCGAGCCCGCGGAGAGGTGACACCGTCCCGGGATAGGTCGCTGCGACCACGAAGGCCACTATACACACAGTCGCCGGGGCCACGTCGTATGCTCGTGGCATGCGTTCTCGCCCGAGCGGCCCGAGCGGCGCCGCGCACCTCGCGCCCACCGTGTGGCGCGGCCCGGCGCAGGCGCGGCCGGTCCCGGGCGGCGTCGACGGCGCGACCTGGGGCGGTCCCGCTCCGACGGGCGCGCACGTCACCGACGACCGCGAGCTCGACGCGCCGGCGAGCGGTAAACGGCGCATCACGTGGCGGCGTCCGTGGTCACCGGTCGATCCGGCGAGCAAGAGCGCCACGAGCACGCGCGCCGGGGCGGTCGCGGCCGCCGGGCTCGGCGTGCCAGCGACGGGCTCGGCGAGGATCGGCGACACCACCGTGGCCACGTGGTGACCGCGCGCGGCGGGCTCGTCCTCGTGGTCCTCGCCGCATGCGGCGCCCGCCCGCACGGCGCCGAGAGCGGGGCCGGCCCCGGCAGCGGCACGTCGATCACGCTCTATCGCGGCGTGGCGCTGATCGAGCAGCGCGTCGACATCGACGTCCCCTCGTCGGGGAGCGGCGCCGCCCGCGCGACGCTGGCCGCCGGCGCGACGGTCGGCGAAGTCGAGGTCGCGAACCTCGGCGCGCTGACGCTCACGGCGCTGCACCTGGCGGACGCGCCGGCGATCCCGATCGACGCCGGCATCGACGCCCCGGCGAGCCTGGACTTCGACGACGACAGCGGGCCGTTCGTCGTGCGTGCCCAGCAGGAGGAGGCGGCGGCCGCGAACGCGGACAAGCCGATCGTGGTCACCGTCGAGGTCCACGGACCGGCGGGCCACCACGCCGTCACGCTCGCGTACACGACGCCGCGGATCACCTGGGAGGCGGCGTACACGATGACCACGACGCCCGACCGCGACACGGTGACCCCGCACGGCGCGATCGCGATCCGCAACGGCACGGGCATCGTGTTCACCAACGCGCGCACCGCGGTCGTGGACGACGCGCTCGTGGCGGCGCGCGATCGCCTCGCCGAGCAGCTCGCGGCGCTCGCGCAGGGGCGCTCGGCGCTGACCACGGCGGACTCGCACCCGGCGAAGCCGCACGCGCTCGGGCGGCTCGATCTGGTAGACGGCGAGGTGCGCGCCGAGCTCTACCCGGACGGCCAGGAGCGGACGCTGCGCTCGGTGCTGGTCTACGACCCGGTGACGGCGAAGCTCGACAACCCCACGCCGAACCCGGTGCGCGAGGAGGCGGCGGACGCCGTCGCCGTGAAGGCCGCACCCGTCCGCGAGAGCGTGGCGATCGTGCGCGACCTGGCGCGAGATGTCGGGCTGCCCGGCGGCCCGGCGCGCCTCGTGGAGCGCCGCGCGGATGGCTCGCTGGTGCTGCTCGCCGAGGGCCGGATGTTCGACGCGCCCACGCGGGTCGCGACGTTCGACACGATCCCGATCGGCGTCGCGAAGGACGTGCTCGGCCATCGCGCGCGCCGCGACTTCGACCTCGATGACGACCATCACCGCCTCACCGAGGACTTCACGATCGACCTCGAGAACCAGCGCAGCCGGCCGGTGACGGTCGTCATGATCGAGCACATGTATCGCAGCAACAACTGGTCCCTCGCGTTCAACAGCGTCCCCGTCGAGCTGGCGGGCGCGCAGCAGATCTCGCTGCGGACCGAGGTGCCGGCGCATGGCAAAGCGTCCGTGCTTTATGTAGTGGTGTACTGGTGGGACGAGCTCAAGTAACCGATCTCGAGATCCGCTACGGCAAGCGCATCGCCGTCGCGAACCTCAGCTTCGAGCTCGTGGCCGGCGAGATCGCGCTGCTGCTAGGCCCGAACGGCGCGGGCAAGAGCACGACGCTCGCGGCGATGGCGGGCGCGGTGCTGCCGAGTCGCGGGAAGATCGAGGTCGACGGCGTGGACCTCGCCACGGCCCCCCGCGCGGCGCGCGGCAAGGTCGGGTTCGCGGACCAGCCGCCGGCGCTGTACGAGTTCTTCACCGTCGCCGAGCACGTCGGGTTCGTCGCGGAGGCGCGCGGAGCCGACGCGGGCGTGGTGACGACCGTGCTCGCGGAGCTCGGGCTCGCGCGCATCGCCACGCGGCCGTGTCGCGAGCTGTCGTTCGGCATGCGGCAACGCGTGGGGCTCGCGGCAGCGCTCGTCGGGCCGGTCGAGCTCGTGCTGCTCGACGAGACGCTGAACGGGCTCGACCCGCACGCCTCGCGCTCGGCGCGCACCACGTTGCGGGCCGCCGCGGACCGCGGCGCGGCCGTGCTGATGTCGACGCACTTGCTCGGCGTCGCGGAGCGCATGTGCGACCGGATCCTCGTCATGAACAAGGGCGAGCTGGTCGCGGACAAGCGCGGCGAGGAGCTGCGCGCGCTGCTCGCGAAGGGCCCGAGCGCGATCGAGGATCTGTACGTGGAGCTGATCGCCGACGAGGGCGTGACGTGACGTCCGGCCAGCTGATCCGCTGGCAGGCGCGGCACGCGAAGCGCGCGGGCGCGCCGTGGACGAGCGGCGGCGCGATCGCGGTGGCGGCGGGCATCGGCCTCTCGCAGTGGGTCGCGCACGCGGGCGGGACGATCGAGACGGCGAGCCACGCGTGGCTGGCCGGGACGCTGCTCGTCTTCGTCGTCGCGTTCCTGCGCGTGCCGTTCCACATCTACTGGCGCGCGGATGCGGTGATGCTCGCGCAGCTTCCGATCGGTGGGCTCGCGCTGTTCGACGCGGCGGCGTGGCGGTGCGCGCGCGCGGCCGGCTGGGGCCTGCTCGCGGCGCTGGTCGGCGCGTATCCGTTCGCCGGCGAGGGCGAGCTGTTTCTGCGGCACGCGGCGGTGGCGGGCGCGTTCGCGGCGGCGGCAGCGGGGCTCGTGCCCGCGATTGCCACGTGGGGCGCGACGCTCGTCGCCCGGAGCGCGAGCGGCGGCACGCCGAGCGCGAGCTTGCGGCTTGCGGGGGCGCTCGCCACGGCCTCGCCGACGGGCGCGGCCCGCGCGGCGACGTCGGACCAGGCGCCGGCCCCCAGCGCGCTCCTCGGCGCGTTGCCCGGCTTCGGCGCGACGGTGGTGATCGTGCTCGCGCTGCTCGAGACGAAGTGGCTGACCGGCGGCGTGCCGGCCGCGTCGCCGGGGCTCGTGCTCGGCGGGCTCGGCGCGGGCAGCGTGGTCGCGTGGCTCGGCGCGCGCGCGCTGGCGCCGGCCCACATGGGGACGATCCTGCGGGACGTCTCGGCGCTCGACCGCCAGCAGCTGGCCATGCTGGAGATCCATCCGCCGACGGCGCTCGAGCGCGGCATCGCGTCGCGGCTCGGCGCGGCCGCCCTGCCGTATCGCAAGGACGCGCGGCTCGTGCGTCGCCGCTACCCGATGGCGTTCGCGCTCGGCGCGCTGGCGTTCGTGGTGCTCGTCGCGGTCGGCGCGGCGCGGCCGGCCGACCCGGCGCCCTGGCTCATCGCCGTGCTGGGCGGCACCGCGCTCTACGCGGTCGTGCTCGCGGTGCGCCTGCGGCACCCGCCGCTCGAGCTGCCGCGCCTGTCCGCTACGCTGCCCATCGCGCCCTCTGCCATCGCGCGCGCCAAGCTCGCCTGGCTGGCCGCCTGGTGGCTGATCTTCGTCGGCGCCCCCGCCGCATTCGCGCTGGCCCGCGTGCTCCCGGGTTGACCGGGATCGACCGCCGAGCGGCCGAGCGCGATCGTCCAGCCGCGAACCGTTCGCGGCGGTAGCCCGTGGCTCGACCACGACGGGCACACGCCGTGCAATCCGTCCTGGCATGTCCCGCCAACTCATCGTCTTGACCGCCGCCCTCGCCGTCCACACCGCCGCCGTGGTTGTCGTCGCAAAATCGTGGGATTCGCCGAAGCCGCCGGCCCCCGTCGCGGTCGCCGCGACCTTGCCCGCGCCGTGTCAGACTGGCGCGCCGCCGCCAGCGCTCCGTGCCCCGCGGACACCGGCGCCGGCGGCCGCCGCCAGCATCACCGATGCCGACCTCGAGGCCGGCATCCACATGAGCGACGACACGCACGGGATGATCACGCGCGCGCTCTTCGACCGGCTCGTCGCCGACCCCAGGGCGATCGGCAACAGCGCCCGGATCGTCCCCGCGACGCGCGACGGCCGCGTGGATGGCTACAAGCTCTACGCCATCCGCCCCGGGTCGCTGTTCGACCGCCTGCACTTCCAGAACGGCGACACGCTCCAGACCGTCAACGGCATGGACGTGACCACCCCGGACAAGGCGCTCACCACCTACGCGGCCGCCCACCGCACCAACTCGCTCGAGGTCGGGCTGCGTCGCCGAGGCGCGCCGCTGACGATCGGGGTCGCCCTCGTCGGCATCACCCCGGCGTTCCTCGAGGCGAACATCGCGCGCGTCGATGCCACGCACGTCCGCGTGTCTCGAGCGGCGCTCGCGCTCGCGCTCGCACAGGACAAGACCCTCGTCGAGGGCGCGCGGGTCGTCCCCTCGATGCGCGACGACCGCGCCGAGGGCTACAAGGTCTACGCGATCCAGCCCGGATCGGTGGCCGCCCGGCTCGGCCTCGAGGACGGCGACACGGTGCTATCGGTCAACCACCTCGGCGTCGCCGACCCGGCGATCACCCTCGGCGCGTGGACCATGCTCGGCACCGCGCCCGCGCTCGACCTGGCCATCCTGCGCCGCGGCCAGCCGGTCACCCTGACCATCATCCCCGAAGCGGACGGGTTCTAGACCTGCGCGAACACGTGCAGCGACCGCACGCCGCGCGGCACCGCCGGTCGCAGATCACGCCGCACGAGATCGAACAGGCACACGACCTCCGTCCGCCGCCCCGGGTCGATGTTCACGACCAGCGACGCCACGTTCGCGAGGATGAAGTACAGGCCGAGCCCCGCGCCGCGCTGGGTCAGCGTCTCCGCCTGTGGTCGGCCGCGCTCGGTCCGCGCGCGCCGGATGTTGTCGATGATGTCGCGCTGCGAGAGCGAGCCGAACAGATCCGTCACCGAGACCGCGAGGGCCTGCTCGTCGCGGCCAAAGCGCAGCACGGCGCGGCGGTCGCCCGCCGGCGAATCCGCGGTCGGCGCGTCGAACAGCGCGTTCATGAGCAGCTCGTCCACGACGTTCGCGAGCCGATGCACCACCGGCCGCCGCGCCCCCGTCGCTTCGGCCCACGCCCCGATCTCTCCGATCGCGGCTCGCCGGTCGCCATCGCTGGCCACCACGCGCTCGCCGACCCGCGCCCCCGGCGTGAGGTACTTCTCGAGGCCGAACAGATCGCCCGACGCCAGCTTCTCCGACGTGATGCCGAGGTCGCGGTCCCGCGGATCCTCGACGAGGTGCGAGACCGGCGCGTCCGCCATCAGCGAGAACAGCGCCTCGTCGTCGAGGTTGTCGCCGACCACCACGACCGGCGCGCCCATGCCGCACAGCCGCTGTCCGGCCGCCTGACGCGCCGCGCGATCGATGACGATCAGCACGGCCGCGCCGCAGTCCGGCGGCAACGCGTCACAGGCGTCGACGGCGTAGCCCGCGCCGGCCAGCGCGTCACCGACATCGCGGCGGACGCCCGGGTCGTCGCTGACGCAGAGCGCGCGGCGGACTGCCATCCGCGGCAAGGGTAACGGCCCGTTGGCTTCAGGGTCAACGACTGGCTCGGCTGGCTATGACTCCCACCCACAGCCACACCTCCACGGACGCCGAGTAGCGCCCCCCACCTCCGCCCTGTACGATTTCGCGCTCCATGGCGGATCCGCCTCCGATCCGGCGCTCGACGACGCTCGCCCCGCCGCCGATCCCGCGCTTGCCCGTCGCTCCCGCGTCGGCCAAGACGGACGTGGTCCCCGTGCGCGCCGCGCCCGGTGGCCCGCACGTTCATGACGACCTGCCGGACGACACGCGCAACCTCGAGGCGCCCGACGCCGACGAGCTCGTCGACCACAGGCTCGCGCTCGTGCAGGGCGAGGCCGACGCCCTGCGCGGCGAGCCGGGCACGCAGCCGGATCACGCCGAGGCCGATGCGCGCCGCGCCGACCTCGACCTCCGCCTCGCTCTCGCCGCCTGGGACGCGCGCGGTGACCGCGACGAAGCCCTGCGCGTCCTCGAGCAGGCCGCGCTCCATCCGCTCGCGCCGCGCCTCCGCCTCGCCGTCGCCATCGCCGCGGGAGGCGCGGAGGCCCTCGCGGCCGCGCAGACGTGGATCGACGCCGCCCGCGCGCCGGACGCGCGCACCGAGCCCGCGCTCGCGCTCGAGGTCGCCGAGTCCTGGCTGTGGCGGCACGGTCGCCCGGATGTCGCGGCGACGATCGCCGAGCGCGTCCTCGCCCTCCCCGACCCGCTCGCGCCCGCCCTCCGCGAGCACGCGCTCGAGCTCGCCGCGCTCGGCTTCGGGGCGGCCGGGGCATGGCCCCGGGTCGTCGCGCTGCGCACGCAGGCGCTGACCGCGGATGCACCGCCGGAGCGCATCGCCGCCAGCGCCGCGCTGCTCCTCGATCGCGGGGCGGATGCCGCCGGCGCCCTCGAGGCCTGCTGGACCGCGCTCGAGCGCCTCGACGCCGCCGGCGACGCGCTCGGCTGGCTGCGCGTCCTCGATGTCGCGATCGACGCGGCCTCGCAGCGCGGCGACCTGCGCCGCCTCGAGCTCCTCGATCGCCGCGCCGAGCTCATCGCGGGCCTTCCCGGCGGCGCGCTCGAGGCCCTCGCCACGCGGCACGCCGTCGCCGCCGAGCACACGCGCGCCGGCGAGCACGCCGACGCCGCGATCCTGTGGGCCGAGCTCGCCGACGATCCGGCGACGCAGCTCGCCCGCGCCGCCGGCCGCATCGCGTGGCTCGCCTCCGCGTGGGCCGCCGCCGCCGCCCAGGATCGCGAGCTCGCCCTCGCCGCGCACCGCCGCCTCGCCGACGCCGAGTGCGCGCCCGTCGCCGCCACCCACGCCTGGCGCGCCCTCGAGCTCGCGGCCGCCGCCGGCCTGCCGACGAGCGATCTGGCGCGCGCCCTCGGCGATGCGGTGGGCGGCCCGATCGCGGAGAGCTGGCTCGATCTCGTCGAGGTCGCCGCGCCGACCGCGGCCACCGTGGCGCGCTTCGAGAAGCGCGGCGGCGTCGCCGTGCGCTGGGCCGCCGTCGTCGCCGAGCGCCTCGGCGATCGCGCCCGCGCCCGCACGCTCTGGCGCCGCGCCGCCGCCGAGGTCAGCGCCCAGCTCGGCACCGAGTGGGATCACATCGCGCGCCTCCTGCGCTCGGCGGACGACACGCAGGTCGGCTCGAGCCACGAAGACGATCGCCTCGACGAATTGTCCGCCACGTACGCGGCCTGGGCGGCGTCGGAGCTCGACCCTCGCACGCAGGCCCTGCTCGAGTCCGCGCGCGGCGTGGTCGACGTGGCGCGCGGCGACTTCGTGGAGGCCGAGGAGTCGCTCCAGCGCGCCGCCGAGCTCGATCCCCGCGACCCGATGTGCCGAGCGGCGCTCGCCGAGGTCTATCGGGCGGGCAAGCGGCACGAGCAGCTCGCGGGGGTCCTCGCCGACCTCGCGGCCACGCTCGTCTCGCGCGAGGGTCGGGCCACGGCCGCGCGCGAGTACGCCGACCTCCTCGACGAGCACCTGGGCGACCCCGCCGGCGCGCGTGCCGCGCTCGAGCGCATGCTCGTCGAGCGGCCCGAGGACGACGAGGCGATGGTCGGCCTCGCGAAGCTCTACGAGCGCGATGGTCAGGCGCCCCGCGCGAGCGAGCTCCGCAAGCGCGCCGCCGCGATCGCACCCGTCGCCCGCCGCGGCGAGCTGTGGCTCGAGATCGCGCGCAGCGAGGAGGCGCGCGGCGACCGCGACGGCGCGCTCGCCGCCCTCGATCACGCGGCCGAGCACACGGGCCAGCGCACGCTCGCCCTCGCCGCGCAGACGCGCCTCCTCCGCAGCTCCGGTCGCCTCGACAAGGCGCTCGCGATCGTCCGCGGCGAGCTCGCCGAGGAGCCGCCGCTCGACCGCCGCCTCCAGCTCCAGACCGATCACGCGCAGCTCCTGTCCGAGCTCGGCCAGGAACCCGATGCGGTCGTCGGCGCGTACCTCGACATCCTCGGGGTCGAGCCGGACCACGCGGCCGCGCTCGCCGGCATCGAGGCGCCCGCGCGTGCGCTCGGCATGTGGGACGAGCTCGCGCGCGCGTATCGCGGCGCCCGGCCCTCCGGCCACGGGCTCGCGGTCCTCGCGGAGGCGCTCGCAAAGCTCGGCGAATCGGCCGAGCTCGCCGACGTTCGCCGCAAGCAGCTCGAGCTCGCCCCGACGCCCGCCGAAAAGGCGCAGCGCGGCGACGAGCTGGCGCAGCTCTACGAGCACGAGCTCGGCGACGTGGACGCCGCAATCCGCGCGCTCACGGCGGCCCAGGCCGCGCTGGCCACCGAGCCGCGCCAGCGCGAGCTCCTGCGCCTGCTCCGCGCGGCCCAGCGCTGGCCCGAGGTCGCGGCCGTGCTGGAGCGCGAGCTGCCGACGCTGCGTGAGTCAGATCGCGCGATCCAGATCGAGCTGCTCCTCGAGCTCGGCGAGCTGCGCGCCTCGCGCCTCGCGCGCCCGAACGACGCGATCACCGCGTACGAGGCCGTCCTCGAGCTCCGCGCGGACGAGCCCGCCGCCCAGGGCGCGCTCGAGCGCCTGTACGAGCAGCAGGGCCGCGAGCGCGAGCTGGCGCACATGCTCGAGCTGCGCGCCGACGCCACGGCGGAGCCCGTCGCGCGCGGTGTCCTGTTCGGCCGCGTCGCCGGCTTGCGCGCCACGCGCGGCGACATCGATGGCGCGCTCGCCGCGTACACGGCCGCGTTCGCCGCCGATCCCACGAACCGCGACGTCTTCACGTCGATGGAGCGCGTCTGCTACAAGGCCGAGCGCTGGGCCGCCGCGATGCAGCTCTACGAGACGGCGATCGCGCACGTCGAGGCCGGCAAGAGCCGCGCGTATCGCCTCGGCGACCTCTACGCGCGCCGCGGCAACGTGCAGCTGCAGTTCCTCGGGCAGGTCGACGCGGGCATCGCCTCGTACCAGAAGGTCGTCGAGGTCGACTCGCAGCCCGCCGCCGCCGTGCAGAAGCTCGAGGAGCTGTGCGCGAAGCGCAACGACTGGGCGCCGCTGATCTCGGCGTGGGAGCGCCGCGCCGAGACGCAGCGCGACTCGGGCCGCCGCATCGAGGCGCTCCGCAACGCGGCCGCGCTGTCGACCGACCGCGCCGGCGACCCGCGCAACTCCGTCCGCCTCCAGCGCAAGCTCCTGACGCTGAGCCCCGGGGACGCGCAGGCCGCGTCGTCGCTCGAGAAGTACTACGAGGACAGCGACGACAACACCGGCCTCATCGACGTGCTCAAGGCCAAGCTGCTCGCCGCCGCGACGCCCGAGGACGCCGTCGAGATCCTGCGCAAGATCGCGCGCACGTCCGAAGAAGGCGCCCGCGACGTCGACACCGCGACCGAGCACTACCTGAAGATCCTCGAGATCCAGGACACGAACCGCGACGCGCTCGACGCGCTCGCGCGCATCTACGAATCGACCGAGCAGTGGGCCGAGTTCATCGAGGTCACGCGCAAGCTCATCAAGGTCACGACCGACCGCAACACGAAGGCGCTGCTCTACTTCCGGTGCGGCTCGGTGATGGAGGCCAAGTTCAGCCGCGAGCACGACGCGATCCGGTACTACGACGCCGCGATCAAGACGTCCTCGGCGTGCTTGCCCGCGGTGCACGGCCTGCGCGACCTGTATCGCCGTCGCGAGGAGTGGCCGCGCGTGATCGAGACGCTCGAGCTCGAGGTCAAGCTCTGGCAGGACGACAAGGAGCGCGCCGGCGTGTTCGCGCAGATCGGCCGCATCTACGAGCAGCAGCTGGGCGACACCGAGCGCGCGACGAACTTCTACGAGAGCGCGCTCACCGTGGATCCCGAGTGCGTGCCCGCGAACCAGGCGCTGTTCGAGCAGATGTTCGAGCGCGGCGAATGGACGAAGGCGCAGCCGCTCGCGGCGACGCTGGCCCAGAAGGCGATCCGCGACGGCGATCCGACCACGCGCAGCGAGTTCTTCCGCAAGCGCGGCATCGTGGCGCGCATGACAGGCGATCCGAAGAGCGCCGCCGACAGCCTGATCTACGCGCTCGAGATCAAGCCGCTCAACACGCAGGCCCTCGACGACCTCGGCCTGCTCGCGCGCGACGCGCCCGACGCGTGGGACTTCGACGCCACGTACCGCGAGCTCGACAAGGTCTACCGCAAACGCGACGACGCGAGCGCGCTGCTCGCCCGCGTGCACATCGGCCACGCGGTGATCCTCGAGCGCGAGGGCGACCTCGATGGCGCGACGCTGCTCTACGCCGACGCGCTCGCCCTCGCGCCCGCCGACTTCACCGTGCTCTCGGCGATCGTCGACTTCCACGCCGACATGCGCCGCTGGGGGGCCGCCGTCGCCGCGATCGATCGGTTCGTCTCGGAGACGAACGCGCCGCCCGCCGATCGGCTCGCCGCGCTGATGCGCCTCGTGATGATCCACGCCGACGGCGAGATGGACGCGGCGCGCGCGACCGCCGTCCTCGCCGACGTCATCCGCTTCGACCCCGCCCACCACGACGCGCACTACGCGCTCGCCCAGCAGTGCTTCCTGATCGGCCGCTACGCCGAGGCCCGCGCCGCGATCGATCGCGTCATCGAGCTCGCCACCGCGCCCGGCCAGCCGCTCCTGCCCGAGGCGCTCGCGCGCTACTACTACTACAAGGGCCGCATCCTCGACGCGGCCGGCGATGCCCGCGCCGCCGCGCCGCAGTATCGCCGTGCGATCGAATACGACCCGGGGTACGCGCCGCCCGCCCTCGTGCTCGCCCGCCGCGCATCGGATGCCGGCGATCAGCGGCAGGCCGAGACGCTGCTCATCGAGGCCGCGCACGCTGCGATGGCGCAGGGGGGGCCGCGCGCCGCCGTGCCGCTGCAGCGCGGGCTCGCGCGGATGCTGCTCGCGAGCGGCGATCGCCCGGCCGCGATCGAGGCGTACCGCGGCATCCTGAACGTGGAGCCCGACGGCGCGAGCGACCGCGTGGCCCTCGCCGAGATCTACGCCGTCGACGACCCCGCGCGCGCGATCTCGGAGCTGCGCAAGGTGCTCGATCGCGACATCCACCACGCGCCCGCGTATCGCCTGCTCGCCGGGTACTACAGCCGCACCGGCGACGAGGAGCGCGCGTATCGCGTGCTGACCGCGCTCGATCTGCTCGGCTTCTCGGAGGACGCCGACCGCGACACCATCACGCGCCTGCGCCAGGAGCGCGAGCCGGTGCCGCTCCAGCACGCGCTCGCCGATGACCCCCGCGACCAGCTGCTCGTCAACGCGTCGGCCACCGAGCCGCTCGGCGAGGTGTTCGCGGCGCTGGCCGAGGAGATCAGCGCGCTCGTGGTGCCGCCCTCGCTCGGCGAATCGCTCCAGCCGGCGCGCGCGGTCGGCGATGACCGGCTGATGGCGATCAGCTCGGAGGTCGCCGCCCTCTCCGAGGTCGAGGCGGAGATCTTCGTCGGGGACAAGGTGCCCGGGCTCGCGGCCTTCACGGCGTACCCGCGCCGCATGCTCGTGCTGGATCGCACGTTGCTCGGCGAGAGCGACGCCGGCCTGCGCTTCCTGTTCGGCATGGCGTTCGAGGCGATCCGCGGCGGCTACGCGACGCTCCTGCAGCTCGGCGCGCGGCAGCGGCGCGAGATGGTGCAGCTGCTCCGCGGGCTGGTGGCCGCGGACGCAGATCGCACCGGCCCGGCGGCCGAGCTCGCGGCGAAGGCGAGCGGGCGCGCGGGCAAGGTGCTCGAACGGCACGCGGGGCTCAAGGACGCCGATGCGGCGGCGTGGCTCGACGGGATGGCGGCCTGTGCCAAGCGCGCGGGGCTCCTCGCGTGCGACGACTTCGCGGCCGCGATCCTCATGGTCGCGCGGTTGTCCGGCGAGCAGCTGCCGAGCCATGACGCGGCGGTCGCGCTCGGCGCCGTCCTGGGCGGTCCGGACCTCGTGCGGTTCTACCTGTCCGATCCGTACCAGATGTTGCGCGACCAGCTCACCAGCTGACGGGGAGACGGTTCGGGCGTTGCTTTGACGGTTCGGGCGTTGCGTAGCGCAGAGTCGCAGAGGAAGAGGAGATCAGAGGAGCAGTGAGGGGAGAGGGGTTGGCGTGGATGGACAGCTCGGCACGCTGCGTCGGCCCAGCGGGTAAGGCTCACGGGACGCGCCAACCCCTCCGATCTGGTCTCCTCTGGCCTCGTCTTCCTCTGCGACTCTGCGCTACGCAACGCCCGAACCGTCAAAGCAACGCCCGAACCG
>JANXOM010000362.1 GCA_025353585.1 Deltaproteobacteria bacterium
GCTCCGCGAGTTCGCCGCGCGCCGTCGCCGCGTCGAGCCGCAGCTCGCCGTCTGGATCGCCCACGAGGTCCTCGACGCGCTCGACTACGCGCACGCGCTCCCCGACGAGCAGGGCCACGCGATGGGCGTCGTCCACCGCGACATCTCGCCGAGCAACATCCTCCTCAGCATCCGCGGCGACGTGAAGCTCGTCGACTTCGGCATCGCGCGCGCCAAGGATCCGGGCCGCGCGCACAAGAGCAAGTCCGGCACGCTCAAGGGCAAGTACGGGTACATGTCGCCCGAGCAGGTCGTCGAGCAGGCCGTCGACGCGCGCTCCGACGTGTTCTCCGTCGGCGTGGTGCTCGCGGAGCTGCTCACCGGCCGTCGCCTGTTCGCCGCGCCGAACGAGCTCGACGTGCTGCTGATGGTCCGCGACGCGAAGCTCTCGCGCCTCGACAAGTACGGCATGGACATCGAGCCGGCGCTCAACGAGCTCGTGCGCAAGGCGCTCCGCAAGTCGGCGGACGACCGCTGGCAGGGCGCGGCGGCGTTCCGCGAGGCGCTCGCCGAGTGGCTGTTCGACCACCGGCACCGGATGTCGAACAAGCAGGTCGCCGACGTCGTGCACGATCTCCGCGAGGCGGTCGAGGAGCGGCGCGGCAAGGCGATGCAGGAGGGGCAGAGCACCGCGATCCTCGACGAGCACGGTGACCGACCGCCGAGCGAGGGGGCCGTCGAGATCGAAGTGGAGGACGTGGCCGTCGCGCGCGCGCCGAGCGAGACCGACGGCGCGCCGATCATGGTGATCGAGGGCGGCGACAGCATGCCCGTCATCTCCGTCAGCTATGACGGCACGGTGGACGAGTCCGCGGCCACGAAGCGCCCGGTCTCGGTCAGCGATCTCGCCGCGACCGCGCAGGCCGCGCAGACGATCGCGGCGGCGGCGACGAACGCGTCGAAGCGCGCGGACACGGTGCAGGCGCGCCCGCGCAGCCCGGCCCTGCAGCTGCCGCAGATGATCCCGCCGACGCGCGAGGCCTCGCAGCCGATCGCGATCCCCCCCGTCGCGCCGCCCGCGCCTCCGCCGCTGCACGCAGAAGCGCCGATCGTCCCGCGCCCGCCGGCCGGCTCGCGCCCGCCGACCACCACGCCCGCGAGCGACACGCCGGGGCTCCCCTCCCCGACGCCGAGCGTCGCGCGCACGTCGACCTATTCGCAGACGTCCGCACAGGTCCACAACCGGCCGATCTCCGACGAGATGCCGCGCATGCCGCCCGGCGCGCGCACGCCGTCGCCGATCCCGCGCTCCTCGCCGCCCACGCCGCCGCCGCCCGCGCGCACCATCACGCCGACGGCGAGCAAGCCGCGCACGGCGACGGTGGATCGTCCGCCCGGCAGCGCGCACGACGGCATGCCGCCGATCGCGCGCGCGGCCACGCCGCAGCAGGGCCGGCGGATGAACACGGGCGAGCTCGACTCGCTCACGCGCGAGCTGACGGCGTCGATGATGGAGGGCGCCGTCGAGGTGCCGATCGCCGACACGATCAGCGCGGCCGTCGAGGCGATCATGGATCCGTCGGTGCGCACGGTGACGCGCTCCGAGGACTCGATCGCGCGCGCGTTCGACGACCTCACCGAAGAGCCGCCGCGGAAGTACGAGGGCACGCTGCCGAGCGCCGAGGAGCTCGCGCGCAAGCGTCCGCCCACGCCGCCGGCGCTGAGCGACATCGTCGAGCCGCCCGACGACGCCGGCGAGTTCTCCACGACCTCGCCGCTGCGCGTGCTGTTCCGCCTGATGACGGCGCGCGCGACGGGCCTCCTCGTCGTGGCCATCGGCGGCATCAAGAAGGACATCTACGTCCGCGACGGCCAGCCCGAGTACGTCTCGAGCAACGTCGCGAGCGAGCTGTTCGGCAACTACCTCGTCACGAAGGGCGTCCTGTCCGACGGCGAGCTCGCGATGGCGCTCGCGATGATGCCGCACTACGGCGGCAAGCTCGGCGACACGCTGGTCGGCCTCGGGCTCCTGAAGCCGCTCGAGGTCTTCCGCCACCTCACGCGCCAGGTCCGCTCGAAGATCATCGACGTCTGCACGTGGAACAAGGGCGGCTTCGGCTGGTACGCGGGCCGCGAGAACCCGCGCGAGGCGTTCCCGCTCGACTTCAACGCGTTCGAGATCCTCGGCGCGGGCGCGATGGCGCTCGCCGACGAGGTCATCGAGACCTGGATCGCGAAGAACAGCCAGGTCCGGCTGCGCGCGTCGCGGACGCGGCGGGTCGGCCCCGAGCGCTTCGAGGTGAAGGGCCTGGTCGAGCTGTTCGAGACGCTCGACGGCCGCCGCTCTGTCGGCGATCTCGTGGAGCTGCACCACGAGCGCAGCGAGCGGATCAAGGCCGGCCGGATGCTGTGCCTGCTCGAAGCGTGCGACCTCGCGAAGGCGAGCTGACGCCGTGGCGGAGGCCGCGGACGCGCAGACGATCGACGTCTGGGCGCAAGTCCTGACGGAGCGCATGGCGCAGCGGCCGTGGCTGCAGACGCTGCTGCGCTGGACGAAGACGACCTCGATGACGATCTTGCCGACGGTCGCGTCGACGCTCGCCGCGATGGACGAGGCGGGCGTCGCGCTGTCGATCCTGTCGGCGTGGCACGGCCCCGAGGGCGAGCTGATCACGCACGACGAGGTCGCCGCGCAGATCGCGCAGGCGCCGACGCGGTTCCGCGGCCTGGTCACGGCGGACCTCGCGCGGCCGATGGAGTCCGTGCGCGAGATCCGGCGGCGCGTGGACCGCAAGCAGTTCATCGGCGTGCGGGTGGTGCCGTGGCTATGGAACCTGCCGCCGAACGACCGTCGCTACTACCCGATCTACGCCGCGTGCATCGACGCGGGCGTGCCGTTCTGCACGCAGATCGGCCACACGGGGCCGCTGCGCAGCTCCGAGACGGGCCGCCTGATCCCGTACCTCGAGGACGTGCTGCTCGACTTCCCCGAGCTCGTGGTGGTCGCGGGGCACGTCGGCTTTCCGTGGCTCGACGAGCTGACGACGCTGACGATCAAGTTCCCGAACCTCTACGTCGACACCTCTGCCTACGCGCTGCATCGCCTGCCGCCGGCGTTCGTCGAGTGGATGACGGGCATCGGCGCGTCGCGCGTGATGTTCGGGACGAACTGGCCGATGCTGTCGCCGCAGCGCTGCCTCGCGGGCCTCGGGGGCCTCGGGCTCACCGCGGCGCAGTCCGCCGCGTTCCTGCACGGCAACGCACGCCGCGTGTTCGGCCTGTAGGCGTGGCAGCGATCAGCGGTGGTTGCGGGCTCGCTCTTTAGCGATCACGACATCGGCTGGCGCGAACGAGCCGTAGCCGCCTTGATCGGAGCGGGAGATCTTCGCGGAGTACACGCGAGAAAGTCCGAGCGCATTCCTTTCCGTCGCGCTCCAGCGTCCTGCATTGATCCGAAGTATAGAAGCAACGCTTTGTGCTGAAAGCGGAACGTCCCAGAGCGGCCAGGAGAAGACCGAGTCTTTCCAACCTCCGACGACCGCGGTGGTGACGAGCCGACCACGGACGACGACGACTGGAAAGAACTCGAGAGCAATTACACCAAGCCAGTTCGCCGCCGCGACGCTACCGCGCTTCTCCTTTGAGGGATCGCCGGCACGGAGAGCGTAGTTGCGAGAGACAGACGAGTCCCACGATAATGACGGCAGGGTTGACCCATTCGTCCACGGTCCGAGAAGCGCTTCGCCAATATCCTGGTTGGAGATGCCGCTGCGGAGAGCCTCCACCATCTCCAGGAAGGACTGCTGGCCCGCGGTGAAGTGGAGCGCCGTCGGCTTGGTGTTTCCGTTGTTGTCCTGCGCAAGCTCCGAGAACCAAGCCGCTGCCAGGGCCGCCGCACGGGGCACACTCTGCGCGCATTCCTGCAGCAGCTCGCGAGCGATTTCCTTGGACGGCTTGAGGTCGCAGACAGAGTCGGCGGCGCTTCTCGACGTGCGAACACCGGCCTTCGTGTACGCCAACGCGAGCGCGGGGTTCGCTTCTTGCGCTCGTGCGTCATCGAGAACACACACCACGATCGCGTCGAGATCTAAATCTGATTGTATGACGGCCAGCGCGTCACGCGAGAACGTCATTCTTGGCACAGACACGCCTCGGCGCACAGCGTCATCGGTCAGGACGCGGAGGAGTCCGAGGGCTGCGAGATAGCCGAGAGGGTTCTGGCCATCGAGACCGGTGAGCACGAGGTCGGTCACGCGTCTTGCTCCTGTTCGCTTGCGCGGTGGTCGGCGAGGCGAAGGATCGACTCGAGCCACGCCAGTCCCCACCATCCATACCGCCGGGTAACGTCCCAGTAGCGATCGACCACACCATGGTCGAGTCGCGCCAGCTGATGCCGGGTCGTCGCCGCCATCGTTTCTGCACCATGGACGAGGCTCACGTGCAAGTCCTCGGGATCGTCTACGGGCGGAGCAAAGGGCCGACACCAGCCGTGATGACTCGCGACCAGGTGCAGGACCAGCGCGGGATCATGAGCCTGGGCCAGGATTTGTGCACTTCCAGCGGCCAACGCGAGCGAGAGCAATTCGTGACGGTAGCCACGGGGATACCCGGCGCGTTCGCGCGCGGCGCGGCGCTGAACGCGGCTCCCCGGTGGTAACGCGGACTTCGCCAGGAGGACGTCCGTGGATGCGGCGCGAATCTCGTCACCGCCGACCAGCCAGCGCTGAAAGCGCGGGTCCGACTTGCCCACGTCGTGAAGCCACCCGGCGAGCGCCAGGTCCTCCACGATCTCATTCCCGAGTCCGAGGGCGCGACTGTAGGTCTCGGCTAACGTCCTGACGTCGGTGCTATGTCGCACGAGGCTGACCTCGACCGCGCGAAACGAGCTGTCGTCTCCTTCGGTGAGCATGTCGGTCAACTCGTTGCCTGTCGTCTCGTGAGCTTGCTGGCGGTCGCGCTCGGAGAGCTTGGCGATCAGGACCAGACAGTCACCGGCGTCTCGAACGCGGGCGCGCGGCGAGCTCAGATGCTTCCGCGTACGCACCCACTCTTCGCCCGTCCCCACGAAGTCCGGCGACGGTACTTCGGGCCAGCTCGCGACCCAGGCCTGGACCCGATCGGCGAGCTCTCGCAGTGTCTCGTCGGGTGCCCGGCTTGGAAGGGCAGCCAGGATATCGCCAGGCAGCATCCAAACGGCAAGCGCCGCTCGATCGAGTCGCAGCGTAGGAACGCCGCGCGCGCGAAGTTGCGCGAGATCGCCGACGTCGAGGACGCGGTCGATCGCATCGGGGTCGAACGAGTCGTGGCGAAGGCCGCCGCGTCCGACGTCCACCACGAGGACGTCGCCGGGCCGGATTGCATCCGCCGTCACGAGCTCGCTCCCGTCACCACGCCAGCGGAATGCGACGTGCGGTCCCTTCACGTCGGGGCGCCGTCGGTTCGACTCCTCGGCGAGGATTTCGCCGCTGATCACGTCCGCGATCGGGACGTTCTCGCTCCCCCGAAGCCATGCCTTTGCCGCCGCGATCGGAATCGAGATTGCCTCCAGCGACGACGGCCGGACGGCTTCGAGGAGATCCATCAGTCGCGCTTTGATCTCATCGGATGGAATCGACGCATCGAGCGAGCCGATCTCCCGCCAGACGACCTGAACGTCCGCGGTTGGACGTTGAGGCCCGTGGAGCCAGGCCGAGATGTCCGCATCGGGCTCCGGCGGTATCGATGTCTGTGCCCACGCGTCGAGGTGGGCTGGCAGCATCACAGGAGCCTCGAGAATCGGAGGGAGGAGATCGGACCTGGGCGCGCCCGTCGTGGTCACCGCCGGTGGGAGCGCGCGGATACCGAAGTCCACGCTTCCTTCGACGGCGTGGGAGCGCAGCCAGCTCCAAGTCGCGGCGAGGGCGGTGCCGTAGATCGGATCGGACGCCGCCTCCGCGACGAGATCCGAGCGCCCGATGATCGTCGACCGGCTCGCGCGCAACAGGCCGCGCCGATCGACGCGACCGAACCGCTGGCGAAGGGCGTCCAGGCTGGCGCACTCCGTGACGAGACCATCGAAGTCCAGGTCGGCGCCCGCTTCGATGCATTGAGTGGCAACGACGACGAGCGGCGCGTCCGTCGAGCTTCTCGTTCGGTCCGCGCTGGCGCGGTTCAGCTCACCGCGCACGACGCGATCGCGGTCGATCGGGCGCATGCGTCCGGTCACGAGCACCGCATCGGTCGTCCTGGCGTGGACCTGCCGCAGAATCGCGATGGCGTGCCGCGCAGTATCGACCCGGTTGACGACGATCGCGATCACGCGGGAGCCGGCGCGTTGGAAGGCCAAGGCGTGGTCGACTGCGCGCTGGGCGACGAGGCGCCGTTTCTTGTCCTCGTCGTCACCCTTGACCTTGTACTCCTCGAGCGTCGCTGTCTTGGGAGCGCTCAGCCGCTGAGCCAGAACCGGATGGCGCTCGTCTTCGGCGGAAAGGTGAAATACAGACTTCGGCGTCGACGTCGCGCCAACCGTGGCCGACATCTGAACGACAGCGAAGCGGTCGGGGAGGCCAGGCGCATTGGTGCGGAATCGACCGTGCACCGCATCGAGTGTGTTCGCAAATGGAACGGCGAGATGTACCTCGTCGAGCAGGATGAGGGTGTCATTCCCGATGAGCCCCGCATAGATCGACGCGCTCAGCGCGCTGACGCCGTAGCCGCGAAAGAGCAGCCGAGAGCCCACCTGATCAACGGTGGAGACACCGAGGAGTGGTCGATCGGGTCGGCGTGCCCAGTCGTTGTCGCGTGGCATGCCTCCGCGGAGTACCGCCACCTCGAGGCAGGTCTCGTCCGCCGCCCCCGGGGCCATCGCGCGCAGCGCGTTCGCGATTTCGTGCGCTGGCCCGGAGGTCGCCTTCTGGAGCGCATCGCGGAGCTTGCGCGCGTGGGCTGCGCCCTGGTCGACAACGATGCGCCGGTCGACCACGAGGAGCGTCCGTCTCGGCATCCGCTCTGGCGCGCGGGCGAGGCAGTAGAGTGCGACGTCGAGCACGGAGGTCTTGCCGCTGCCGGTCGGAAGATCGAGAAGGCGCCGCTGCCATCCATGCTCGAGGACCTCGTCTACAAGGCGGACTTGCCAGGGAAAGGGCGTACGGCCCGAGCCGTGAATGGCTTCATAGAATTGTGCGAACGTCGGCGTTGTCATCGCGTCTCCTCGAGGTCGTCGACAGGCAAGCACAGCCCGAGCCCGTGATAGCGCCCGGCTCCAAGTAGAACCGGACCGATCACCGCCTGCCCTCTCTGCCAACGTAGCTGAGACACCGGCCTCCCCGAAATTCAGTGTCGAGGGCGACCGAGGAATGCACGATGATCAATTTGATGGTGAAGCCGACCGAGGTGTCGTCGAAGGCGCGCAGGCGCCGGTTCACGAC
>JANXOM010000394.1 GCA_025353585.1 Deltaproteobacteria bacterium
CACCGCCCGTCGGCGGCGCTTCGCCCGAGGCACGCCTCGTGCTCGTCAAACCGCACCGCCCGTCGGCGGCGCTTCGCCCGAGGCACGCCTCGTGCTCGTCATGGCCGGCGATCTCTACTTGCCGAAGCCGCGGACGATCGCGACGAGTCCGTCGAGGACCTCGGGCTGATCTTTCAGCTGCGGCTGCGCCGGCATCATCGGGCTCTTGCCGACGCCGTTGCCGCCGAGGAGGATCGTCTTCTTGATCTGCTCGTCCGTGATGGTCGACTGCCAGTTCTTGTCCGTGTAGTCGCGCGGCTTCGGGTTCAGGTTCGCCGCGGCGGGGCCGTTGCCCGTGCCGTCGGCGCCGTGGCACGTCGCGCAGACCGAGCCGAACATCTGCTTCGCCTTGTGGAGGCCGGGTGGGTCGTTATCGGCGACGCGCGGGGCGCCGGCGGGCCCGCTCTCCGGCTTCGCGAACGGCGAGCCGCTCGTGGGCGGCGGCGGCTCGGTGTTCTTGGTGCACGCGGCGACAGACGCGAACAGCAGACCGGCGATCACCACGAGGCGCATGCGCAGTCATAACATGCGGGGGTCAATCGAGCGGATCGGTCCGCGTCCAGGCCCGCGACACCTTGTCGCCGTCCACCGTCAGGCGCACCTCGTACATCGCGCCGTCGCCATCGCAGGCGAGGTGCCCGGTCGCGCGCAGCACGGCCGCCTTGCCGCTCTCGTCGGGGATGTACTGGTAGCTGTAGCGAAACTCGCCGTCGATCGAGAAGCCGAGCGCGCGCCAGCCAGGCGCGACCCAGAGGGCCTCGTCGGGCTGGCAGGTGCCGCCTTGCTCGCAGCACCCGGCCGCGGGCGTCGGGCCGACAGGGAGAGGCGGGACACGGCCGGTCGCCGCGACCTCGGCGTCGACGCGGTCGGCGAGGTACGCCAGCAGGTCATCGGCCTCGCGGGCGTCGCGGCGGGCCGCGCACGAGCGCTGGGCCGCCGGGCAGGTCGCGACCGAGCACAGCGCGGCGAGCGCGAGCAGGTACCGGACGCGGCGCCACCACATGGGGCTGTCCTACGCCGGATCGAGCCGGCGCGCAAAGGCTTCCACGAGCCGGGCCGTCGCGCGGGGCGCCTCGAGCTGCGGCGCGTGCCCGACGCCGCGCATCACCACGAGCTCGGCGCACGGGAGCGCGAGCGTCAGGTCCTCGGCGACGCGCTTGGAGATGATGCGATCCTGCTCCCCGTGGATGACGAGCGCGCGCTGGGTCACCGCGCGGAGCGCGTGGGGGACGCCGTCGTCGCCCGCGGCGAGGATGAAGCCGCGGAACAGCTTGTAGAGGTGGTCGGCGCGGCGCGCCCGCTCGGTCACCACGTGCCGGATGACGGCCTTGCCGACGGGCGGCGGGCGCTCGAGCGCGAGCTCCATGAAGCGCTCGATCTCTGACTCGCGCGGGATGAGCGGGTTGTTGTCGTCGGTCCACGCGCGCGCGGGGCCCTCGTGCACGTCGCGGCCGATCGAGGCCACGAGCACCATGCCGGCCACGCGATCCGGCCAGCTCGCGGCGAGCCGCAGCGCCACGCCGCCGCCCATCGAGTTGCCGCAGACGATGCCGCGCTCGACGCGCTCCTGATCCATCGCGCGCAGCACGGCCTCGGCGTGGTGGCGAATGCTCGCGTGCTCCTGCGCGACGTCGGCGCTCCGGCCGTGACCGGGCAAGTCCACGAGCACCACGCCGCGCGCGTTCGGCACCAGCGCGGCCATGAGGAGCCACGTCTCCTTGTCGCCGCCGAAGCCGTGCACGCCGACGAGCGGCAGGCCGCGGCGCGCGGGCCGCGTGAGGTACGCGACGCCATCCGCGGTGCGGCGCGCCTTGACGCGAGCGGCGACGGCCACGGCGGTCTCGATCGCGCGCAGCTGCACGCCGCCGACCGCGACCTCGAGGTCGTGCCGCAGCGTCATGGCGCCGGCGGCAAGTTCGGCGGCGGCGGGGCGGCGGCGGCGGTCGACAGCGCGCGCAGGAACGCCACGAGCTGCCCGCGCTCCGCGGCGGAGAGCTGAACCGCCGCGGCCGCGTCGTCGACGAGGTCCTTGTGCCGCGCGTGGGCCTCGCTCGCGCCGAGCTCGCCGTAGAAGTCGACCGCCGCGGCGAGCGTCGCCGTGTCGCCGGTGTGGAACAAGGCCGGGCGGTCACCGGCGCCGCGGAGGGTCGGCGTCTTGAACGCGCCCTTCGCGTTCGGGTCGACGCGCCCGCGGCCCTCGTCGGGCACGCCGAACTTGCCGATGCGGTGGAAGCCGCCGTCGGTGTAGAGCGGCGGCGTGTGGCACACGGCGCACTGGCCCTTCGTCGTGAACAGGAGGTAGCCCGCCGTCTCCGGATCCGGCGTCACGCCGGGCCTCGGGACGCGCGCGGACGCCTCGCGGCGATCCCACGGCGCGTCGCCCGCGTACCGCGTGAGCACGAACGCGGCGAGCGCGGTGCGGACGGCGTCCGGCGGCGCGCCCCCGACGCGGGCGAAGTGCGCCTTGTAGATCGGCGTCTCGGCGAGCCGCGCCGCCGCCGGCTCGAGGGCGTCGCCGAGCTGGCCGTGCACGTGCGCGGGGAGCATGTCGTCGACCGCAGCGTAGCGGCCGTCCCAGTTGAACGCCGTCGCCCACGCGAGGTTCACGAGCGTCGGCGTGCGGCGCAGGTTCGGCTTGCCGTCGGCGGCGTTGGCGACCGCGCCGCTGTACCCGTGGGCCGGATCGTGGCAGGTCGCGCACGCGAGCTTGCCGCCGGCGGACAGGCGCGGCTCGTAGAAGAGCAGGGTGCCGAGCGCGAGCGCATCGGGCGTGACGGCGGAGAGCGCGGGCGTGTCGGGTAGCGGCGGGAGGCCGGCCGGCACCGGCGGCAGCGGCGGGGCCGGCGGCAGGCCATCGTCGGCGACGGGGGCGCGCGCGTCGGCGAGCGCGGGGTGCGGGTTCGCGGTCGCGTCCTTCTTGTCGTCGTGGCCGTGGTGAGGACAACCGGACAGCAGCAGCAGGACGAGCGGGAGCTTGTTCACGAGAGGCGACCCCAGGCAGGCGTTTCGTCGAGCACGCGGAGCACGTTCGCGCCGAGGATCTTCTCCAGGACGCGCGGGCCCACGCCGCGGTTCGACAGGGCGACCGTCAGGTTCGGCAGCTGGGCCACGTCCTCGAGCCCGTCGGGCGGGACCACGGCGCCGTCGAAGTCGCTGCCGAGCGCGGGGACGTCCTCGCCGGCCACGTCGATCACGTGCAGGATGTGATCGACCACCGCCTCGACCGACGCGCCGCCGAGGAACTTCTTGGCGAAGATCACGCCGACCACGCCGCCGCGATCCGCGATCGCCTTGATCTGCTCGTCGTCGATGTTGCGCGAGTGGTCGTGCACGCCGCGGACGCCCGCGTGGGAGACGATCGGCGGCGCCGTCGCCAGCTCGATCGCGTCGAAGAACCCGCGCCGGTTGACGTGCGCGAGGTCCACGATGACGCCGCAACGCTCGCACTCGCGCACCGCGTCGCGCCCGAACGCCGTGAGGCCCGTGTCGCGGTCCGACTTGCGCCCGTAGGTCGGCCGGCCGAGCGAGTTGTCGGACAGGTGCAAGAGCCCGAGGTAGCGCACGCCGCGCCGCGAGAACGCCTCGATCGCGTCGAGCCGGCTCTCGAGCGCCTGGCCACCCTCGATGCCGCCGAGGGCCGCGATCTTGCCCGC
>JANXOM010000412.1 GCA_025353585.1 Deltaproteobacteria bacterium
GCTCAAGGAGATCTCGTACGTGCACGCCGAGGGCTACGCGGCGGGCGAGATGAAGCACGGGCCGATCGCGCTCATCGACGAGAACCTGCCGGTCGTGGTGATGACGCCGCGCGGGCCGTTCTACGAGAAGGTCGTGTCGAACCTCGCCGAGGTGCGCGCGCGCCAGGGCAAGGTCATCGCGATCGCGACGAAGGGCGACAACGATATCGGCGCGCACGCCGATGACGTCATCTTGCTGCCCGACTGCGCGCTCGAGCTGCAGCCGATCCTGAGCGTGCTGCCGCTGCAGCTGCTCAGCTACTACGTCGCCGACTTCAAGGGCACGGACATCGACCAGCCGCGCAACCTCGCCAAGTCGGTGACCGTCGAATAAGACGGGCGTCGAGTGAGCGCGGGCAAGCGACTGACGCACTTCGACGCCACCGGCGCGGCCCACATGGTCGGCGTCGGCGGCAAGCCGGAGACCGCGCGCGTCGGGGTGGCGAGCGGCGTGGTGCGGATGGCGCCGGCCACCGCGCGGGCCGTGCGCGGGGGCAAGCTCGGCAAGGGCGACGTGCTGGGCATCGCGCGCGTCGCGGGGATCCAGGCCGCGAAGCGCACGCCGGAGTGGATCCCGTTGTGCCATCCGCTGCGCCTCACGGGCGTGGAGATCGACCTGCGCGTGGTGGGGGCGGAGGTCCGGATCACGGCGACGGTGAGCGCGTTCGACCGTAGCGGCGTGGAGATGGAGGCCCTCGCGGCTGTCGCGGCGGCCGCCCTGACCGTCTACGACATGTGCAAGGCGATCGACCGCGGGATGGTCATCGCGGACCTCCAGCTCGAAGAGAAGCGCGGCGGCAAGTCGGGCGTGTGGACGCGGCAGGACGCCCCGGTGGGCAACAGGGGCCGCCGCCGGGTCAAACGTCGAGGATCGACCTGAACGCGTGGCAGCGCACAGACCTGGCGCTCCAGCCTGGGGCATTCTTGCGCCGATGAGCCGTAGCCGCACACTGCTGGTCTTGACCCTGCTCGCCGCCTCCGCGTCCGTGGCGACCGCCGCCCCGATCATCGGCGGCACCGCCGCGGCCAAGGGGGACTTCCCGTCGGTCGCGGTGCTGCTGTACTTCTTCCCGGACGGCTCGGAGGCCGAGTGCACCGGCGAGCTCATCGATCCCGAGTGGGTGATGACCGCCGCGCACTGCGTGGATCCGGCCATCATCGGCCTCGCGAACCAGGCGGCGGTGACGGCGCTCGTGGAGGTGCACTTCAACACGGTCGACGTCACGACCGACCTGGGTGAGAAGGTGCTGGCGAAGGAGACGTTCTTCGACCCCGCATACCAGGGCGGCGCGAGCCACGACCTCGGCCTCATCCATCTCGTGAAGAAGGTCACCGACGTCACGCCGAGCCCGGTGAACTTGCTCACGACGACGACGCCGGTCGGCTCGGTCGTCACCCAGGTCGGCTTCGGCACGCGGCAGACGGGCGCGCAGGGCCCGTTCGGCGCCGAGTTCGTGCTCAAGAACCGCACCGCGGTGGCGTGCAGCAGCCAGTCGGCGATCGGCCCGCTCGACGACGCCGCGCTCATGTGCTTCTCGCAGACCGACGGCAAGGGCGAGTGCGAGGGCGACTCCGGGGGGCCGTCGTTCATGATGCTCGACGGCAAGCTGACGATCGTCGCCGTGACGTCGATCGGCGACCAGAACTGCGCGGTCGTCGGCGCGGACACGCGGCCCGAGTTCGTCAAGTCGTTCCTGCTCTCGCACGTGCCGCAGGCGGAGTGCAGCGACGATGGCCAGTGCGCCACCGCCAAGACCTGCTTCGCGCACGGCTGCATGGTCGCGCCGTTCTCGCCGACCGGCCTCGGTACGACCTGCACGGGCAACGCCGAGTGTGACTCGAGCAATTGCGAGGCGCTGGGCAGCGACCAGCTCTGCACGCGGAGCTGCACCGTCGGCGATGCCACCACGTGCCCCGACGGCTTCGACTGTCTCGACGCGGGCGGGGGCGCCGGCGCGTGCTGGCCAACCCCGGCCGCCGGCGGCGGCTGCTGCGACGCCGGCACCCACGGCGTGCCGACGATGCTCTTCGGCATCGGGCTCGTGGCCATCGTCCTTGGCCGGCGCAGCCGACGCGGCCGCCGCTAGATGTTCGCGCTCCTCGCCCTCTTCGGCGCGCCGATCATCGGCGGCACCGCGACGACCGCGACGGACTTTCCCGCGATCGTCGCCGTCGAGGTCGATGGCTCGCTGTGCACCGGGACGCTGATCGAGCCAGCGTGGGTGATGACGGCGGCGCACTGTCTCGATCCGGCGGAGCTCGGCCTCGCGTCGCAGGACGCGGTCACGGCAAAGACGCAGGTGCTGCTCGGGACGACCAACATCGACCAGCCTGGCAAGAAGATCGCCGCGAGCGAGACGGTCCTCGACCCGCTCTGGGACCACGAGCACTTCGGCAAGCACGACCTCGCGCTGATCCACATGGTGGGCGCGTACACGCTGACGCCGCCGATGGTCCTCAACTTCTACGGCTCGCGCGCGCCGGTCGGGGTCGAGGTGACGATGGTCGGCTTCGGCGAGACCTCGGCCGCGCCGCAGGCGACAGCCGGCATCGAGCTGCAGCTCGCGGGGCAGGTCTCCAAGCCGTGCGGCGATTTCCACGTCAGCTCGAGCGCCACGCTCGAAGATACGGACTTGCTCTGCTTCACGCAGGCGAATCACCAGGGCACGTGCGCCGGGGATTCGGGCGGGCCGCTGATCGCGACGATCGAGGGCGTTCAGATGGTGCTCGGCGCAACCTCCTTCGGCGATGCGGCCTGCGCCGAATACGGCGCGTACACGCGCACGAACGCAGAGATCGACTTCATCAAGGCCAAGCTCCCGGATCTGTGCGCGGGGGACGCGTGCGTGGATCCGGCCGCGCCGACAACCGGCGGCGGCTGCGCGGCGGGCGGACACGGCGGTGCCAGCGGCGGCGCCCTGCTGCTGCTCGGCCTCGCCGCGCTGCGGCGCCCGGCCCGGGGACGGAGTCAAAGTTGTCAAGCGCGGGGTCTATAGACCCCAAATGATCTCGCATACTTGACCGGGGACGGAGTCAAAGTTGTCAAGCGCGCGCGGCCTGGCGCCCGGACGGACTTTCACCGTGGTCCGCGGCGTCAGCGTCGGCGCTCGAACACCAGCAGCTCGCCGAGCGTGTCGTGCTCGCGGACGCCGCACGGCGTCATCCCGAGGTGCCGGATGACGCCGAGTGAAGCGGTGTGCCACGGAAACGTCGTCGCCTGCACCGCGACGATGCCCGGCTCCGCCAGCGCCCAGGTCACGCAGGCTTGCGTCGCTTCGACCGCATAGCCGCGGCTCCGCGACCCATCTTCGATGCCGTACGCGATCTCGGCGACGCCATCCTCCGGCTTGCCGTGAAACACGACGCTGCCGACCACGCGCGGCTCGTCGCGCGCCAGGATCAGCGAATCGCCCCACAGCCGCACGAACGGGTCCGCGCGGATCGCGGCGAGCGAGTACGGGAACGCGCGCGCGACGAGGTCGTCGTCGAGCCAGTCATCGGGGAACCGCGCCGCCACCAACGCCTCGGCCCGTCGCCGGTCGCGCGCGAGGACGGCCTCGACGGCCGCGAGGGTCATTGGCACGAGGCGCAGGCGCGGCGTGTCGAGCCTCGGCATGCACTAGGGCCCGACGAACCCCGCGCTGAACATCAGACCGATCGTCTGCGGGCCGTTGGAGATCATGCCGTAGCGCACGTCGAGCGAGACGAGGAACGAGCCGTACGCGTACTGGTCGATGCCGGCGCTCGCGATCGGCCCGACGAAGTCGCGATCGTTGGACGGTGCGATCTCCTGGTTCGAGCGGAGCAGCGAGAAGCCAGCGCGGAACGTCAGGTAGCGTCGCGGCGTGGTCCACGGCCGGAGGCGCACGCCGGCCGTGAGGTCCATCGTGACCGTGCGGAGCACGTCGTCGATGCGCGCGGCGCTGGCGCGGTAGTTCTTGCCGAACATCGTGGACCAGCGGAATGCCCAGCCGATGGACTGCTCGCTCGACATCGGCTGCCATGACGCCTGCGCGCCGATCGCGTAGCCCTCGCCGAGGCGCTTGTTATCGACGCCGGTGCCGCCCTCGACCGCGCCCGCGAGCTGCAGCGCGCCGGGCGGCAGCGGGTTGGCGCGCCCCGGCGCGGCCAGGGCGCAGACGATCGCCGCCGTGGCGAGCCCGCGCATCAGAACTTCGAGGTCGTCGCGAGGAACGTCATTTTGTCATTCGTCGCGCGGAGGCGGCGCGAGAGCGTGCGTACCCAGTTCCACAAGAGCTCGTACGCGAGATCGCGGTCGACGAACAGGAGGTCCTCGAGGTCCTTCCGGTTGATCACGAACAGGCGGCATTTCTCGTGGCAGATGACGGTCGCGGAGCGCGGCGCGTCGTCGATGAGCGACATCTCGCCGAAGTACGCGCCCGGGCGCAGCACGGCGAGCGCCTCTTCGCCCATCCCGGGCACGATGCGGCTGATGCGGACCGCGCCCTCGAGCACGAGATAGAACTTATCGCCCGAGGTGCCCTCGGCGATGATGGTGGTGCTCGTGCGATAGGCCTCCTCGAGGCCGATATCGACGACGCGCTTCAAGTGGGCGCCCGGCAAGCCGCTGAACAGGTCGATCTGGGCGAGGATCTCGACCGTCGTCTTGCCCGCGAGAGCGAGCACCGCCGGCTTCGGATCTTCCTCGGACATGCTCGTAACAGGATCCCACACGGCCTCCGAAAACGCAAAACGACCCCGAAGGGCCGTCCCGCTCGCCGTCGCGCGACTGTCTTCTCAGCTGATCTTGAGCCAGAGGAGGAGGGCGATGATGAGCGCGTAGATGACGAGCGACTCGATGAGGGCGAGGCCAAGAATCATCGGGCCGCGGATCTGACCAGCGGCGCCCGGGTTGCGAGCGATGCCGTCGAGGGCGGCCGCGGCGGCGCGGCCCTGGCCGAGCGCGCCGCCGAGCGCGGCGACCGCGATGGCGAGGCCGGCGGCGAGCGCGAACAGGCCGTAGCCCGAGGCGAGGCCGGAGGCCTTCGTCTGCGCGATGGCGTCGGCGGCCGGGTCCGCGAACGCGATCGCGGAGAGGCTCATAACGACGAGGAAGCTGATGGCAGAGGCGATACGCTTGGTCATGTTCGATGCTCCTTGAGGCGAAGTCGCGCGAAAGCGGGCGCGTAGTAGCGTGGTTTCGATGCGGGGTAAAGGTGGTCGGTTTGAAAAAACGTCGTCGAAAGCAGTGAGAGATCAGCGCGGCGTGCTCAGTGCTCCTCGTGCTCGATCGCCATGCCGATGTAGACCATCGTCAGCGTGCAGAACACGAGCGCCTGCACCACGCAGACGAGCAGGCCGAGCAGCATGAACGGGATGGGGATGAGGAACGGCACCAGGCCGAAGAACGCCATCACCACCTTGTGGTCGGCCATCATGTTGCCCATGAGGCGGACCGACAGCGACATCGGGCGGGCGACATGGCTGATCAGCTCGATGGGCAGCATCAGCGGCGCGAGCGCGAGGCTCGGGCCGAGGAAGTGCTTGAAGTAGCTGAGGCCGTGCTCCTTGACGCCGTAATAGTGCGTCAGCAAGAACACCATCAGCGCGATGCCGACGTTGGTCTTCAGCGTGTCCGTCGGGGCGACGAAGCCGGGGATAAGGCCGATCAGGTTGTTGAGGAGGATGAACAGCCACAGCGTCCCGATGAGCGGGAAGAAGCGGGCGGCGTTGTGCTCCCCCATCGCGCCCTCGACCATGCCGTAGACGCTCTCGGCCGTGATCTCGAAGACGTTGCGCAGGTTCATCGTGCGCGGGGGGACGATGCCCTGGTCCTTGCCCTTGAGCCCGTTGAAGAACGCGACGGCGCCCCACGTGCAGAAGATGATGACGAGGATGGTGATCAGGACGTGGCTGAGCGACCAGCCGTTCTGATCGAACATCAAGAACTTCCAGTTTCGACCCAGCGCGTGGTGCGCCCAGGCGTCGAAGTGGCGCCAACTCTCGAACTTGTTGAGGTAATCGAACCAGGTGCCGTGTTCACCCATGGTGCTCGTCCGTTCCGTTCGCCGTCGGGTCAGGGAGGTCGTCTGGCGTGCGCAGCGCGGTCAGCGTCGCGTCGAGCACGAGGGAGACGATGAAGATCGAGTAACCGATCGTGAACGCGATCGGGTCGATGGGCAGGAGCAGGATGGCCCCGGCCACGGCCAGCATGAGAACCAGCATCTTGGGGAGCGCGAGGATCGCGCTCTTGCCGCCGACGCCGCGGGCGGCCTCGCTGGTCCACTTGAAGACCAGCTTGCGCAACACGAAGAAGTTCGCGCAGGTGAGGGCCACACCGACGGCGAGGCCAAGCGCGACGGCCCGGGACTGCGTCAGGAGGCCGGCCATGACGACGATCGCGCCGATGACATAGTTTGTCTTCTCGACCCGGTAGATCGCGGCGACCGACTCGGCGGCGACCTGGGTTTCAGTTGCCACGGGCGGCGTCCTGGGCAGCGTGGCGGGCGATGGCGAGGATCTCCTGATCATCGCGCGCGCCCTTGCGATCTTCCTTGGCGACGGCGCGCAGGACGCCGCGGAAGCCGGCGAAGCAACCGAAGCCGATCCCGAGGAGCATGAGCCAGGGCTCGGTGCCGAAGTAGCTGTCGGCCCAGATGCCACCGAGCGTGCCGAGGACAACGGAGATGCCGAGCTCGAGGCCGATCGAGGAGGCAGACATGCCCTCGAAGACCTTCTTGCTCGTGCGCGCGGCCGGATCTACGGTGTTGCGATGGGCAGGATTCACGGCGGAATCCTGCGTCAAATCGCCGCTCGTCGAAGGGACCTGGGGCATCGAGACGGGCCCTCATAGCACCGTGAAATTGCAGCGTCAATCCGCGACGGCAGCGAGCGCGGAGGCTTTCGCGGCGGCGATCACCAGGTCGAGATCTTCGTCGGTGTGGGCGAGGCTGATGAACATGGCCTCGTACTGGGACGGCGGCAGGAAGACCCCCCGCTCCCGCATGCCGCGGAAGAACGCGCCGAACCGCTTGGTGTCACTGGTCTTCGCGGTGGCGTAGTCAGTGACGGGGCCGGCGCAGAAGAACACGGTCAGCATGGAGCCGACCCGGTTCAAGCAGGCGGGGAGGCCGGCGGCGCGGACGGCGGCGAGGAGGCCGTCGCCCAGGCGGGCCCCGAGGGTCTCGAGGCGCTCGTAGGTGCCGGGGCGGCCGAGGATCTCGATGGCCTTGAGCCCGGCGGCGAGGGCGAGCGGGTTGCCGCTGAGCGTGCCGGCCTGGTAGACGGGGCCGAGCGGGGCGAGCTTCTCCATGATGTCGCGGCGGCCGCCGAAGGCCGCCGCGGGGAGGCCGCCGCCGACGATCTTGCCGATGGTGGTGAGGTCGGGCGTGATGCCGTAGCGGGCCTGGGCGCCGCCGTACGCGACGCGGAAGCCGGTCATGACCTCGTCGAAGATGAGCAGGGTGCCGTGACGGGTGCAGGCGGCGCGGAGGCCCTCGAGGTAGCCGGGCGCGGGGACGACGAGGCCCATGTTGCCGGCGATGGGCTCGATGATGACGGCCGCGACGTCCCCGGCGGCGAGGACGGCCTCGGTGGCGGCGAGGTCATTGTACGGGACGACGATGGTGTCGCGGGCGGCGCCATCGGGGACGCCGGCCGAGCCCGGGATGCCGAGGGTGGCGGCACCGGAGCCGGCGGCGACGAGGAGGCAGTCGGCGTGGCCGTGGTAGCCGCCGTCGGCCTTGATGATCCTCGCGCGGCCGGTGAAGCCGCGGGCGAGGCGGAGGGCCGACATGGTGGCCTCGGTGCCCGACGAGACGGCGCGGACCATCTCCATCGCCGGGTAGATCGAGCGCAAGGTCTCGGCGAAGCGGACCTCGACCTCGGTCGGCGCGCCGAAGGTGGTGCCCTGGGACATGGTCTCGGCGATGGCGTCGAGGATCTCGGGGTGGCTGTGGCCGAGGATCAGCGGGCCCCAGCTGCCGATGAGGTCGACGTAGCGGTTGCCGTCGACGTCGGTGATCGTGGCGCCATCGCCTTGCTGGACGAACACGGGATCCGTCCCGACGCCGCGGCACGCGCGCACGGGCGAGTTGACGCCGCCGGGGATGACGGCCTTGGCGCGCTCGAAGATCGACTGGCTGCGTTGGATCGACATGCGCGCAGAACCTAGCCTGATTCGCATCGCGCCGCGCGAACGGGCGTTCACGGACGAGGCGAACGCGACGGCTCCCTGGCCGCCGGTCGCCGCCGGGGACGCTGTCACGTTTGTCAACTCTGGCTCCGAGACAATGCCTCATCTTTCCAGCGCCTTGACCGGGGACGCTGTCACGTTTGTCAACTCTGGGTGAGCCCGCGGTCGCGAAACGTCGGCGTCACCGATTGTCCGGAAAGCGGACATCGAG
>JANXOM010000423.1 GCA_025353585.1 Deltaproteobacteria bacterium
GGCGGCGGCGCGGGCGGGACCCAGGCGAGCCCGGGCAACCCGGGCGGCACCCCGACGGGCGGCACGAAGACGACCAACGAGGGCGGCGACGGCGGCGACGGCGCGACGAGCACGCCCGCCGTCACCGGTCGCGACGCGCCCACCGAGGGCGGCGGCGGCGGGGGCGGCGCCGGCCTCATCTGGCTGACCGCGCCGGGCACGTTCGACGCCATCCCCGAACCGTCCTGAGCCCTCCTGCTCCGGTTCTACCTGGCGGCCCTGTTGGCGTCTCGGCGGCCCCGCGCGCGCGGACTACTTCGCCGCCGCCGCCGCGCGCTTGAGCGCCGCGGCCATGTCACCGAACCGCCCGAGCTTCGCGTACACGCGCGCCTGGCCCGACGCGACGCGCGCCTCGAAGCCCGGCGCGGTCGCCGCCTGGGTGAACGCGTCCTCGGCGCCGAAGAGATCGCCGCCGAGCGTCAGCACGTCGCCGAGCGTGGCGTACATCGCCGCGGCCGAGATCGGCGAGGTCGCGCGCGGGATGCCGGCGCGCAGGACCTGCGCGGCGCGCGGGCAATCGCCGCCCTTGGCCAGCGCGACCGCGTACGCGACGCGGGCGTTGCCGAAGCCGGGCGCGAGGTCGAGCGCGGCGCGCAGCGACTCCTGCGCGGTCTCGTATTCCTTGGCGTCGAGCGCCGTCCGGCCGCGCTCGTAGTAGCGACGCGCGACCGCGCTCAATCGAGCTCCAGCAGGCTGAAGCGCGCGGACGCGTCGTCGCCGCTGTCCTTCTTCTCGGGGGCAGCGCCGGGGGCCGGCGGGGTGGGCGCCGCGACCTGCGGGGCCGCGGGTTCCGGCGCGCGCTCCGGCGACGCGGCGCGCTCCGTCGGCGCCGAGCCGACATCACCACCGCCACCCGCGGGGCGACCGCGCAGCGACAGACCGCGCACCGGCGGTGGCGCGCTCGGGCGCTCGGTGCCGCTGCGCTCGGTCGCGGCGGCCGCAAGCGCGGCCGCGATCGGCCCCGGCGCGGGCCGCGGCATCTGCTGGGCCGGTACCTCCACGGCACGCACCGTCGGCGCCGGACGCGGCGGGTCCACGACGGGCGCCTGCCGCGGCGCGAGCATCGGCTGCACCACACCGCCCACGCGCACGGACACCTGCTCGCCATCGACCACGAACATCGAGAGCTCGGGGAAGTCGAAGCGCGTCTGCATCGCCGTGATCAGCTGCGCGAAGGTCGCGCTCTTGAGATCGGCGAGCGTCTCGGCCTGGTGCACGAGCATCGGCGGCGGCCCCTCGACCACGTACTCCTTGAGCACGAACGTCAGGATGTCGAGGAGCTGGTCCTTCTCGCAGTCGGCGAACGCGTCGTGCACGTTGCTCGCGAGGTCGCGGATATCGGGGCGGGACGGCATGGCTAATGTTCTCCGGGGGTCACCAGGTGGCGCCGTCGAGGTCGCAGCCGGCGGTCTCGCAGCTGACGAGCCGCGCACCGGCGAGGTTCGCGCTGGCGAGGTTCGCGCCGCGCAGGTTGCAGCGCACGAGCATCGCGCCCGCCAGGTTCGCCCCGTAGAGGTTCGCCTGCTTGAAGTCGACGTCGAACAGCGCCGCGCCGGTGAAGTCCGTGCGCGACAGCGAGACGGTCGCGTTCGCGTAGCCCTCGAACACCGTCTTCAAGATCACGGCGCCGGAGAAGTCCGCGGAGTAGAGCTCGGACTCGACGAACTTGCAGTCCTGGATCCGCGCGCGATGGAAGCGCACCCGCGCGAGGCGCACGGGGCCGAGCTCGCAGCGCAGGAGCTGGGCGCGCGTGAAGTCCAGCTCGGTGAAGTCGCAGTCCTTCGCGCGGACGCGGTTCCACAGCGCGCCCCTCCACTGCGAGGTCCGCAGGTCCGTCATCTTCAGCTCGGCCCGCTCGAGGCGCGCCTCGTCGGCGTCGCAGCCCTGCAGGTCGAGCCGGTCGATCGTCACGCCGTCGAGATCGATCGCGCGGAGCAGCACGGAGCGCGCCGCGAAGCCCGCGATGGTCCGGCCGGCGAGCTCGTCCACCGCGACCAGCCGCTCGAGCTGGACGCGCGACTGGACCACTCCGGCGTCGGCGCTGGTGTCCTCACTCACGGCAGGCAGGATAGCAGAGCTTCCTCAGGCGCGGCGCGGCGACGGTCCGTTGCGCAGCGCTTGCCCGCGCGCCGCATCGGCCGCGAGCTCCAAGACGCGATCCTTGATCTGGTCCATCTGGCGCCGCAGGCCGTCCTCGGCCGCCTTCTTCGCCGCGCCATGGAGATCCGCGCCGCGCGCGTCGGACAACAGCATCGCCGCGCCCATCTCCTCGGCCATGACCTGATCTTCGACCGCATCGGCGCCGGCCTCGTGCTCCTCGCCGAACGGCATCTCGTCGCTATACGCCTTGCGATGGAGACCGCGCGCACCACGCGTCGCCTGCGCCACGTGCGTCAGCTCGTGGGCGAGCAGCGCCTGGCCGGCGGCGGAGTGCATCGCCTTGTCCGGCGAGCCACCCATGAGGACCATGCCGGTGCCGCCGACGGTCACGGCGTACGCGTTGCGCTGGCGGTTGAACTCCTCGGCGAACTCGCCGGAGTAGATCCGCACGTGCGAGAGATCGACGCCGAGGCGCTTCTCGTACTTCGCGCGGACGGAGTGCTCGAGCGACTCGCCGCGACCCGCCTTGCGCGAGATGATCTTGAGCAGGCGCTCGGGGTCGTACTTCTTCGCGATCTCGTCGGTCAGATCCTCGGCGCGCGTCTCCGGCGCGCCATCGGCGCCCGTCGCTTGGAGGTCGTCTTGGTCTGCCACGTCCTATAATCCTACGGCCTTACTCGTCGTGCCCTTCCCCGCCGCCGCCACCCTGCCACGTCGAGACGTAACCCTCTGATTGTTCGTAGAATTCGCGGGTCTTTTCCTGCTCGAGGATCGCGGAATCACCGCCGAGCGCGTCGGTCAGGAACTTCGTCTCGCCGAAGCAGCTCGCCCCCTTCACACCCTTGACCTCGAACGTGACCTCGCCCTTCGCGTTGATGACGATCTCGATGTCTTGTTTGCGCATGATTTACTCGCTGCTCCATTTACGGACGACGAGCCGGATCGACCCGTCTTCCTCGTTGAGCTCCTCCTCGACCGCATACCCCTTCTCTTCGCAGGCCTGCTTCACGTTGTGATACTGGTACCGCTGCGCGAGCTGGTCCTGGAACTCGGCCTCGCTGACGCCCTTGGTCGTCTCGACGCCCCACCAGTCGGCGGTCACCTCGTACGTGTCGTTCTCGCCCTGCACGATGCCGACGTCGTAGCGGCCCATGTCGATCGAGATCGCCGCCGCGAGCTTGTCACCGCGGTAGCCGCGCACGTTGACGCTCTGGCCCTGCTCGGCCTCGGTGAACTTGAGCTGCATGTCGGCCAGGGCCTTCTTGATGGCCTGCAGGTTCGTCATCTTGAGCGCGCACTTCGTGAAGTGAGACATGCCGTCCCCCTAGCTTGTCACAAAAGGTTCGTCTCTAAAGCTCGATCTTGCGCTCGCCAGCGTCCGGCGCCTCGCCCTTGTCGCCGAGGTTCGTGCTGGCCGCGCCCATGCGCGACATCCAGCCCGCTTCCTTCTTCGGCGCCGGCTTGCCGCGGGCGGACGCGGGCCGCGCGCGGGTGCGCGCCCAGTCGCGCATCGCCTCGATCTGCTCGCGCATCGTGACGGCGAGCGGGACGATGTCACGCAGCGTGTTGATGAGGCCCTCGCTGGACAGATCGTTGCCGGTGTCGAACGCGTCGTAGAGCGCGGCGATCACGGCCTGCTCGAGCTCGGCGCCCGAGTAGTCGCTCGTCGCGTCGACGAGCTTGTCCATGTCGAACTGGCCCGGATCCCGCTTCTTCTTGCGGAGGTGGATGTCGATGATCGAGCGGCGGTCCTCGGGGCTCGGCAGATCGCAGAAGAAGATCTCGTCGAAGCGGCCCTTGCGGAGGAGCTCGGGCGGCAGCTGCGAGACGTTGTTGGCGGTCGCGATGACGAAGACGGGCGAGGTCTTCTCCTGGAGCCACGTGATGAACGACGCGAACACGCGCGACGT
>JANXOM010000426.1 GCA_025353585.1 Deltaproteobacteria bacterium
GTCTTGGCGAGGGTCAGCTCGGCGATGAGGTCGGTCACGGCCGGCCCGATCAGGTGGGCCCCGACGAGCGCGCCCGTCTCGGCGTGCCAGAGGACCTTGATGAAGCCGGTCGGCTCGCCGGCGGCCAGCGCCCGGCCGAGCGGGCGGAACGGGAAGCGGCCGACCTTGATCGGGACGCCGGCCGCGATGGCCTTCTCCTCGGTGAGGCCGAGGGATGCGATCTCCGGGTGGCAGTAGGTGCAGGCGGGGATCGCGTCGTACCGGACGGGCTCCGCGTGGACCTCGGCGATGCGCTCGGCCACGAAGACGCCCTCGGCGGACGCGACGTGCGCGAGGCCGCGGCCGGCGACATCGCCGATCGCCCACAGGTTCTCGCCGCAGCGGTTCTCGCGGTCGACCTTGATCCAGCCGCGCTCGAGCGCGATCGCGTGGTCCGCGAGGCCGAGGTTCTCGGTGTTGGCCTGGATGCCCACGGCCACGAGCAGGATGTCGGCCTCGAGCGTCCGGGAGTCGCCGCCGGCGGCGCGCTCGACGGTGACGGTGACGCCCGCGCCGCTCGCGGACGCCGACGTGAGCTTCGTGCCGACGAGGAACTTGATGCCGCGCTTGTCGAACGCGCGCTGCAGCTCCTTGCTGACCTCGGCGTCCTCGTTCGGGACCAGGCGCGGCAGGAACTCGACGATCGTGACATCGACGCCGAGCGCGCGATAGAACGACGCGAACTCGACGCCGATCGCGCCGGAGCCGAGGACGATCATCGACCTCGGCTGCTGCGGCAAGGTCATCGCCTTGCGGTACTCGATGATCCGCTCGCCATCGAGCGCGATGCCGGGCAGGGACTTCGCCCGCGCGCCGGTGGCGAGGATGACGTGCTTCGCGGAGACGATCTGCTCGCCGCCCGCCGTCAGCGCCACGTGGATCTGGTGGGGCTTCCACGCGCCCGCGCGCGGCAGGAGCTTCGCGACGCCCGGCACGTGGTCGATCTTGTTCTTCCGGAACAGGAAGCCGACGCCCTTGCTGATCTTGTCCGCGATGTCGCGGCTGCGCTTGATGATCGCGGGGAAGTCCGCCGACGCCTCGCCGATGTTGATGCCGAACTCTTTCGCGCGGTGCATCGTCTCGAGGACCTCGGCGCTCTTGAGGAGCGCCTTGGTCGGGATGCAGCCCCAGTTGAGGCAGATGCCGCCCAGGCTCTCGCGCTCGATGCAGGCGGTGCGAAGGCCGAGCTGCGCGCAGCGGATCGCGGCGACGTAGCCGCCGGGGCCCGAGCCGATGACGACGACGTCGTACGGGGCAGCGTCGGTCACAGCGCGAGGCTCTCCGGCTTCTCGAGCAGGTCGGCGAACGCGATCAGCCAGCGGGCGCCGGTGGCGCCATCGATGACGCGGTGGTCGCACGACATCGAGACCGTCATCCGCTTGCCGGCGACGACCTGGCCGCCCGCGACGACCGGCGTATCGAGGACCGCGCCGACGGCGAGGATGCCGGCCTCGGGCGGGTTCAAGATCGCCGTGAAGCGCTCGATGCCGAACATGCCGAGGTTCGAGACGGTGAACGTCGAGCCCGTGATCTCGTGGCCCTTGAGCCCGCGCTTCTTCGCGCGGTCCGCGAGGTCACGGACCTCGGCGGCGATGGCGCCGATGCCCTTCTGATCGGCGTCGCGCACGACGGGCGTGACGAGCCCGTCCTCGATCGCGACGGCCACGCCGACGTGCACGCGGTGGTAGCGGCGGATCGCATCGCCTTCCCAGCTCGCGTTGCACTCGGGGACGCGGCGCAGCGCGAGCGCGACGGCCTTGATCACGAGGTCGTTCACCGACACCTTGCCGCGATCGCCGAGCAGCTCGTTGAGGCGCGCGCGAAAGCCCATCAGCGGCGCGGCGTCGATCGGCCGCTGCAGGTAGAAGTGCGGGATGTCGCGCTTGGCCTCCGTCAGGCGCTGCGCGATCCGCTTGCGCATGTTCGACGCCGGGAGGTCCTCGTAGTCGCCGGCGCCCGCGTCGGGGACGAGCTGGCGCGCCGAGCGTGTCGTCAGGACCATCGTGGACTTGGTGTCGGCGCCGTCGTCGGCCGCGGGGGCCTCGGCCTCCGAGTCGGCTGCAGGGACTACGTCGGCCGCGGGCGCGGGGGCGCCGCCGCGGGCGGCCTTCACGTCGCGCTCGACGATGCGGCCGCCGGGCCCGCTGCCGGTGACCGTGCGCAGATCGACGCCGAGCTCGACAGCGAGGGACTTCGCGAGCGGGGAGGCGAGCACCTTGGCGCCGGGATTAGCCGGCGGAGGTTTGTTCGCAACCACATTATTCGGCGGGCTATTATTCGGCGCCTCATTATAAGCCGGCGCATCATTCTGTGCCGGAGGTGCCGCCGCTGCAGCGGGGGCGTCCATCTTCGGCTCGGCTTTCGGCTCGACCTTGGGCTCGGCTTTCGGGGCCGTCGCCGGTTTGCCCGTGGCCTGGGCCACGAGGGCCGTCACGTCCTCGCCGGCCTTGCCGATGATCGCGACCGGCGCGCCGAGCTTGACCGTCGCGCCCTCCGCGACGAGCAGCTTCAACAGGACGCCTTCGTCCTCGACGTTGAAGTCCATGTTCGCCTTGTCGGTCTCGACCTCGGCGATCAGGTCTCCGGGCGCCACCTTGTCGCCCTCCTTCTTCGTCCACTTCACGAGCACGCCCTCTTCCATCGTGGGAGAGAGCTTCGGCAGTCCGAGGATCTGGGCCATGACTCAAGCCTCCAGGTAGAGGGCGCGCTTCACGGCGGCCACGACGTCGTGCACCTGGGGCTGCACCTCGTCTTCGAGGTTCTTCGCGTACGGCATTGGGACGTCCTCGCTGGTGACGCGCTCGATCGGCGCGTCCAGCGCGTCGAGGCAGTGCTTCTGCACCTGGTACGCGACCTCGGCGCCGAACCCGGCGACGGGCCACCCGATCTCCACGATCACGCAGCGGCCCGTCTTGGTCACGCTCTCCACGATGAGGTCGACATCGAGCGGGCGCAGCGTGCGCGGGTCGACGACCTCGCACTCGATGCCGTCCTTCGCGAGCTCCTTCGCCGCGTCGAGGCACGTCCACACCATCTTCGACCACGCGACCAGCGTGATGTCGGAGCCGGCGCGCTTGATGTCGCCCTTGCCGATCGGGATGAGCACGTCGCCGTCGGGCACCTCCCAGGTCGAGTTGTAGAGGGTCTCGCCCTCGATGAAGACGACCGGGTTGTCGTCGCGGATCGCCGTCTTCAACAACCCCTTCGCGTCGGCCGCCGTCGATGGCATCACGACCTTGAGGCCGGGCACGTGCGCGTAGAAGCTCTCGAGCGACTGGCTGTGCTGCGAGCCGACCTGCACCGCCGGGCCACCGGGCCCGCGGAACACGATCGGGATGTGAAACTGGCCCGCGCTCATCTGGTAGATCTTCGCCGCGTTGTTGACGATCTGGTCGATCGCGACGAGCGAGAAGTTGAACGTCATGAACTCGATGATCGGCCGGAGCCCGACCATCGCCGCCCCGACGCCGATGCCGGCGAAGCCCATCTCCGCGATCGGCGCGTCGATGATGCGGCGCTCGCTGAAGCGTTGCAGCATGCCCTGCGTGACCTTGTACGCGCCGTTGTAATGCCCGACCTCTTCGCCCATGACGAAGACGTTGGCGTCGCGCTCCATCTCCTCGCGCATTGCCTGGTTGAGCGCCTCGCGATAGCTGATGACGGCCACGACTAGCCCTCCTTGATGACGTATTTCTTGTACTCGTCGGCGGCTGGCGAATCCTCGGCGAACTTCACCGCGTCCTCGATCTCGGCGCGCACGTCGTCCTCGAGCGCCACGATGTCGGCCTCGGGCATCCCGACCTCGAGCAGCCGCGCGCGCGACCGGTTCAGCGGATCGCGCCGCTTCCACTCCTCGACCTCGTCCTTCGTGCGGTAGAGGCCCGGGTCGCTCATCGAGTGCCCGCGGAAGCGGTAGGTCACGACCTCGACGAGGGTGGGCTCGCCGGTGGTGCGCGCGCGCTCGACGGCCTCGGCGATGCGCTGCTTGACCTTCACGACGTCGTCGCCGTCGAAGCGATCGCGTGCCATGCCGTGCGCCACGGCGCGCAGCGAGACGTCCTCGACCGCGAGGGAGCGATACACGGGCGTGCCCATCGAGTACTGGTTGTTCTCGCAGATGAGGACGACCGGCAGCTTCCACAGCGCCGCGAGCGAGAGGCCCTCGGCGAACCCGCCGATCGTCGACGCGCCCTCGCCGAAGAAGCACAGGGTCACGCGCTTGTCGTCGCGGTACTTGCTCGCGAACGCCGCCCCGGCCGCGATCGGGACGTGCCCGCCCACGATGCCGTAGCCGCCGAGGAAGTTCGTGGCCTTGTCGAAGATGTGCATCGAGCCGCCGAGGCCCTTCACGCAGCCGGTCTTCTTGCCGTAGAGCTCGGCGAGGATCGCGCGCGCCGACACGCCCTTGGCGTACGCGTGCCCGTGCTCGCGATACGTGGCGACCACGTAGTCGTCCTTCTCGAGCGCGGCCGTCGCGCCGACGCACACGGCCTCCTGGCCGATGATGAGGTGCAGGAAGCCGCCGATCTTGCCCTGGGAGTACGCCTTCGCCGAGGCCTCCTCCATGCGCCGGATCGCGAGCATCTGGCGGTAGAGAGGGCCGAGCTCCGCGGCGGTCGTGGCGATCGGCTGGTCGTCATCCTCGACGCGGACGTTGTCGGGCGTCGGGACGGGCTTGGGGTCGGAAGCGCTCGCGGTTACCACGCCGCGACCATACCCAGGGTCCGCGGCGCGCGCACCCGCGGGCAGCGCGATTCACGCCCTGCGGCGGTTGGCCGCGACGGAGTAAGGACGCGGCGCGACCCCGCTGTCCATCACCGCGGGTCGGGCGCGACGAGCGCGCCGGTGGCCGGGGGCGAGGGTGGCGGCGGCGGCTCGGCGTGCTTGCGGGCATCGAACGCGCCCGTCGCGACCAGCGCGGCGAGGCCGACCGCGATGATCGCGGCCGCGACCGCCGCGATGAGGCCCGCGCGCCGGGCCGGCGGCATCGCGCCGAACGACGCGCTCGACGGCGGCTCGGCGCCCGCCGCGACCGGCGACGACGGCGCGGGTAGCGGCATCAGCGTGAGGACGTCGGCGTCGTCCTCGGCGGTGGCGGGCAACGGCGTCGGGGACGGCCCGGGCGGGGGCGTGCCGGCCGCGAGCGGCGCGTGGGCCGGTAGCGGAGTCAGGATCGGCACGCCGACCGCCGGCGTGCCGAGGGACGCGCGCACCTGTCCGAGCGCGGTGCGGACCTCGGCGCACGAGGGGAAGCGGTCGTCCGGCCGCTTCGCGAGCATGCGCGCGATCACCGCGGCGAGCGGCGGCGGCACCCACGGCGGCATCGGCGGCGGCGGCTCGTGGAGCTGCTTCGCGAGGAGCGCGGACAGGGTCGCGTCGACGAAGGGCGGGGCGCCCGTGAGCAGCTCGTACATGATGCACGCGAGCGCATAGAGATCCGTGCGGCCGTCGATCGCGGCGCTCTCGATCTGCTCCGGCGCCATGTAGAGCGGCGTCCCCATCATCGCGTTCGTGCTCGTGATGCCCTCGGTGGCGTCCGCCGAGATCGACTTCGCGAGGCCAAAATCGAGCACCTTCAGCAGATCGCGGCCGGGCGGGTCGTCGAGGATGATCACGTTGCCGGGCTTGAGGTCGCGGTGAACGATGCCCTGGATGTGGGCCGCTTCCAGCGCGTCGCAGAGCTGCTCGGCGAAGTGGATGACGCGCCGGGGCGGCACCACGCCGGCCGCCACGCGTATGGCGTCGAGCGACTGCCCGCGCAGGAGCTCCATCACGATGTAGAGGACGCCGTCCGCTTGGCCGAAGTCGAAGACGTTGACGATGCCGGGCGCGGAGAGCCGCGTCGCCAGCCGGGCCTCCCGCAGGAAGCGCTTGGCCGCCTCGCGGTGGCTGGCGATCGACGGATGCACGACCTTGATCGCGACCTCGCGGTCGACGGAGAGCTGCCAGCCGCGATAGACGGTGCCCATGCCGCCCTCGCCAAGCGGCGCGCGGATCTCGAAGCGGCCGTCGAGGACCTTGCCGAGCATCGGATCGGCCGCGCCCTCGAACCGCACGAGCTTCGCGCCATCGTGCGGGCAATGCGAAACGTCCAGCGGGAAGGAGCGGCTGCAGGACGCGCAATACGCCTCCGCTGCGTTGTTCCCCGGACCGCCCTGCATTCACGCCATTATCCAACGGCGCCGGCCGCCGCGCCATGGCGACAGAGACCGCGAATCGCTCGCGGCCAGGCGATCGGCTCGGGCTCGGCCGCCGGCGCCTGACCGGAGGAGATCGCCCGCGGAGACGCGGGCTCAGCGCGACCCGCGCAGAGAACTTCGGAGGCGCCGGCCGCGCGAACGTCAGTTCAGGTCGAAGGAGACATTGCCATCGCGGTCGAGCTCGAGCGTCATCAGGCTGGCGCTGTTCGCGGCCCCGAGGCCGACGGTCGTGTAGTAGGTCGGCATCTTGTCGACCGTGAACCGGCCCTCGTTGCACGGGACCGGCGCGTAGCCGATCCCGAAACCATCGCTGAACCCGTCGGAGAACTGGATCTCGAGGTTCGGCTGGCTCGCGCAGGTCGCGTCGCTCGCCGGTTGCCCATGGACGGTCCAGGCGGTCGAGATGTGGTGGATCTGGGAGCTGTCGAGACAGGAGCCATCGCGCGCGCACGCCAGGCCGCTGGCGCAGTCGTCGTCGGACTTGCAGCCGCCCTGGGGACCGCCGCCGGGCGGGTAGTACGAGTACCCGCCGTCATCGCCCGGGGCAGGGCAGCCGGCCGCGGTGGCGAGGACGAGCGCGAGCAGGCCGGAGCGCATGCCCGAGGTTTAGCAAATCCTCGTGTTGTTCGCACGTTAAGACACCGTGCGCCGGATCGCGCGGAGTGGTAATAACGGCCGCCCATGCGCGCCCGGCTCGAACGCAGTTACCGCTTCGAAGCGGCACACCAGCTGCCCAAGGTGCCCGCGGGGCACAAGTGCGCTCGGATGCACGGCCACAGCTACCAGGTCCACGTGGTCATCGAGGGCGAGATCGACCCCGAGCTCGGGTGGCTGATCGACTTCGCCGCGATCGACGAGCACGCCCAGCCGCTCGTGAAGCGGTGTGACCACCAGGTGCTCAACGAGATCGAGGGACTCGCGAACCCGACGAGCGAGCTGCTCGCGGTGTGGTGGTGGCGCGCGCTCGTGTCGGGCTTGCCGCAGCTCACCGAGGTGTGGGTCTCGGAGACGCCGACGTCGCGCTGCGTGTACCGCGGTGAGTAGGCGGGTGAATGACTCGCCGAACCTGCGCGTCGTCACGCTGAACTTCTGGGGGACCGAGGCGCCGCTCGACCGGCGGCTCGCGCTGGCGGTGACGCAGCTGCGCGCGCTCGCGCCGGACGTGATCGCGCTGCAGGAATGCCGGCCGCTCGACGGCGTGGCGGGGCGGACGACGGCGGACGCGCTCGCCGACGCGCTCGGGATGCATGCGCACTACGCGAGGGCGGTGGCGTGGACGGCCGGCGCGTACCCGGGACTGCCGGCCGGGCAGGAGGGGCTCGCGCTCGTCACGCGCGCGCCGCTCCTCGAGGTGAAGACGCTGCCGCTCCCCGAGGCGCGGCCGACCGAGGCGCGGCTGCTGCTGTCGGGTCGCGTCGCGACGCCGGGCGGGCCGGTGTGGGTTCATACCACGCACCTCCACCACCGGCTCGACGACGGCCTCGCGCGCGAGGCGCAGGTGCTCGCGGTGGACGCGGCGATCCGCGCGTGCGGTCGCGACACCGCCGACGCGCCGCAGATCCTGTGCGGCGACTTCAACGCGACGCCGGACAGCGACGAGATCCGCTTCCTGCGCGGCCTCACGACGCTCGGCGGCCGCCGCACGCACTTCCAGGACGCGTGGCTGCGTCTCCACCGCGAGCCGCAGGTCGGAGATGGCCCCGCGCAGGGCATCACGTGGTCCGCCGAGAACGAGCTGACGCGCCCGCTGCGCTCGCTCGACATCGATCGCCGCATCGACTTCGTCTTCGTGACGTCGCGCAAGAAAGACGGCCGCGGCACCGTCCATCGCTGCGAGGTCGCGCTGCGCGACCGCGACGCCGGCCTCTGCGCGTCCGACCACTACGCCGTCCTCGCCGACGTCCAGGTCGTCCCCACCTGACCCGGGGACGCTGGCACCCGGGGCACCCGGGGACGCTGTCGAGGCTGTCAACTCTGGGACCGGCGCCGGCCCCGCGGAATGCGCGACGGCCCGGCGCGGTTGAGGCCCCGATGCCTGCCCGCCGTCGCTCGCTCGCCGCCATCGTCTTCGCGTGCATCGGGCTCGGCGCGAGCGCGGCGAGCCTCGTCGACGCGCTCGGCGCCGACGCCGCGTTCTGTGCAGAGTCCGGCTGCGCGACGGTGCGCGCCTCGGCGTGGGCGCACCCGGCCGGCGTGCCGATGCCGCTGCTCGGCGTCGCGTTCTTCGCCGTGATGCTCGGCCTCTCGGTCGTCCCGCGGCCTCGCGTCCGCACCGCGCTCGCGCTCGCCGGCGCCGCGTGGGCGCTCGCGCTGATCGGCGTGCAGGCGCTCGTGCTGCATGCGTGGTGCAAGCTCTGCATGATCGCGGACCCGGCGGCGCTCGGCCTCGCCGCCGCCGTCCTCTCCGGCGCGCGCACCGTACGCTGGTCGCGTTGCCTCGCGGCCCTCGCGGTCCCCGGCCTCGCCGCCGTCCCCATCGTGTTCGCCGTCGTCGGCGCGGCCGCCGCCCCCACGGCCGTCGTGACGACCGCGCCGCGCGTGCCGGGCCGCGTGGTCGTCGTGGAGTTCGTCGACTTCGAGTGTCCGTTCTGTCGCGACCTCGCGCCGCGCGTGACGCGCGCGATCGCTCACGTCCCCGTGACCGTCGTCCGCAAGATGGTGCCACTCCCCATGCACCCGCACGCGCGCTCGGCCGCGCTCGCCTGGTGTTGCGCCGATGCGCAGGGCCGCGGCGAGGCGATGGCGGCTGCGCTCTACGCCGCCGATCTGGACGCGCTCACGCCCGCGGGCTGCGCGGCTCTGGCCGCCGGCGTCGGCTGCGACATGGAGCGCTACCGCGAGGCGCTCGTCGACCCGGCCACCGCGGCGCGGATCGCGGCGGACATGGCGGCCGCGAAGGCCGCGAACATCGGCGGCCTGCCGACCATCGTCATCGACGGCACGCCCTTCACCGGTGGCAACCACACCGAGGCCGAGCTCGCGGCCGCGATCGACCGCGCCTAGCTCACGTGCGGACCGGACCGCCGACGGCGAGGGCGCGGTCGAGGCTCGTCTGGATCGCGCCGCCGGAGCAGGAGAACCGCTCGCCCTCGGCGTCCGAGATGCGGTAGCGCAGGTCGTCCCCGCCCGCCGACCGGACGAACCCCGACACGAGGGTCAGCTCGTGCTCGTGTCGCTCGAGCAGGATCCGCAGCACCCGCGCGGCGCAAAAGTGCGGGTCGGTGACGAGCGCCTCCGCGCTCATGGCGCCGCCGGACGGTAGCGCAGGCCCGCCGCCTCGAGGTAGGTCGCCCAGCGCGCCAGGAGCGCGGCGTCGCCCAGTCGCGCGCCCGGCGCCGCCGGCAGGTAGCGCACGAAGCTCTCCATCTCCTCGGGGTAGCCGAAGTCCGCGTAGATCGCCTCGACGACGGCGAGCGGCTCGGCGAGCCGATCCCGGTTCTCGTACAGCCACGCGAGCACGAGGTAGAGCCACCGCCGGCGTAGCTCCTCGTCGTCGCGCTCGGGCTCGGCCTCCGCGAGCGCGTCCACCAGGCGCCGGGTGGGCTCGTCGCGTTGCGCCGCCGCGAGGTCGCTCAGCGCCGCCGCGGGCGCATCGAACGCGCCGAGCTCCGCCATCGCGAGCACCTGCGCGGCCTGCGGTTCGAGCAGCTCGTGATCGAGCCCGAACCGCACGTCACGCCACGTGAGCCCCACGTGCGCGCGCACGAACTCCACGGGCAGCGCGAGCCGGATCTGCTCCATCCCGCTCTACGCGTACCACCGATCTCACCACGCGCTCACCCGCGCGCGCGCCCGCAAGCATTGGCCGCGGCCGCGCCTGTTCGCATAGTCACGGCATGTCCGATTTCACCGTTCCCGCCCCCAAGGGCAAGGTCGTCAACTTCGACCAGCTCGCCACCTTTGACCAGACCGTCGACTACGCCGCGGCCGGCTTCCACGCCGCCGACAAGGCCAGCGCCGCGGATACGCCCGTCGGCCGCCTCTGGAAGGACGCCGCCGCCGCGTACTTCACGGCCTACACGGCGATCACGGCGCTCAAGATCGCGCCGACCGAGGACGGCCTCGCGAAGGCCAAGGCTCTCCTCCACGACGCGAACCGCGCCTCCGACATCGCCGCGGCGAGCGCGAAGCACTAGGCGCGACGGTCAGCGCACGGTCGCGGCCGGCAGCACCGAGCGCCGGCTCGTCGCCGCGACGCGCACGAGGCCGAGCACGCCGCACGCGAGCAGCCCGGTGCTGCACCACTGACCCATCGTGAGCCGCGCGACGAGGCCGTACGCGGGCTCGATCACCGGGTGCCGCAAGAAGTCGAGGAAGAACCGCGGCACGGCGTAGCCGATGGCGATCAGCGCGGCGAGCTTGCCCGCGTTCATGCGCCGCCGGCCGAGGACGAACGCGACGGCCGTGAGCACGACCAGGACGAGGAACTCCTCGAGGCCAACATCGTGCAGCACGACGGGCTCGGGGCCGGCGTGGTCGAGGTCGAGCCACCGAGCGGTGCCGGCCGGGAACTCCACGCCGAAGATCGAGTCGGTCGGCCGCCCGGGGTGGTCATGAACGAGCGCGCAGCCGAGCCGTCCGACGGTGAGGCCGACGAGCGTGGCGAGCGCCGCCACGTCCGCGACGACCGCGAGCTGGAGCCGGCGGGCGAGGGCGACGACGAGCGTCACGAGCGCGATGCCGGCGAGCCCGCCGAACAGCGAGATCCCCTGGTCGAGCCGGAGCCACAGCCCGGGGTCTTCGGTGAGGCGGTCACGCTGGTAGACCGCGACATCGAAGACGTGCGCGCAGACGATCGTCGCGACGACGCAGCTCGGGATCAGAATCGCGAGGTCCGTAGACGTGAGGCCGGAGCGCCGGCCCTGGCGGATGGCGACGATGACGGCGAGGGCCGTGGCCGCCATCGCGCACAGGCCGAAGGTCTGCGGAATGATCATGGAAGCTCCGTCCGCTCCTGCATCGGTCGCCCGCCTACGGGTTGTTGAGGACCTTCGGCGACGGCAAGCTGTCGAGGCCGAGGTCGGTCGCGTTGCTGTTCGTGTCGTCGCCGTCGAAGCGGACGCGCGCGACCGACTTGCTGCTCGCGAGCGCGGCCGCGGCGGCGCCCTCGAGGAATGGGTTGGCCGCGTTGACCACGCCGTAGCAGACGCCGTCGACCAGCGTGCCCGTGTTCTTCGCGCCCGCCCGCAGGCCGACCGCGCCGTTGTCGCCGGCCATGAGGCCGTTCGCGCCGCCCCACGGCGCGCCGTCCGCTGTCGCCGTGCCGCTGAACGCGGGCCCGACGTAGAGGCGCAGCTCGCCGGGCTGCATCGAGCCGGTCAGCGTCGCGAGCAGGTTCGTGTCCTGCGCGCCGATCGTCGTCGCCGCGCGGTAGTCGAGCGTCCA
>JANXOM010000015.1 GCA_025353585.1 Deltaproteobacteria bacterium
CTCGCGCCACGAGGGCTACGGCGAGACGGGCATGGCTCACCTCCTCGAGCACATGATGTTCAAGGGCTCGCCGAAGCACCGCAACGTGCTCAAGCTCAACGAGGCGCGCGGCGGCCAGGCGAACGGCAACACGTCCCTCGACCGCACCACGTACTTCGAGACCCTGCCCGCCACGCAGGAGAACCTCGACTGGGCGCTCGACATGGAGGCCGATCGCATGGTCAACGCCGAGGTCTCGGCCGATGACCTGAAGACGGAGTTCACCGTCGTGCGCAACGAATTCGAGCGCGACGAGGACAGCCCGCCGAGCATCCTCGACGAGCGGGTCAACGAGACCGCGTACCTCTGGCACAACTACGGTCACCCGACGATCGGCTCGCGGGCCGACATCGAGCGCGTCCCCGTGCCGGCGCTCCGCAAGTTCTACGAGAAGTACTACCAGCCGGATAACGCGGTGCTCGTCGTCGCCGGCAAGTTCGATGACGCGGCCGCGCTCACCTCGATCGGCAAGACGTTCGGCCTCCTCGCGAAGCCGACGCGCGTCCTCCCGCCCGGCTACACCGTCGAGCCCGTGCAGGACGGCGAGCGCCGCGTCACGCTCTCGCGCACCGGCGACGTCAACGTCGTCGAGGTCGCCTACCACGCGGTCAGCGGCGGCTCTCCGGACTACGCCGCGTTCGAGGCGGCGGCCGACATCCTCACGCGCCAGCCGTCGGGCCGACTCTACAAGAAGCTCGTCGAGACGAAGCTCGCCGCGTCGGTCGGCGGCGGCACGCAGCAGCTCCACGATCCCGCGCTGGTCTCGTTCTACGCCGAGATCCGCGACGCGAAGAACGTCGACAAGGTCGAGAAGATCCTGCTCGACGAGGTCGCCGCGTTCGGGGCGTCGAAGATCGACGAGAAGGAGCTCGCGCGCTGGCGCGTGTCGCGGAGCAAGGAGATCGAGCTGGCGATGACGAACAGCCAGGAGATCACGCAGTTCCTCACGGAGTTCATCGCGCTCGGCGACTGGCGCGCGCTCTACGCGTACCGCGACAGCGTCCAGCACGTCACCGTGGCCGACGTCGCGCGCGTGGCGACCACCTATTTCCGCGACAGCAATCGCACCATCGGCCGCTTCATCCCGACGAAGGCCCCCGCGCGCGCCCCGCTCACCGAGAGCGCCGACATCGCGAGCTACGTCAAGGGCGTGACGAGCGGCGCCGGCATCGAGCAGGGCGAGGTCTTCGCGGCGAGCTTCGACAACATCGACGCCCGGACGAAGCGCGGCGAGCTCAAGGGCGGCATCAAGACGGCGCTCCTCCCGAAGAAGACGCGCGGCGGCAAGGTGCAGCTCGAGCTCCACCTCCACTGGGGCGACGCGAAGTCGTTGCAGAACCGCGGCGCCGCCCCCGACCTCCTCGGCGCGCTCATGGCGCGCGGCACGAAGGCCAAGACGTTCCAGGACCTGCAGGACCTCGAGGATCAGCTCAAGGCCCACATCTCGGTCTCGACCGAGTCGGACGGCTTGACGCTCCATATCGACACGCTCCGCGACAAGCTCGGGCCCGCGCTCGACCTCGCGAGCGAGATCCTGACGACGCCGGTGTTCCCGGCCAAGGAGCTCGAGCTCATCAAGCAGGAGTCCCTCGCGGGGCTCGAGCAGCAGCTCAAGGATCCGCAGGCGATCGCGTTCACGCTGTTCCAGCAGCTCAGCTCGCCGTGGCCCAAGGGCGACCCGCGTTATCACGCGTCGACCCAGGAGCGCATCGACGACATCAAGAAGGCGACGGTCGGCGACATCGCCGCGTTCTACCGGGACTTCGCGGGCGCCGGCCACGGCGAGCTGATCGTGATCGGCGACTTCGAGCCGAAGGCGATCAGCGCCCAGGTCGAGAAGCTGACGAGCACGTGGACCTCGAAGAAGGCGTACAAGCGCCTCGACAACAAGCCGTTCGGCGCCGCCGGCGTGCAGAAGTCGATCGACGTCAAGGACAAGGAGAACTCGTGGCTCGTCCTCGGCCACGACCTCTCGATGCACGACTCGGATCCGGACTACCCGGCGTGGGTCGTCATGAACAACGTGCTCGGCGGCGGCGCCGGCGCGCGCATGTGGATGCGCATCCGCGAGAAGGAGGGCCTCTCGTACGGCGTGCAGTCGTGGGTGTTCGCCGGCGCGCTCGATGACGCGGGCGGCATCGGGGGGTACGCGATCATGGCGCCGCAGAACGTCGCGAAGGCCAAGGCCTCGATGATCGAGGAGATCACGAAGATGACGACCGGCGCGGTCGACAAGGACGAGCTGCAGCGCGCGAAGGACACCTGGCTCAAGGAGCTCGAGACGAACCTCGCCGACGACAGCTATGTCGCCACGCTGCTGGAGAATCAGCTCTTCCGCGGGCGGACGATGGACTTCAACCGCAAGCTGCGCGCGGCCATCCAGGGCGTGACGGAGGCGGACGTGACGAAGGTCGCGAAGGCCCACCTCGCCCCCGACCGGCTCATCATCGTGGACGCCGGCGACCAGGCGAAGGGCGCGGCGGCCGCGGGCGCGCCGGCGGGACCACCCGCCGCCAAGTAGCCTGCTCCGGCCAAGGACGGGTTATCCTGGGGCGGTGAGAGCAATCGACCTGCTGTGGCTCGGTGCGCTCGCCGGGTGCAGCTTCGCGCCCCAGGCGACCGGCGACGGCGGGCACACGAGTGGGGCCGAGGACGGGCCGGACAGTAGAAGCGGCAGCGGAAGCGGCAGCAACATCGTCATCCCGGGCGACTGGTGGGATCCGGCGTGGGCCGCGCGGAGCACGATCGTCGTGGACAACGCACACGTCTCGGCCACGTCCTTGACCGGGTTCCCGGTGCTCGTGACGCTCACGCCCGGCACGTTCGACTACGCGCGCGCCCGCCCCGATGGCGGCGACCTGCGGTTCCTCGCGCCCGACGGTCAGACGGAGCTCCCGCACGAGCTCGACACGTGGATCGCCCAGGGCGTCTCGCTGGTGTGGGTCGGCGCGGACATCCCGGCGGCGCCCGCGGACAAGCCGGCGCTCTGGCTCTACTACGGCAATCCACAGGCGACGGACGACGCGAAGCCTGCCGCGCTGTGGTCCGTCGATGTCAGCGTGCACCACCTCGCCACGCTCGCCGATGCGACGGGGCACGGGCACACCGGCCAGGGCCTCGGCACCGGGACGTTACCCGTGCCGCTGCGGGCGCTCGTCGGCAACGGCATGTCGTTCAACGGCGACGACGCGGCCCTGACGCTGCTGGGCGAGAGCGCTTACGACTTCACGACAGACCTGACGGTCTCGTTCTGGCTCGACGCGAACCCGTTCCCCGGCAGCGACCAGGACGAGGTGTTCGAGGCGTTTGTCTGCAAGGGCGATAACGCGTGGCGCGTGCAGCGAGATGACGTCTCCGAGCACCTGGACTTCGGGACGACGACGGACGCCGGCAATATCAACCTCGGCGGCACGCACACGATCGACGACCAGGTGTGGCACCACATCGCCGTCACGCAGTCGAACGGGGTGAAGACGTCGTACGTGGATGGCGTGCAGGACGCGCGCGCGATGAGCAGCAAGGCCATCCACACGAGCGACGACCCGGTCGGCCTCGGCAGGAATGTCAGCGTGCCGAACCGCTTCCTGGACGGGATGCTGGACGAGCTCCGCATCTCGGGCACGGCGCAGAGCCCGACCTGGATCCGCGCCGAGTACGACACCGTGATGCAGCCGAGCTTCGCCGTGGTCAGTCCGCCGCAGACGATCCGCTAGGCCTCCGGGACGTGGAGGACATCGGCCGATACCGGATCGTGCGGCAGCTCGGGACCGGCGGCATGGGCTCCGTCTACCTCGCGCACGACCCGACGCTCGAGCGCGACGTGGCGCTGAAGCTCTTGCACCAGGGCAAGCACGCCGACCTCATGACGGAGGCCAAGGCGCTCGCGGCGCTCTCGCACCCGAACATCGTCACGATCTTCGAGGTAGGTGCACACGGCGACCAGGACTTCATCACGATGGAGTACCTGCCCGGCCGCACGCTGCGAGAGGTCATGCAGGCGCCGCCGAAGCGCGAGGTGCTCGTGGCGATCTGCGCCAAGGTGGCGAGCGCGCTCGAAGCGGCGCACCGCGCGAAGATCCTCCACCGCGACATCAAGCCCGAGAACGTGGTCGTCGGCGCCGCCGGGGACGTGAAGGTCGTGGACTTCGGCATCGCGCGGCGGTTCGATGCACCCGCGGGCGATGGGCCGCGGGCCAAGACGGCGAGCGATGTCGTCGATGCGATGCGGCGCACGTCGCCGCCGACGCTGCTGATGTGGGGCGGGCTCGACGCGGCCGCGGCCGGACCGGACACGCAGACGGCGTTCGGAACGCCGGCGTACATGGCGCCGGAGGTGCTGCTCGGCGACGTGCCGACCGAGGCGAGCGACGTCTACAGCCTCGGCGTGGTGCTCTACGAGTGCCTCGCCGGGCGGCGGCCCCACGCGGCGAGCACGCTCGTCGAGGTCATCGCGCAGATGATCGACGAGGATCCGCCGCCCGTGGACGATGCCTTGGGGGCGCTCGTCGGGCGCATGCTGGAGCGGTCGCGGACGGCGCGGCCGCCGCTGGCCGAGGTGGTCGCGGCGCTCGAGGGCGCGAGCGCGCCCCAACGCAGCCCGCCGGTCCCCGGGACGCTCGCGCCGGCGCCGGTGGTCGTGCGGCCGCGGCGCTGGCCGCTGCTCGCGCTCGGTGTCCTCGCGGCGGGTGGCATCGGCGCCGGCGCGTGGGCGGCGGTCCACGACCGCGAGCCAGCGGCGCCGCGGGCGCCGGTCGTGACGACGGCCGAGCCGACAGCGACGGTCCTCGTCGAGCCGCTCACGGTCGACATCGCGAGCTACGGCACCGAGCCGCCGAAGATCATGTTCGTGACCGACGTGGTCGCGCGGCTCCTCGATCAGGTGAGCGGCGCGAAGCTGACGGGCCTCGTCGCGGACCCGCGCGGCACGCCGGTGGCGGCGACGTACCGGGTCCGCGGCACGATCGTGGAGCAAGGCGCGGAGCTCGTCGCGAACTTCGCGCTGGTCGACGGCGAGACGGCGCGCCCGCTCGCGACCTTCCACGAGACGAAGCCGTCGGGCCAGCTCGCGCCCCTGCTCGACGCGCTGGTCGGCGATGTCGCCCGCGCGATCGCCCCGGCCGCGGCGCTGCCTCCGGCGCCGAGCCCGATCCGCGCGCGCACGCTCGCCGGCATCGGGGCGCCGCTGCTGAAGAACGCCCAGTTCACCGACGCGCGTCCGTACTACGAGCAGGCGGTCGACGCCGACCCCGGATACTTCGATGGTTGGTACGGGCTCGCCGGGATCCTCGCCTGGATGCAGGCGCCCGAGCCGCAGGTGCTCGGGGCGATGGATCGCGCGCTCGCGCTCGCCCCGCCGGGGCCCCGGCACGAGCTCGTCCGCGGCGTGTCGCTGTTCGCGCACGGCAAGTTCGGCGAGGCGCGCGCGGCGATGGAGCCGATCGAGCAGGTCCCGCCGCCGCCGGGCAGCGGCTGGACCGGCGTGGACCAGCGCGAGCTTCTCTACTATCTCGGCGAGGCGAGCTGGCACGACGGCCGGCACGCGGCCGGCTTCGGCTACTTCAAGCGCGCGCTCGAGACGGATCGGCAGTTTCGCCCGGCGACGATCCACGCGTGGGAGTACGCGACGGCGCGGCGCGATGCGGAGGCCGCGCGTTACTACATCGGCCTCGCCGGTGAGAGCACGCAGTGGCTCGACTTCTCGCTGGGTCACTACGTCGACCTCGCGCAGAGCGGCGACCACCTGTTCAAGCTGTGGGCGCAGCTCGTGCTCGGCCAGACGCCGGCGATCGAGCTCGAGCCCCACGGCGACGACCTCGACACGCACACGTATCGCATCGCGCGCGACGCCGAGGCCGGGGACCTCGAGGGCGCGCGTCGCCAGTTCGCGAGCGCGTGGGCGTTCGTCAACGCGCAGACGCCCGAGGGCCTGGCCGCGATGGGGTATTCCCTCGAGATCCTCGGCGAGGTGCTCGTCTGCGCCGAGCTCGCCCCCGAAGCGCGCCAGCTCGTGGCGCTGCTGGCGGCTCGATCGACGGAGCATCCATCGCGCGGCTATCACCGGCTCGCGATCCTCCTCGGTGCGCAGGTCGGGGATCCGGCGCTCGTCGTGCGCACCGGCCTCACCGAGCGCGAGGCGCAGCTCGCGGCGGCTGCGGACGCCGACCTCACGGGCGACCACGCGCGCGCCGCCGAGCTCCTGGGCGAGCTCGTCGCCGACCCGACCTTCTCCTGGGACTACCCGGAGCGCGCCGCGCTCATCCGCAACTTGCGCGCCGCCCACAAGCCGCGCGAGGCCGCCGCCGTCTGCACCGACACGCTCCACCCTGCCCTCTTTCACACCGCCTTCCTCGTCCTCCGCCGCACCTGCGCTGTCCCGCCGCGTCCGGCCCCCGGCCACTAACAGGGGCCTGGCCCCATTGTTAGTGATGCGAATTCGGCATCGGAGATGCAGAGGGATGGGCATGCCCAAGAAAAAGTCCGTGGCGGCGGTCCCGCTGCGCGGCAAGGTCCTCGCGCACAACATCAGCCCGAAGGGGCACGTCGAAGGCGTGCTGCTGCAGACGAAGGACGGCACGGTGCAGGTGAACTTTCCGAAGCATGCCGAGGGTGACCCGCGGAAGAGCCACGCGGTCGGCGCGACGGTGGATCTCCGTGGCGAGGGCGAGGAGGACGAGGGTGGGCCGCACCCGGTCTACACGGCGCAGCGGGATGGCGGCGAGGTCCGCGGCACGATCCTCCGGCTCAACTACGCACGTCACGGCGAGGCGAATGGCTATCACCTCGACGACGGAACGTTCGTGCACGTCAAGCCAGACGGCGCGAAGCACTACAAGCTCGTCGTCGGTGACACCATCACCGCGACCGGCGAGCATCGCGCGGGCCCGCACGCCGCCGTCCTCGAGGCCGACGAGGTCAGCAAGGTCGCCGCCGGCAAGGTCGGCGCTCGCAAGTCGAGCGCGCGCGCCCAGGCGTAGTCAGCGGCGCAGGAACAGGATCGCCGCCGAGACCGCGGCGAGGCCGAGCACGATCAGCGCGATCCAGCCGAGGAGGCCGGCCCACGCCGACGAGAGCGACGCGCCGTCGTCACGCGCGCAGCGATGGCAGACCGCGAAGGTCGTCGCGCCGCCGTCCGTGAGCACGCAGCAGTCGCCGCACACGGGCGCGCGGCACGTCGCGCACGGTCCGACCGCCACCTTGCCGCACAGCTTGCACCGCGCGACCGGCCCGTCGTCCGAGGACATCAGCGACGGCATGGCTTACTTCGAGGGAGGGGACGGGCCCTCGTGGCCGACGCCGGACTCCGCGTAGCCCGCCGGGTGATACGTGTAGAAATATTCGTAGATCTCGCCGTGGATCATCATCCGCGACGCCGAGAGCCGGCACGGCGCGCGCCCCACCGGCGGCTCGGCGCACGACGGTCCCGACGAAACCTCCGTCGCCTGGACGTGCCCGACGTAGCGCGGACACACGCTCCCCGCCGACGCGTACAGATACGTCTCGCAGTTGCCGCCCATCATCGAGCAGTAGCCCGTGTACGCGGGATCGACGACGCCATCGCCGTCCAGATCGAGCGTCGCCCGCGCCGGCTTCACCGGCGCTCCGCCCGCGCGCTTCGCCGCGTCGGCCGCGAGATCCGGACAACCGCGGGGCGCGCCCATCCCGACTGTCCCGGTGTCGGGCACGCCAACCGCCGGCGGGGCGACCGCCGGGGGGGCACCTGCGATCTCGCAGGCGCTCAGCGCGAGCAGCGCGCACCGGCTAACGAACGCGCGTGCGCTCACGACGCGAGATCAGCTCTTCGGACCGCCGCCGCGAACCTCGGCGGACGCCTGCGCTTCGTACTTCTTGAAGTTCTCGCGGAACAGCGACGCGACCTTCTTCGCCTTCTCGTCGTACGCGGCCTTGTCGGTCCAGGTGTTGCGCGGCTGGAGGATGTCCGTGGGGACCTCGGCGCACACCGTCGGCACCCGGAACCCGAAGATCGGATCCTCGACCGTCGGCGCGTTCGCGAGCGCGCCCGAGTGGATGGCGTCGATGATCGCGCGCGTGTACTTCAGCTTGATCCGCGAGCCGACGCCGTACGCGCCGCCCGACCACCCGGTGTTGACGAGCCACGTCTGCGCGCCGTGCTTGCGGAGCTTCTCGGCGAGGAGCTCGGCGTACTTCGTCGGATGCCAGACGAGGAACGGGCCGCCGAAGCACGCGCTGAACGTCGGCTCGGGGTCCTTCACGCCGACCTCGGTGCCGGCGACCTTCGCCGTGTAGCCGGAGATGTAGTGGTACATCGCCTGCGCCGGCGTCAGCTTCGACACGGGCGGGAGCACGCCGAACGCATCCGCCGTGAGGAAGATGACGTTCTTCGGGTGACCGCTGACCGCGGGCAGCTTCGCGTTCGGGATGGTGTCGAGGATGTAGCTGCCGCGCGTGTTCTCGGTGATCGACGTGTCCTCGTAGTCCACGAGGTGCGACTCGCTCTGGTACTTGACGTTCTCGAGGACGGCGCCGAACTGGAGGGCGTTCCAGATCTCGGGCTCCTGCTCCTTCGAGAGCTTGATGACCTTCGCGTAGCAGCCGCCCTCGATGTTGAAGACGCCGTCATCGGACCAGCAGTGCTCGTCATCGCCGATGAGCCAGCGCTTCGGATCGGCCGACAGCGTGGTCTTGCCGGTGCCGGAGAGGCCGAAGAGGATGGACGTGTCCTTGCCGTCGCGCGCCTCGGTCGCCGAGCAGTGCATCGAGAGGACGCCCTTCTTCGGCATGAGGTAGTTCATGATCGTGAAGACGCCCTTCTTCATCTCGCCGGCGTAATCGCTGCCGAGGATCACGAACTCCTTGCGGCCGAGCGACAGATCGATCGACGTGGGCGACGTCATGCCCTGCGTGTGGCGGTTCGCCGGGAAGCCGCCGGCGTTCAGGATCACGTAGTCGGGCTCGCCGAACGACGCGAGCTGCTCCGGCGTGGGCCGGATCAGCATGTTGTGCATGAAGAGCGCGTGGTAGGCGCGCGCGCACACGATGCGGATCTTGAGCTGGAACTTCGGGTCCCAGCCGGCGTAGCCATCGACGACGTACAGCCGCTCGCGCGTGTTGAGGTAGTCGATCGCGCGCTCGCGGTTGATGACGAAGCTCTGCGGTTCGAGCTTGATGTTGACCGAGCCCCACCACACGTCATCGCGGCTCTCGGGCTCGTCGACGACGCGCTTGTCGGTCGGGCTCCGCCCCGTCTTCTTGCCGGAGTACGCGATCAGCGCGCCGGTGGAGGAGATCGTCGAGCCCTTCTCGAAGCGCAGCGCGGCCTCGTAGAGAAAGGCCGGAGACGCGTTGCGGTGGACCTCGTGGACGGCAATGCCTTGTTTATCGAGGCCAAAGACAGGAGAAGTCGCCATGGTGATGAGCGCGTTATATCACCTGAACCGAACGCCGATCCGGCCGATTTCCAACCGCGAGACGTATGACGCGAGAGGTCGTGATCGGCATCGATTTCGGGACCAGCTGCACGTCCGCGGGCGCCCTGATCGACGGCCGGGTCGAGCTCCTGCAGGACGCGGGCGACCCCGTCGTCCCGTCGGTCGTCTACTACCCCGACCGCGGCGCCCCCGAGGTGGGCCGGACCGCCGCGCTGCGTCAGCTGACCGATCCCTCGCGGGTCATCCGATCCATCAAGCGCGTGATCGGCGTCCCCGCCGAGAGCCCGGCCGTGCGTCGATTTGCCGCGTCTTGCGGGTTCCGCGTGGAGACCGGGAGCGGCGGCGTGATGCTCAAGCTGCGGTCGGGAGATTGCCCGCCCGAGCAGGTCGCCGCGTCCGTCCTCGGCCGGATCCGCGAGATCGCCGAGCGCTCGTACGGTGGCCAGGTCCGCAAGGCCGTCATCACGATGTCCGCCCAGCCGCCGCCGCAGTACCGCGAGGCGCTCCTCCGCGCGGCGCGCATCGCGCACCTCGACGTCCTCGAGCTCGTCTCCGAGCCGATCGCGGGCGGCCTCGCCCTCGGCCTCCACGGCGCACCGGCCGATCGCAAGGTGCTCGTGTGCGACTTCGGCGGCGGCACGTTCGACGTCTCCGCGATCGTCCAGTCCGGCATGAAGTTCACGCCGGTCGCGACCTTCGCCGATCCGTACCTCGGCGGCGACGACCTGGACGAGGCGCTCGCCGAGGGCATCGCGGGGACGATCTTTCGCCAGCGTGGCTACGACATGCACCGCGACATCACGCGCTGGAACCAGCTCGTCTATCGGTGCGAGCACGCGAAGCGCCAGCTCTCCACGCAGGAGACGGCGCGGGTCGCGATGCGCGAGGCGTATGTTCACGGCGGCACCACGCACGATCTCGACGTCACCCTCGACCGCCCGTGGGTGTGGGGCAAGTGGGCCCCGCTGATGGAGCGGGCCGAGGCCGTGATCCGCGAGACGATCAAGCGGGCGGGCTGGTCGGCGATCGCGATCGACATGGCGGCGCTCATCGGCGGCACGTCGCTGGTCCCGCGGGTCCAGCACCTGGTCGGTTCGATCGTCGGTTCCGATCGGGTCCGGGTCTCGCCGCACGCGGACGTCGCGGTCGCGCTGGGTGCGACCCTGCTGACGGCCCGCCACGGCGCGACGCCGGGGGCGCGCTTGCCGGTCCTCGACGCTGCGTAGCCGCGCGCCGCTGCGCGGTGGCGCACGCTGACCGTGGCTCACCCGAGGTAACTCCGCGTCGATCGCGGCGGACTGCTTCGTGCACCGGCGTGGACGATGCTGCTCACTGACTTCGTCTCGACTCGTCCCCGGCACGAGCTGCCGCAGGCGCTCATGCTCGCCTGGCTCGCGGAGGCGTACGCCGAGGCGGAGGCGCGCACGCAGGGGCTCGACGAGGCGGCGCGCGGAGAGCTCGCGGCGCGGCTCGCGCGGGTCATGCAGAAGGTCGCCTGTCCGCCCGAGAAGATCGCGACGCGCGGGCTCGCGCTGGCCGATCTCGGGCGCTCCGCGTGGGCCGCGCAGGAGATCTATGCGCTCGAGACGCATCCGCATGGCCGCGGGTCGGAGGCGCGGACGCGCAAGTTCGAGGAGATCGTCGATGCGTACTTCGCCGAGACGTACGCGGTCGAGGCCGACGCGCCCGGTGAGATCGTCCACGTGACGTGCACCGGCTACGCGTCGCCGAGCGGGGCGCAGAAGGTCGTGGCCGCGCGCGGCTGGGGCGCCCGGACGCGCGTCACGCACGCGTATCAGATGGGCTGCTACGCGGCGGTGCCCGCGCTCCGCCTCGCGGCCGGCAGCCTCGCGCTACCGGCCGACCTCGCACCCGCGCGGCGCGTCGTCGACATCGTGCACACCGAGCTCTGCTCCCTGCACCTCGATCCGACGGACCACTCCCTGGAGCAGATGGTCGTGCACAGCCTGTTCGCCGATGGCCTGATCCGCTACCGCGCGCGGCCGGCCGCGACGACCGGACCCGGCCTCCGCGTGATCGCGCTACACGAGGAGGTCTTGCCGGAGTCGGCGGACGCGATGAGCTGGCGCGTCGGCGACCACGGCATGCAGATGACGCTCTCGCGCGAGGTCCCCGACCGCATCGCGGGTGCGCTGCGCGGGTTCACCGGCCGGCTGCTCGCGCGGGCCGGGCTCGGCGTCGCCGACCTGCGCACGGCCGCCGTCGCCGTGCATCCCGGCGGCCCGAAGATCATCGATCGCGTGGCCCAGGTGCTCGAGCTCGCGGACGCGCAGGTCGCGACGAGCCGCGATGTCTTGCACGACCACGGCAACATGTCGTCGGCGACGTTGCCGCACATCTGGATGCGGATGCTCGCCGATCCGGCGATCCCCGCCGGGACGCGGATCCCGAGCTTCGCGTTCGGCCCCGGCCTCACGATGTGCGGCGCGGTCCTGGAGAAGCAGGCGTGATCCTCTGGCCGACCGCGATCCCGGTCGCGCTCCAGGGAGCGGCGATGCTCGCGGATGAAGGCGTGTTCCACCGGCGGCGCGGCCTGCCCCGCTGGGAGCGCATCGGGCACCCGCTCGACACGCTGACGCTCGCGGCGTGTCTCGGCTGGCTCCTGCTCGCCAGGCCTGGCAGCGACGTGGGGCTGGGCGTGTACGTCGCGCTCGCGGTGGCCTCGACCCTGTTCGTCACCAAGGACGAGGGGGTCCACGCGAAGCACTGCGGCGCCGGCGAGCACTGGCTCCACGCGGTGCTGTTCTCGCTGCACCCGATCGTGCTCGCCGCGTTCGGCCTCTGGTGGTGGACCGGGCACACCGAGCTCGTCGCCGTGCAGCTCGTCGTCACGCTCGCGGTGGGCGCGTACCAGGTCGTGTACTGGAACGTCCTCCGCCCGCCCGACGCGGCGTCCGCGAGCAAGCCCGTCATCGACAACGCCTGGTACGCCGACCTCGGCGAGCGCTGGTACACGGCCGAGGACACGCCGATCGCGCTCCTCCGCGCAGAGGCGCGCCATCGCAACCCGTGGATCGCCGACGCGATCACCGACGCCCACGGCGCTGGATCGCGCCGCGTCCTCGATCTCGGCTGCGGCGCCGGGCTCCTCGCGAACGACCTCGCCGCGCGCGGGCACCAGGTCACCGGGCTCGACGCGACCAGCGACAACCTGGCGATCGCGCGCGCGCGCGACACCACCCGCAGCGCGAGCTACCTCGTCGGCGACGCGCGGACGTTACCGTTCGCGGATGGCAGCTTCGACGTCGTGTGCGCGATGGATCTCCTCGAGCACGTCGAGGAGCCAGCCCGCGTGGTCGCCGAGGCGGCGCGCGTGCTCGCCCCCGGCGGCCAGCTGTTCTTTCACACCTTCAACCGGACGTGGATCGCGAACCTCGTCGTCATCAAGGCCGTGGAGCAGTTCGTCGCGAACACGCCGCGCGACCTGCACGTCCTGCGGCTCTTCATCACGCCCGCGGAGCTCGCCGCGATGTGCGCGGCCAGCGGCCTCGCGATCACGGAGCTCCACGGGTCACGCCCGCGCTTCCGCTGGCCGCTGTGGCGGATGCTCGTGACCGGCAAGGTCGGGGACGACTTCGCGTTCACGTTCACGCGGTCGACGCAGCTCGGGTACACCGGCGTCGCGCGCCGGCTCCCGAGCGCTCAGTTATTGGCGGCGCCCGGCGTCGGGGCCGCGCAGATCTTCCAGTCGACGCTCGAGTTGTCGGTGTCCTGTCCGTCGGGCGACCGGCAGAGCGAGCCTTGCACCGTGCTCGAGTCGGCGACGCCCGCCCCGAGGGCCGTGCCTTCGACGAGGGAGACCGGCGCGGCGAAGCCGTTGATCATCACCGAGGTGATCGCACCCTCGTAGGAGATCGCGTCCAGCAGCACCGAGTTGGTCGAGTCGATCAGCGCCATGCCGTCCGGCGCGCCGTTCTGGATCCCGTCCGTCGTGAACGGCGTCAGCGACAGCGCGCCCTGGGCCGTCGAGACCATCGGGCTACCGACGACCAGGTACTGGCCCGGGGCCAGCGTGGTCGCCGCGGACAGGTCGATCGTGTTGTAGACGGTGCTGCCGTTGCCGTTGACGAGGACCAGCTTGATGCCGTCGAGCGCGATCGGCGAGCTCGTCGGGTTCAGGATCTCGACGAACTCCGCGTTGTCCGTGCCGACGTTGTCGTAGTCGACCTCGTTGATGATGAGGTGCGTCGGGCCCGCGTTCACGGCGACGGTCGAGGTGCTCGTGCTCGTGCCGAACGTCGCCTTGACCACGGTGTCGCCGGTCGCGCCGGCATCCGTGTACGTGAACGACGTGCTGAGCGTGTTCGCGGCGATCGTCACCGTGGCGGGGACGGTCGCCGTCGCGGACGGGGTGGCAGCGAGCGTCACCGTCTGCGCCGTCGCCGGCGGGATGTCGAGCGCGACCGTGAGCGTCACCGTGCCGTGCGGCGACACGGCGGTCGTCGCGGGCGTGAGGGTCACGGTCGTCGGAGCCTCGGTCGCGCCGAGGACACGGACGTGCGCGGTGAGCGGCGAGCCGCTGCCGAGCACCGCCGTCAGCGTCACGTCCGCGGTCTGGGCGAGCGAGGTCACCGAGACCTGCGCCGACGTCGCGCCCGACGCGACCGTCACCTTGCCCGCGTTCGCCACGACGACGTTCGCGTTGTTCGACGTCACCGTGACGTCGGTTGCGCCCTGCGCGGGCCCCGACAGCGTCACCGTCAGCTCGCTGCCGGCGGGGAACGTGTGCGCGGCCACGACCGTGCCGGCGCGGATGAAGCTCAGCGCGGGGCCGAACTGCGCGAGGGTCGGCGGGCCGGACTGGAGGTCCGCCGCGCTGCGCGGCTCGAGCGTGCTGACCGAGTTGCGGAGCGCGAGGACGCCGGTCGCCTTCACGAACACCTGGCCGACGGGCGGGTTCGTGAACGTCGAGAGCAGACTGCTGACGACGAGGCTCGACGGGCCCGAGGTCAGCGTGAACTCGCCGGTCGTGATCGCGGCGTTGACCGCGCTCACCGTCGCGCCCGGAACGTCGACGATGACGCCTTCGAGCGTGGCCGCGCGCGTGCCGCCCGTGGCGACCTCCGCGTAGGCGACGTCGATCGGCGCGGGGAGCGCCTCGGGCGTCGACGTGGTGGCGGTGATCGCGGTGATGTTATCCAGCTCGAGCTCGCCGGTGTGGACGTCGACGTCGCCCGAGAGCGTGAAGCGCTCGCCGACGACCGCGGTGGTGAGGGCCGCGGAGGTGGCGCCCGTGAACACGAACGCGCCGGAGTTATCCGGGCCCGTGTAGCCGGCGTCGCCTTCCTTCACCTGGATGAAGAAGCCGTTCGAGCCCTTGCCCGTCACGAGCGCGTTCAACACCGTGACCGGGGTGTGGGCCGTGAAGACGTTCGTCTTGATCTGGTAGATCGTCGCCGGGCAGCCCGCGGTGCCCTCGTTCTTGTCGTTCGGGCACGCGTCGCAGACGTCGCCCTTGCCGTCCATGTCGGTGTCGAGCTGGTCGGGGTTCGCGTTGTCGGGGCAGTTGTCCGTGGAGTTCGGCACGCCGTCGCCGTCGCGGTCGTTCGGATCGGCCGTGGTGCACGTCGTGGTGTTCGCGTTGGTCGGGCACGGGTCGCACGAGTCACCCACGCCATCCCCGTCCGCGTCCGCCTGCGCGCCGTTGTCCATCGGGCGCACCGGGTTGAACACGTTCGGGCAGTTGTCGTCGGCGTCCGCGATGCCGTCGCCGTCGCTATCGGTGGCCGACGTGAGGCCGGTGTAGATCGTCGAGCTCGCGACCGAGGCCGGCCGCGAGGGCGTGCAGGTCGGCTCGTTCATCGGGACGTCGCACTGGAACGCCGGATAGACCGTGCCGGCGCCCGCGGTCAGCGCGTCGAGGGACATGCCGATGTCGCTCGTGAGGCAGACCTGCTTGGGCGCGCCGCAGACGTCACCCGGGATGGAGTCGCAGCCCGTGGTGAGCGCGCCGACGAGGTCGGTGTCGCCGTAGAGCACGGTGCCGCCGCGGAGGACGAGCGCCACGTCCTGGGGCTTGGCGTCGATGACCGAGCGGAACGACGCGCTGCCGTTGCCGCGGAAGATCGTGATGTCCGCGACGTGGCCGGCCGCGAGGAGGCCGATCTTGTCGTCCATCTTCGTGACCGCGGCGGCGTTCGACGTGACCATCGCCCACAGCTGCTCGTCCGTGAAGAACGTGTGCATGTACGTCTTGTTGAAGCCGTCCGCGCACTGCAGCTCCCGCAGGAGGTTCATCGAGCCGCTCGGCATCCAGTCCGTGCCGAGCGCGATGTTGACGCCCATGCGCGCGGCGGTGGAGACGCGCGCCGTGTCGCCGTAGAGCGTGATGTTGGAGCGCGGCGACCAGATCATGCCCGTACCGGCGGTCGCCATCGCGCCGTAGTCGCTCGCCGTGAGGCCCACGGCGTGGATCATCGCGGTCTTCGGCAACACGAGGTTGTTGGACACGCCCGGCGCCATCACGTCGTAGCTCGCCGAGCTCTCGCAGAGGAACTCGTTGTGGGCGGTGGCGTCGATGCCCTCGGCCGTGTGCGGCTCGTAGGCCGCGATGTTCATGATCGTGGCGGGCGTGGACGGGGTCCCGCCGTAGTTGCAATCGGTCGTGCGGCGGGTGCCGCTCGAGTCATCGAGCGGAAAGGTGTCGAAGTCGACGGCCGGCTTGCCCAGGCCGCCCTGGTCGGCGGCGACGTCGAGGTTGCGGAGCAGGCCCGGCTGGCCGCCGGAGCCGACGATCGAGGTCGCGCCGCCCATGAGGAAGCGGAGCTCGCCCCACAGGATCTGCGCCTTCGAGGCGCTGCCCTTCGACGGGATCTTCTTGTGCCCGTCGAGGCCCTCGCGCCACTGCTGGCGATCGTCGTAGCGCTCGCCGGTGTCCGTGTACGGGAAGTTCTGCGTGAACGTGATGTGGTCGTGCGTGTTGATGAGGCCCGGCGAGATCGCCGCGTCCGGACACGTGATGACGGTCTCACCGCCGGTGGCGCAGTTACACCCGGCGCACGTGATCTGGCCGGTCGGGTCGATCGCGACCTGACCGCCGTGGAAGATCGTGGTCGGCGTGAGGACGGTGCCCTTGAGGAGCTTCGACGTACCGACGCCCTGCACGGCGCACGTGCCCGAGGGCAGCGGCGTCAGCGCTTCGCACGTGACCTCCGTCGCGCCCGACGAGCCATCGCCCGGCGTACCACCGTCGTGGTGAGCATCGATGTTCGACCCCGGCCCCGCATCCTGGTGAACGGTGTTGCCGTCGTCGCCGCAAGCGGCAAGGACGACGAGCGCGGCGGCAAGGAGCAAACGACTTCGCATTCGGCGCGGAAACTAGCACGAGGCCTTTCACCCCGAACCTAGAAAAAACGCAGCGAAGTGTGTGGCTTGCTTGTCACCGCGCGGTGCGGCGCGCGTCACATCGCGTCGACGAGCGGCGGCGTCTTCGCGTCGCTCGCGGCGGGGGCGACCGCATCGCCGACCGGGTGCGCGGCGGCCTTTTTCTGTTTGAGGCGCGCGCGCTTGACCGTCTCGCTCGCCGTCAGCAGCACGAGGCCGATCGCCGCGTACGCGAGCAGCGTGGTGCGCCGCGCCTCGACCAGCGAGACACCCGCGCTCGAGTCCGCGCCGAGCAGCTTGAACATCTCGAAGTTGCCGCCTTCGGATACGCCGATGCCCATCGGCACCATGCTGCCGAGCATGTAGATGACGAAGCCGCCGACCGTGTAGGCCGCGACGAACGCGACCGTGATGGCGCCGCCCATCGCGTGCAGCAGCATCAGCGAGAGCGACATCGACGTCAGGCGCGAGATGGTGACGAGCGCGATGCCGAGCACGCGGTCGCGGGTGCGGGCACCGGTCGTGATGCGGATCTTGTCATCGACGGCGGACAGCTTCTCGGTCCAGCGCGCGTATCGCTCCTTGGAGAGGAGGCGCAGGCGGACGCCGAGCCGCGCGACGGAGGCGAGCATGCCGCGGCGCACGAGGAGGTAGAGCCCGATCGAGAGCGTGCCGCAGAGGACCGCGGAGACGATCATCAGCCAGCGCACGCTGCTGGGCATCGGCAGGAGCACGACCATGATCGGCGCGGCGACGGCGACGGTCATCAGCTCGACCGTGAAGCCCACGACGTTGTAGAGGAGGATCGTCGCGACGGCGCGCGACTGGCTGACGTGCTCGGTGAGCACCGATACCTTGATGGCCTCGCCGAGGCTGCCCGTCGGAGCGACGGAGTTGACGGCGCGGCCGGAGAGCTGCGCGAGGACGGCGGTGCGCAGCTTCACCTTGTGCTGCTCGGGGGAGAGGAACGCGCGGATCGCGAACGCGTCGAGCGTGGTGATGAGCGCCTCCATCGGCACGACGACGAGCCACCACCAGCCGATGCGCTGGAAGTTCGCCCAGAGCTTGTCGATCCCGGTGTTGTGGACCGTATAGACGAGTGCGATGGCGGCGATGAGGAGAGACCCGCGGGTCACCCAGCGAGCCCAGGACGGACGGCCGCTCATGCGACCGAACCTATAGCACGCGCCGCGGGGCGGTTTGGGTCAGTCGAGCGGCTGGTCGAGGTTATCGGCGACGAAGCCCATGACCTCCTGCAGCATCTGGCCGAAGTCGTCGTAGAACTGCTGGTCGACGGCGTTGTCGCGCGCGTCGAACAGGACGACCGGGTACTCGCCGCTCGCGCTCGGGCGGTTCGTGTCGAGGCAGAACCACTCCTGGTACTGCGCGCCCATGCCCACGACGACGAGGTGCTCGCCGAGGCGGCGCTCCTCGCGGGCGCGCAGCGTGCGCTGGACGACGTCATCGAGGTGCTGCTCGTGCGAGGTCGCATCCTCGGCCGCATGGACGCCCACGAACTCGTGCACGACCCCGAGGTGAGTCGGGATCGCGATGCCGCCGAACGTGCTGAGGAACGTGCGGTACGAGGGCGGGAACGTGCAGCCGAGCGCCTCTTCGGCCGCGACGATCGCGGCCTCCGGCGCGGGACCGACGATCTCGCACACGGAGTCGTGCGTGCTGAGGCGGCGGCGAACGTGTTCGACCAGCTCGATGGTGTTCGACGTCATGGCGAGGCGGTCTCATTATGCACGCCGCTCTCGAAAAGGCGCGTCGTGTTTTCGCGCGACGCGCACTCTCGCGATCGCGCGCCGGCAGCGTTGACATTGTTCGGGCCGGGCTCTCCACCCGCGGCGCGCCCGAACCGAGGTCCCGGAAACGCTAGTTCGGGCGCGGCAGGTTCGCGGAGAACGTCAGCGCGTCCA
>JANXOM010000371.1 GCA_025353585.1 Deltaproteobacteria bacterium
GCGACTTCTTTTGGTTGGCGACGCTCTTCTATCTGGGTGAATTCAAGGAGCTGCAGACCGCCGTGCCCCGCCTGCTGCTCGACGCCGATTCTCGCGGAGACCTTTACGCGGGCTCCAACGTTCGCCTCTCAACCATCAACAGTGTTTGGCTCTCGACTGATCAACCCGACCTGGCCCGGTCACACGCAAGCCTCGCCATCGGGCGCTGGTCAAACCGCGGCGCGGAATCCTGGCCGTCGGCTTCGTCCTCATGGCCGTCAACCGCGTGTCGGGGCTCGTCCTGCCCGCCTCCACCAAGTTCCTCATCGACGACGTCATCGGCAAGCGCAACGTCTCGCTCCTGCTCCCCCTCGTCTCCGTCGCAGCCGCATTCTTGCTCGCGCTCGGCCTCCTCTCCTTCGGACGCCTCGGTGCAGTCCACGCGGAGCCGCCGTCGTCGCTGTTCGCCGGCTCGGGCTCGGGCTCGGACGTCGGCAGGACGGTTTTCGCGGCCACGGACGCCGCAGGCTCGGGCTCGGCGGCGATCGACACGCAGCCGATCGTGGTCGCGCCGCCGGTCGTGATGAATCCGACCATCGACGGCACGCTCCTCGGATACATGATGTCCGGCCAGTACATGCTCGCGGTCGGTGCGGCGCTCGTCGCGCTCGTCGCGCTCCTGCGCGCCGGACTCGCCACGCGGATCACGTTCTTCACCACGACCCTCGGCGGCTACATCCTTGGCTTCGGGACCTCGAGTCTCGCCTACGTCGGCGCCGCGCTCAAATCGGGGGCCCCGATCACGATGGCACTCGCGGCCACGTCGCTCGTGGCGGGCTTCGCGGCCTCGGGCAAGTGGGAGGCGCTGCGCGATGTCCTAACGAGCCTGCGCAAGCCCGCGGTCGCGGCGGCGGCGCGTGCGGCGGTAACCACGGCGGCGATCGTCGCGCTGATGATCGGCGTGTCGTGGGGCGCGTCGACGGGCTGCAAGGACGTCAAGGGGGCCGGGCAGGCCGTCGTGGACTGCACGGTGCTGAACCAGAGCAAGCTCGAGGCGTTGGCTGCGACGTGGTTCGGGCGCATCACCAGCGGCACCGAGTCATGGGCCGCACTCGAGGCCGACGCGGAGAGCGAGGGCGGCCAGATTGCAGCGTGCGCGCTCGCGGAGGTCGTGCAGAAGTACCTCGGCGGCGACAAGGCCACGCCGGCGGAGGCGAGCTGGCAGGCGCACGAGGCGCTCGAGAAGATGCGCACGGCGAACGGTGGCGCGACCTTCCACACGGCGACGGGCGACCTGTGATTCCTGGCGGGCTCGGACGCATGCTCGGCAAGCGCGCGCCGCGCTACGACGGGCGGACGTTCGCGATCGAGGACTTCGTTGATGCCCGAGCGGTTCCGGCCCCGCCGCCGGCGCGCGACTGGACCACGAAGGCGGCACCCCAGTTCGGGATGATGCTGAACGATCAGATCGGGTGCTGCGGGTCGGCCGGCAAGGCCCACCTGATCCAGATCCAGACCGCGGCGAACGGCTCCGAGATCACGCTCTCCGACAGGGACGTCCTCGACGACTACTCGCGCAACAGCGGCTACATCCCCGGCCAGCCGGCGACCGACGGCGGCGAGATTCTCCTCGATTCGCTGAACGATTGGCGACAGACGGGCATCGGCGGCCACAGGATCGGCGCGTACGTCAAGCTCCAGCCGGGCAACAAGCTCCACGTCGAGCAGGCGATCAATCTGTTCGGCGGCGTCTACATCGGCGCGGCCCTGCCCGCGGCGGCGCAGGATCAGACGGTGTGGGACGTCGCGCGGCCGGGTGAGCACGGCGTCAGGTTCACGCCAGGCAGCTGGGGCGGGCACTGCATGGCGGTCGCGCTCTATAACCGCACCGGCGTCGGCTTCATCACCTGGGGCACGATCAAGATCGCGACCTGGGAGTGGTTTTTCACGTACGTCGACGAGGCGTACGCGGTCATCAGCGATGACTGGGTCACCGGCGCGCGCCCGGCCCCGAACGGCTTCGACTTCAACCTCCTGCGGGGGCGCCTCGCGGCGCTCTGATCGGACAACACCAATGGCCACGCTCTACAAGCTCACTATCATCGGAAACACCGCGCCCGACCTCGACGACAGCGAAGGCGGCAATCAGGTCGAGCAGTTCGGCCGCGAGATCGTGGCAGGGCTCCGCGCCCATGGCCTCACGGTCGAGCGCGCGGACGTCTTCTCGAGCTTCACGTCGCGCGACATCGGGGCAGGCCCGATCGCCACGCCGGACCCCGCGCCGCTCGCGCCGGTCGGCGCGCGCATCACGGGCGAGCGCGATGTCGACCTCAACGAGGAGGCGGACGAGGAGGCGGACGCCGCGCGCTTGAAGCGCTCCGAGGACACCACCGCCGAGCTGGGCCCGCCGGCCACGCAGGCGGACCTCGACGCGCTCAAGGCTCAGTTCGACGCGCAGGCGCACCTGCCGGGCGACGACAAGACCACGGTGCTCGTGTGACGACTCCGCTCGTCGAAGGGCTCGAGAGCGCGGTCGCGTCGGTCGGCGAGGCGGCGGAGGCGATCCTGCGCCCCTGGATCGCGGCGTTCACCGAGCGCGATACCGCCGGGCCCGCGATGAGCGAGCACGCGCCGCTTCCGCCGCCGACCGTTCAGCCGCTGACCACGTGGGTCGACGGCTGGTGGAGCGGCGCGAAGCACACGCCGGCGCACGCGCGGCGCATCGGCGGCGCGATCGCGCCCTGGGGCATCGTCGACCACACGACGGACATGCACCCGGACGACTGGGAGGCGCTCCTGCGCGCGTTCACGACGCAGCCGGGCGCCGGGAATGCGGCAACGTTCGGCGTCGGGCGAACCCCGGAGCAGGGCGTCGTGCAGTGGTGCTCGGTGTTCCGGAACGCGAACCACGCCGGCGGCGGGGAGCACGGCATCTACGGCTCGGTCGTGAACGGCAAGCAGTCGGTCTTTCACCCGAACCTCGTCACGATCGGGATCGAGACGCACAACGCGGGCGAGCTGCGGCTCGTCGATGGCGCTTGGCGCTGGGGCGAGTCGGCGGGCTCGGGCAAGCCATGGATCCCGCACGGCGCCTCGTTCGCGGTGACCGACGTCATCGTGAACCCCAACAACCCGCACCGCGGGATCCATAAGCCGACCGACTACCAGATCCAGGCGCTCAAGCAGCTCCATGCGGATCTCGAGCTGGTGCTCGCGCCCATGCCGCCCGGCGCGTTCGCGCGTCACGGCGGGACGGAGGCGGTTCCGGCCTGGGGTGTCCCGAAGTCGCCGCGCCGAGTCGGGCACGTCTCGCTGGACCCCACGAATCGATCCGATCCCTGGTCATTCCTGATGACCGCTGTCACCAACGCCTGATAGTTGTCTCTAACCACCGCGTTCACTCGTTCAAGGAAAATGTCAATGTTCAATCTCATGCGTCTCGCCGTCCTCACCATGCTCGTCGCCGCCTCCTCGGCATGTGCCCACACCGACGCTCCGGGAAAGGTCGGTGCCGGTATCAACCTGGGGACGCAGAGCGCGGTGATCCCGCTCGCGGCCGGCTCGAACGCGGATGTCACGGTGCCGGGTGGGCGCGCGCCGGGCACGTTCCTCCGCCTCGCGGCGAATGCCTCGGGGTCGACGGTGAGCGGCTTGCTTGCCACCCCGTTCGTCGACGGCGATCTGTTCTGGATTCGCAACGACGGCACGGGG
>JANXOM010000068.1 GCA_025353585.1 Deltaproteobacteria bacterium
CTGGCCCTCGAGCGCCTGGCCGCCCTCGATGCCGCCGAGGGCCGCGATCTTGCCCGCCGCCTTCGCCGCGCGGACGTCCGCACCGGTGCGCGTCCACACGATGTCCGCCGGGTGCCGGTCGATGGCGCCGTCCATCGCGTCGAGCTGCGTCGTCACGCCGCGGTGGCACCCGCGCTCCGGCTTCGGAATGGTCCAGAACGAGAAGAACTGCCCGGCCACGCCGCCCTCGCGCAGCCGCGGCAGATCGACGTGGCCGAACGCGTTGAACATGCGCGGCAGCACGCGCTCGTGGCGGACCGAGAGGTCGTACCCGAGCTTCGCCATCAGCTTCGCCGTGTCGGCGTGGAGATCCATCACGTGGATCCCGCGGTGAAACGCGACCGCCTCGGCGAACGTCAGCCCCGACGCGGCCGCCATCAGGCGGGCCTCCAGCGCGGCTTCGCGACCTCGAGCACCGCGAGCGCGCTCTCGACGCGGTTGAACGGCGGCATCACGTACGCGCCGGCCACGCGCGCGCACACCGCGGCGAGCGCCTCCTGCGCGATCTTGATGCCCTCGGCTCGCGCCGCCACGGCGCCGCCGCTGACCTTCGCCATGCGCTCGCGATACTCCGACGGGATGGACATCCCGGGCACCTCGGCGTTCAAGAACTCCGCGTTGCGGTGCGACGCCAGCGGCAGGATGCCGACCATCACCGGCAGGCCGAGCGGCGCGCAATCGTCGAGGAAGCGCTCGAGGGTGCGCGGGTCGTACACCGGCTGCGTCATCACGAGCTCGGCGCCCGCCGCCTTCTTGTCCTCGAGGCGGCGCAGCTCGCGATCGCGATCGGCCGCGCCCGGCTCGGCGCCCGTGGCGAGGACAAACGAGGTCGGCTCGCACTCCTTGCCCGCTGGATCGATGCCCGCGTTCATGCCGGCCGCGATCTTGAGGAGGCCCACCGAGTCGACGTCGTAGACCGGCGTCGAGAACGGGTAGTCGCCCATCTTCGGCGGATCGCCGGTGATGAGCACGAGGTCGCGCAGCCCGAGCGCCTGCGCGCCGTAGAGGTGCGCGATGAGGCCGAGGAAGCTGCGGTCGCGCGAGCACACGTGCAGGATCGGCTCGACGCCCGTCTCGCGCACGAGCCGCGCGCACACCGCGATGTTCGCCACGCGGGCCGAGGCGCGCGGCCCATCGGCGATGTTCACGATGTCCACGCCGCCCGCGGCCAGCGCCGCCACCTGGGCCGTGGTCTTCGACAGGTCCGTGCCGGCGGGCGCGGTGAGCTCGACCGACACCGCGAACTCGCCGCGCGCGATCCGGCCGCCGAGCCGGCTGCGCTCGGGCAACGGCGTCCGCGCGAGCCGCGGCCCGACCGCGCGGGGCTCGCTCGCCTCGATCGTCGTTGGCGCGTGCTGGGCCTCGACCGTCTCGCCGCGCAGCATGCGGACCGCGCCGAGCATGGCGCGGATATGGGCGGGCGTGGTGCCGCAGCAGCCGCCGACGAGCCGCACGCCGCCCTTGAGCATGCGCCGCGCGAACACGCCGAAGTGCTCGGGGTTCGCGACATAGATCGTGCGCCCCTCGACGGTGGCGGGCAGGCCGGCGTTCGGCTGGGCGATGACGGGCCGGCCGCGCCCGACCATGCCCGTCGAGACCTGGTAGAGCTCGGCGGGGCCGACGCCGCAGTTCGCGCCCACCACGTCCGCGCCGGCCGCGATGAGCCGGTCCGCGATCTCGGCCGGGCCGAGGCCGCCGTCCGACTTGCACGCCGCATCGAACACCATCATCGCGAACACGGGCACGCGCGGCCCGCGCTCCTTCGCGACATCGAGCGCCGTCTCCATCTCGAGGATCGAGCCGAACGTCTCGAGGACGATCGCGTCGACGCCCGCGAGCACGAGCGTGTCGATCTGCTCGGCCAGCGCGAACCGCGCGAGGCGGCGCTCGGCGGCGGTGGCGATGCCGAACCTGATGCCCGTCGGGCCGACGGCGCCCGCGACGTACGCCCGGGTCCCGGCGGCGGTGCGCGCGAGCTGCACGCCGGCGCGGTTGAGCGCGACCGCCTGCTCGGCGAGCCCGTGCCGCGCGAGGGCGGCGCGGTTACTGCCGAACGTGTTCGTCTCGATCAGGTTCGCGCCGGCCGCGACGTAGTCCGCGTGCACGCCGCGGATGAGCTCGGGCGCCGACAGGTTCAGCTCGTCGTAGCTGCGGGTATGGAGGACGCCGCGCTCGTACAGGAGCGAGCCCATCGCGCCATCGAGGAGCAACGGGCCGGCGACGAGCGCATCGGCGAGCGGTGGGAGCGGGGTGTTCGTGGACATCGGTAGCTACGTGCGGCGGAAGACGCGGCCGGGGAGGTCCAGCGCGCCGAGTCGACGGCGTACCACGCGCATCGCGTCCCCGCGCCCCACCTGCGCCAGGTGGCCGCCATCGAACCAGAGGATCTCCACGCCCCAGTGCGCGGCGAGGGCCTCGGCCTGATCCGGCGGCGTGATCTGGTCGCCGCGCCCCGCGACGACGAACAGCCGGTCGGTCGGCAGCAGCGCCGGTCGGGACGTCGGCGCGTGGACGGCGAACGCGTCCGCGAGCAGGTCCTCGGTGATCCCGGCCTGCACCGCGCGGCGGCGCACCGGGCTCTGCTCGCCGTGGCGCCACATGAGGCGCGAGAACGAGACGGCGGGGATGAGGCCAACGGCGAACGCGAGCTCGGGATCCACGCTCGCCCACAGCGCGGCCGTGTAGCCGCCGAGGCTCATGCCGATGACGCCAACGGCCGGCGAGCCGCGCCCGCGCAGCCACGCGGCGACCCCGCGCAGGTCGTAGATCGCCTGGCCGAACGCCTCGTTCGTGCGCAGCGGGTTCGTCGACGGGAACAGCGCGCCGGAGCGGCCGCCCGGGGCGCGCGCGCCGTGGAACGGCAGCACGAACGCGGCGACGTCGTAGCCGTGGCGCAGCCAGTACGCGACGTCGAAGGCGCGCGCCGTCAGCCAGTGCGTCCCGCCGGCCCAGCCGTGCAGCACGACCACCGTGGGCCTGCCGCGCCCTGACGTCCACCACCGGACATGGGCCGTGCCGTTCTCGCGGTGCGCCAGATACGGCTCGCGCGCCGCCGGCAGGAACGGCACGTAGCCCGACTCCCACGCGAGGTCCACGACCTGCGTGGCGAGCGGGCCCTCGCCCTGGGGCGCGAGCCGCGGCGCGATGGCGTCGGGCGCCGGGAAGAACGGGCTCGGCAAGGCCAGCGTACCGGCGCTGTACTGGCGCGCGAGGTCCACGAGCTGCGCGCGGGCATCGGCGAGGCCGGGCGGCGTCGCGATGCGCGGCCCGCCGGGGGCCATCCGGCGCTCCATGAAGCGGACGACGCCCCGGTCGAGCGCCGCCGTGGCACGGGAGAGGAGCCGCACGGCGACAAGGTACCCCAAGATGCACGGCTTGCGTCGTGCGAGCAGCGGGCAGGCGGGTGCGCTATGACTGACACCATGCGGCTCCGCGCGCTCTCGCTCTTGCTCGTGGCTGGCACCGCGCACGCCGATACGTTCGGCGGCTTCTCGGCCGTCGACCGGCCCTACCTGGTCAACCAGGATCGCGCGTGCGTCCCCCTGCTCGCCAGGGACGGGGCGGCGACGGGCGCGCCGAGCTGCAGCAAGGTCGCGGCCGACGTCCTGGCCCACCTCGACGTCAAGGCGCCGATCGCGCAGCGCGGCGGCAGCGCCGTGTTCGCCGCGAGCGCGTCGGGGCGGACGCTGACGGTGAAGCGCGCGGCCGGCGGCGACGTGGTGGTCGCGTGGGACGCGCCGGATCCGATCGGCAAGATCGTCGAGGTCTACGCGGCGCACGACGAGGATCGCGTGGCCGTCGCGTACACCGTGCGGCGCGCGGGCCGCGAGCTGACGGACGTGGTCGCGTTCGATCTGAACGCGCCGGGCGCGCGGCCGGGGCCGGTCACGCCGGGTCCGACGGTCACGCCGCCCGCGGGCGTCACGCCGCCGGTGGGCGGCACGGCCCCTGCGGTGACGATCTCGCCCGAGGTGAGCAAGGCCGTCGCCGCCGCGCGCAAGGCGCCCACGCCCAAGGCGGCCGCGTCGTGGCAAGCCGTCCTCGCGCTCGACGCCGACCACGCCGAGGCGCGCTACCGGCTCGCGGCCATCGCCGTCGCCGCGAAGAAGCCCGCCGACGCCCTCGCGCTCCTCGGCGAGCTCGCGAAGTCCAGGCGGCCCGACGCGAACGAGTATCTCGTGGAGGCGCGCTTCGACCCGGCGTTCGCGAGCCTGCGCGCGGTCAAGCAATTCCGTGACGCCGTCGGCCTCGACCGCAAGCCGGCCACCGCGTACGAGCACTTCATGGGCTTCGGCGGCCAGTGGGAGCAGACCGGCACGCCGTGCGACAAGGCCGAGGTCCACCTCGTCGCCCTCCGGGATCGGACCTTCAAGCTGCGGGTCAAGACGGCCTGCGAGGGCCAGATCTTCGACCTGCCGTTCCACGGCGTCTGGCGCACCTCCGAGGTCGGGATAACTCTGAGGCTGCCGACCACGGGCGCGGCCGCCACCGACAAGGACGACGCCCCGTGCACCTTCGAGGCGGCAGGGGACGAGGACGCGTTGCACTGCGTTGTCGGTAAGGACATCGAGTTCACCGTGTTGCCGACGCGGCGGTGAAGCGGGCGGCCCGGCCGGGACGCCAGGAGGTGCGGAGACCGAAACCGGACCGATCGTCCGGTGGTCCTGGCGCCCGGCGGTTCCTGCGTCCGTGAACGGATCGACGCGGATCGGTCACTGACTCCGGGCTATGATTCACGGGGTGAAGCGGGATAGCACAGGGTCCGTCGCGGCCCTCGACCCCGCCGATGAAGCTGACCTGATCGCGCGCTGCCGCGATCACCAGCGCGCGGCGCACGACGAGCTCTACCACCGCTTCCGTCGCCAGGTCGCCGGCAACCTCTACCGCGTCCTCGGCGACCGCTCCGACCTCGACGATCTCGTCCAGGAGGTGTTCGTCATCGCGTTCCGGGGCCTCGAGCGGTTCCGCGGCGACGCGCGCCTGTCCACGTGGCTCTACCGGATCTGCGTGAACGTCGCGCTCGGGCGCATTCGCACTCGCAAGCGGCGCCCCCCGCCGATCGGCGTCGATGACCTCGACGCCGCGAACGCGGACCCGAGCCTCGTCGAGCGGCCCGAGATGCCCGATCGGGCGCTCGAGCGCCGCGAGGAGCAGGCCCGCGTCTACCGCGCCCTCGACACGCTACCGCCGAAGAAGCGAATGGTGCTCTACCTCCACGAGATCGAAGGGCTCGA
>JANXOM010000078.1 GCA_025353585.1 Deltaproteobacteria bacterium
CAGGTGTTTCTCACCGCGGTGTGGCCGGGCTGGCACGACCTGCTGGGTGTCTCCCACCCCGCCTGGCAAGCCACCGGCTTCGCGCGGACGCAGTGGGTCTCGTTCGCGCTGTTCTGGGGGCTCAACATCCTCATCATCTTCCGCGGCATGGACGTGCTGCGGCGCATCGAGCGCTTCGCGGCGCCGTTCGTCCTCGTGATGACGGGCGCGCTCGTGTACTGGGCGGTCGACGCCGCCGGCGGCCTCGGCCCCATCATGGCCAAGACGAGCTTCACCGGCGAGGGCACGTTCCTCTCCGTGTTCATCCCGTCGCTGACCGCGACCATCGGCTTCTGGTCGACGCTGTCCCTCAACATGCCGGACTTCACGCGCTTCGGGCGGTCGCAGCGCGAGCAGGCGATCGGCCAGGTCGGCGCGCTGCCGACCACGATGACCGCGTTCGCCGCGATGGGCATCGTGATCACGTCCGCCACCGTGATCATCTTCCACTTTCAGAAGCCGATCGACGATCCGATCGCGCTCGCCTCGCACTTCACGGATCGCCTGTTCATCGGCATCGCCATGTTCACGGTCGTCATCGCCACGCTCGCCGTGAACATCGCCGCCAACGTCGTCTCGCCGGCCAACGACTTCGCGAACGCGTTCCCCAAGCTCATCGACTTCAAGCGCGGCGGCCTCATCACGGGCCTGGTCGGCATCGCGATGATGCCGTGGGAGCTCATGCGCGACGAGCACAGCTACATCGTGGGCTGGCTCGTCGGCTACTCGGGCTCGCTCGGCGCCGTCGCCGGCGTCCTGATCGTCGACTACTGGATCCTGCGGAAGACCACGCTCGACCTCGCTGCCCTCTACGCCAGCACCGGAGCGTACCGGTACACCGCCGGCTGGAACCTCCCCGCGATCGGCGCCACGCTCCTCGGCGCGGCCGTCGCCCTGGCCGGCGTGTTCGTCCCCGCGCTCCACTTCCTTTATGACTGGTCGTGGTTCGTCGGGTTCTTCCTCGCCGGCGGTGTGTACTGGGGGCTGATGCAGGGTCAGCGCCCACATCGGCCCTGAGCGACCCCGCCCGTCGTCCGCGACAAACAACGTGATCGTGAGACGAGCGCGAGGCACACTCGTAGTCACCGCTCCATGACGACGCAAACGCCGCCCGCCGACCGCCTCGCGCCCGGTGCCCGGATCGGCGACTACATCATCCAGACCGTCCTCCGCATCGAGGACACGGGAGTCGTCTACGAGGCGACTCACAACATCTTGCCCCGCCGCGCGGCCATCAAGGTGATGCACCGCGATCCGTGGCTGCGCGAGATGGCCGTGCAGATCATCCGCGAGGCGTGCGTCCTCGAGGGCCTCGATCACCCCGGCATCCCGCGCGTGTTCGAGTGTGGCGAGCTGCCCGATCGCAGCCCGTGGATCGCGATGGAGCGGCTCGACGGCGTGACGATCGCCGAGGCCGTCGGCGCGAGCAGCACGCTCAGCGTGCCCGAGGTCATCTACCTCCTGCGCGACGCGGGCGAGATCCTCGCGAGCGCCCACCGCGCCGGCGTCATCCACCGCATGGTCACGGCGTCGAACCTCGTGCGCACGTCGGGCCGAAAGTTCGCGTTCGCCCTTCGCAACTGGTCCGACGCGTACAACCTCGAGGTCGAGCTCGAGGGCAACGTCCCGGCCGGGCTCGTCGACGAACGGGACGATGTCCACGCCCTGGGGACGATCGCGTACCGCGCGCTGACGGGCGAGCTGGCGAGCGCGCAGGAGTCGTGCGCGGGCCGCCGGCCGTCGGCCCCCTTCGAGCTGACGCAGCTGATCGATCAGATGATCGCGCCCGACCGCGACCACCGCCCGACCGCGGCCCAGGTCTGGGAGCGCGCCACCGCGACGGCCCAGGCGATCGAGTTGATCCCGGCGCTCTCGCAGATCGACAAACCGCGCTGGACGCCGGCGTACGGCCTCTCGCCGGATCGGATGCCGAAGAAGACGCAGCCGCCGCCGATGTCCTCGACGATGACGGTCAGCGGTGCCGTCGCCGCACCGGCCGCACCGGAGTCGTCACCGGCATCGAAGTCCGGGCCGACCACCGCCCCGTCCGCGGCCCGCTCGTCGGTGACGAAGGCGCCGCCGATCATCGAGCGCCTGCCCGCCGACCGCCCGGCCGCGTCCGGGACCGAGCCGCCCGCGGTGGCGCGCACGCAATCCGAGCTCGAGGTCCGCTTCAACAAGCCGCGCTCGAGCTCGTAGGCTCCGGCGGCGCGTAGGGTCAGGAGGCCCTCGGGACGGATGTCCCGAGCCGGGCTCGGGTCTGCGTGCCCAGGGCGAGGCGACTATGTCCGCGATGCCCATGGTGATCTCCCTCCCATAATCTCCATCCGGGTGAGGCATGCCGGGTGCACAGGGGATGCGGCGATGGGGAGCATGTCGGACGGAGCTTCTCGATCGCCGCTCGCCGTCGACGCGCGGCTCGGTAACTACCGGGTCGTCCGCGAGCTCGGCGCGACCGCGATCGGCATGCTGTACGCGGCGGAGCACGTTGTCTTGCCTCGCCGCGCGTTGATCAAGGTCGCCACGCGCGCCGGCTCGGTGCCGCTCCTCCGCGAGGCCTGCCTGCTCGAGGCGCTGCGCCACGCCGGCATCCCGGCGGTCTACGAGTCTGGCCTGCTCGCCGACGCGCGGCCGTGGTTCGCCTTCGAGGCGGCGTCCGGCGAGCGCATCTCCGACGAGAACCACCGCGGCCCGATGCGCCCGCTCGAGGTCGCATCGCTGATCCGCGACGTCGCCCGTGTCCTCGAGCACGCGCACCGACGCGGCGTGGTGCACGCCGGCCTGCGCCCCGAGCGGATCGTCCTGACGAGCGGGCGCGGGTATCCGCTGTGCGTGACCGAGTGGAGCGACGCGCGGACGCACGACGCCGCGCCGGCGATCCCGCACGTCCCGGCTCCGGGCGCGCGCGGCTACATGGCACCCGAGGTGGTGCGCGGCGACGCGATGGACGACCGGGCCGATATCTACGCGCTCGGCGTCGTCGCGTACCAGGCGCTGACGGGCCAGCTGCCCGCGGAGGCGTACGTGCCCGTCGGCGCGCGCTGCCCGCGGGCACCGCGCGAGCTGGCGACCGCGATCGATCAGATGCTCGCGCGGGATCGGTTCGACCGGCCGAGCAGCCGCGAGGTCGTGGCGGACATCGGCTGGGTCACCGACGCGGGGCGCACCGCGGGCGACACGTTGACCGAGATGGCCGCCGTCACCGACGTGGAGCTGGTCGACATGGACGGCCTGCCCGAGGCGGCGCCCCGGACGCGTCAGCCGCGGTGGACGCCGTACGTGGTGGCCAGCGTCGATGCGGCGGGCGTCGTCGCCGGCGAGATCGAAGACGTCTCCAGCTCGCAGCGGTAGTCCGGTGGCCCCGCGCGGGGCCAGTCGACCCTGCACGCGCGTGGCGGGGTCGGGAGGCCGCTCCCCGTCGCGTCGGGCAAGTGCGCGCCGCGCCACGAGGTCTCCGGGGCACGCGCCGTGCACGGGGACCCGGTGATGAGCGTCCACGGCGAGTCGATCGGCGCGTACAGGATCGAGCGCGAGACCGCGCGGACGCGGACCGCGTGCACGTACGACGCGACGCACGCCCGGCTCGGCCACCCCGTCACGTTGCGGGTGATGCCCGGCGCGTATGGCTTCCGCGGCGCGCACGCCCTGTTCCTCCGCGAGGCTGACGTGCTCGGCCGCCTGCGGCACCCAGGCATCGCGCGCGCCTACGAGCGCGGGACGCTGCCCGACGGGCGCGCCTGGTTCGCCACCGATCGCGCGATCGGGCCGTCGCTGGCCGACGTGATCACGAGCGGCGCGCGGGTCGACGCGCTGCGCGTCGTGCTCGAGCTCGCGGGCATCCTCGAGCACGCGCACCACACGGGCGTGGCGCATCGCAACCTGCGCGCCGACGCCGTGCTCTGCGGCACCGAGCCGCGAGGGCCGGCGCTGCGCATCGATGACTGGTCGCAGTCGCGCGAGCTCGCGGCCTCGCCGTCCGACGCGACGGCGGACGTGCACGCGCTCGGCGTCATCGGGTTCCAGTGCCTCGCGGGCGTCATGGCGTTCGGCTCGGGCGCAGCGGCGCTGCAATCCCGGGCGAGCGCGGCCGACCGCTTCCCGCGCGCGTCGCGCCTGTTGACGGGGCTCCTCGACCGCCTGCTGTCGCGCGACGTGGGCGCGCGGCCGTCGATGGGCGACGTCTGCGAGATCGCCGGCATGATCCTCGAGCGCCAGCTGCGCGACGTGGCCGTGGCCAGCGGCGAGATCGCGGACCTCGGCGAGCGCTACGATCGCGCGGAGATGACGCGCGTCGAGCGGTCGCGCCAGGCCGCGTACTGACGCGAGCTGCCCGTTCGACCAGGATGAGGGCCGTGGCCACGCGCGCTACCGTGGAGGTGAACATGTCCGAGCGTCAGGTCCAGCACGCCCTCCGGATGCAGGCGGCGCAGCGGGTCGAGGCCGAGCGCGAGCGGCTCGCGGCGCTTCTGCCCGGCGGGTCGCCCGAGCGCCCGGTCATCGTGACGTCGGCGTCGGTGATCGAGCCGCACGCGATGGACGCGATGCCGTGCCCGCATTGCCGCGGCCCGTACCGCGTCCACGAGCATACACGGCCGGTCCCGAGCCTGCGCAGGCTCGACGTCGCCTGCCGCGACTGTGGCGTCGCGCGCGTGCTCTGGTACCGGATCGCGCCCCCGGCAGGGACCGACAACAGACGCTGCCCGCCGCCGCTAGGTGCAACGCCCGCGCGTGCGGTTCTCCATCTTGCACGCGCCGGAGTCGCACTCGGCGTCCTTGCCTCACATGCGGCCGCGGGCGAGCCCCTTCTTCTTCGTCGGGCCGGAGGGCCTCGACGGGGACCGGTTCTCGCGCGGGCTCTCGTCGCCGCTGTCGGCCGCCCCGTCCGAGGAGTCAGCCGCGTTGTCGATGTCGTGCTTGGTCTGCGCCCACTGCGCGCTGGTGTAGTACCCGCCCTGGCAGCTCGTCGGCCGGCTGGCGCCGCGTCGGGTGAGCGTCGTGCTGTGTTCTTCGAGTCGAATGTCCATGCTGAAGGCGCCGGCGGGCGTCGCGAACGTCAGGTTGTCAGGCGTGTCCTGCGTGAGCGTCGCGGAGAACGCGTGCTGCGGACGCAGGTTCTCTCCGAACGGGTCTGCGTGGGGGACGATGCTGCGCGTCGTGCACGTGACGCCCGCCGCGCCCGTGCGCGCGCACTCCATCATCGTCGCGGCCGTCGTGGGGACGTCGGGGACGGGAAACGAACAGTCCTTCGTGACGAAATAAAGGACGAACGTCGGCTTCCACGGGCGCGGGATCGCGACCTCGCCGTCGAGCTTGTCCGGATCGGGCGCCTTCGCGGCCGTCGCGTTCGCGGTCGCATCCGGCGCGATGCTCCAGCGCTGCGCGGCCGCGGACGTGCACTTGTTCAGCAGCGGGACGATGTCCGTGCCGTCGATGCCCATCGCGAGGCACTTCGCGTCGCCCTGCCACGCCGTGGTCAGCGCGTAGCTCCCGGGGGCGCCCGGCGTGAGCCTCCAGAACTGCCCGGTCGCCTCGGTGCAGCGCGCGAGCTGCAGCCGGTTGTTCGCCTTCTCATCGTCGACCACGTCGAGGCACCACTTCGCGCCGCTCGCCTCGGTGGTGAGCGTGTAGTAGCCGGCCTTGATCGGCGTGAGCTTCCAGCGCTGGCTCGCGGCGTCGGCGCAGTCCTCCATCGTCGGGCGGGCCTTCGGCGCGCCGTCGAGGCACTTGCCGCCCCCGGATCGGAGCGCATGATACTCCCGCATGTCCGCCGGACCGGCCCAGCATCAGGAAGCGGCGGGCAGCGCGACGATCGAGAGCGCGATGGCGAGGAGCAGTGAACGCACCGAGCGAGCCTTGCACGACCCGCGCGACGTCAGCGGCCCATTCGTCGCGGAACGCGCCGGCGCTCCGCGTGATCTCGGCCTCGTCAAAGGTCGCGCGGTTCCCACATCGGGGGCAATCGTCGACGACCGACTCGCCACCGCGGACGACCTCGATCTTGTGGCTCGAGGTGAAGCGGAGCCGCACGCGCCTCAATACTGCATGGCGTACCAGACGATCAGGCGGTCATCCGCGACGACGCCCGTGCTCCGGTAGAGCGAGGTCACCCCGAGGTCGCCATGGCGGAGGAGCGGCTCCGGTCGCAGCGTCCACGTCGCGAGATCCGCGCTCGTCGCGAGGTAGAGGTCCTGGAAGTCGAACTGGTCCGCGCCGACGTAGCCGCTGATCAGCATCGCGTAGCCGGCGCCGGCGCGGATGACGTCGAGGTGCCACGGGGTCACGTCGCCGAGCGGCAGCGTCGCCGCGACCTCGGTGGCGCGGTCCCACGTCGTCCCGTCCGGCGAGGTCAGCGTCATGATCCGGTTGTCCGCGGCGAGCCACACGTAGAACAGGTGCGTCACGCCCGCGTCGTCGAGGATCGCGGCCGGCGACACGATGAACTCGTCGCTCGCGGCGAGGTCGTAGACGATCGCGTCGCGCCGGGTCCACGTCCGAAGATCCGCGCTGCGCAGCGCCACCACCGTCTGCTTCGCCGGCCGCTCGGTCTCGAGATACAGCAGCTCGTAGGCGCTCCCTGGCGCCACACGGCGCAGGTCCGGATCATCGTTGTGATCGATCGGCGGCGGCGGCACGAGCGGGTCCGGCGCGCCCGGCAGCGGCTGAAAGCCAATCCCGTCGCTGCCGACGAGCAGGCTCGGGTTCTCGTCGGCGTCGTTCGAGTACGGGTACGGCGTCACCGCGAGCAGCACGCGGTCCGGCTCGACCAGGATGTCCGGGTGCGTGACCTGGTCTTCGTGGTCGTACGTCGGGGTGTCGAGGTGCGGGGTGGCCGTGATCGTCGCCAGCCACGCCGGCGTCTCGGCCGCCGTCGGCGTCGCCGCGATGCCGACCTCGGCCACCGGAAACGTCGCGACGCCGAGCCCCCAGGCGAGCCCCGGCGTCTTGTTGTCACCGCACGCGCCCGCCGCGCACATCGCCGCGGCGGTGAGCAGCGCGCCCGTCCGGCTCACCGGTTCGTCGGGAACCCGAGGTCGACGCCGCGGTGGCGCGGCTCCGGCCAGCGCGACGTGATCGCCTTCGTGCGCGTGTAGAAGTGCACGCCGTCGCGCCCGTAGATGTGGTGGTCGCCGAACAGCGAGGCCTTCCAGCCGCCGAACGAGTAATAGGCCATCGGGACCGGGATGGGCACGTTGATGCCGACCATGCCGACCTCGACCTCGTGCTGGAACTTGCGGGCCGCGCCGCCGTCGTTCGTGAAGATCGCCACGCCGTTCGCGTACGGGTTGCGGTTGATGAGCGCGATCGCCTCGTCGTACGTGGCGACGCGCGTGACGCCGAGGACCGGGCCGAAGATCTCGTCCGTGTAGATCGACATCTCGGGCTTCACGTTGTCGAACAGGCTCGGGCCGAGGAAGAAGCCGTTGCTCCGCCCCGCGACCTGGAGGCCGCGGCCGTCGGAGACGAGCGTCGCGCCTTCCTTCACGCCCGCGTCGACGTAGCCGCTGATGCGGTCCCGCGCCTGCCTGGTGATGATCGGGCCCATCTCGCTCGCGGCCTCGGCGCCGTCGCCGACCTTGAGCTTGGCGATGCGCTCCTTCATGAGCGGGATCAGGCGATCCGCCGCGCTGCCGACCGCGACGACGACCGAGATCGCCATGCAGCGCTCGCCGGCCGAGCCGAAGCCCGCCGACACGGCCGCGTCCGCCGCGAGCTCCATGTCCGCATCCGGCAAGACGATCATGTGGTTCTTCGCGCCGCCGAGCGCCTGCACGCGCTTGCCGTGCCTGGTGCCGGTCTCGTAGATGTACTGCGCAATCGGGGTCGAGCCGACGAACGAGATCGCCGCGATCTTCGGATGCTCGAGGAGGCGATCGACCGCGACCTTGTCGCCGTGGACCACGTTGAACACGCCCGGCGGCAGGCCCGCGTCGGCGAGCATCTGCGCCATGAGCAGCGAGCACGACGGATCGCGCTCGCTCGGCTTCAGCACGAACGTGTTGCCGCACGCGATCGCGAGCGGGAACATCCAGAGCGGGACCATCGCGGGGAAGTTGAACGGCGTGATGCCGGCGACGACGCCGAGCGGCTGGCGGATCGAGTAGGTGTCGACCTCGGTCGAGACGTTCTCGCTGTACTCGCCCTTCGAGAGGTCCGCGATGCCGCACGCGAACTCGATCACCTCGAGACCGCGCTGGACCTCGCCCATCGCGTCGCCGGTGACCTTGCCGTGCTCGGCGGTGAGGAGCGCCGCGATCTCGCCCGCGTGGCGAGCGACCAGCTCGCGGAACGCGAACATGACCTTCGTGCGCTTCGCGATCGACGAGCTGTTCCAGCTGACGGCCGCCTTCGCCGCGGACTCGACGGCCTCGTCGACCACGGACGGCGTGGCCAGCGCCACGCGCCCCGAGACCTCGCCGGTCGCGGGGTTGAACACGTCGCCGCTGCGCGCTGCCGCGCGCTCGTACGCCTTGCCGTCGATCCAGTGGGTGATCGTCTTCGTCGCCATGGCGGTTGCCGTACCACGCCGCCGGCGCGGGATGAATCGATTTTCACCGGGAGGCGGGGCCGCTCGGCGGCGAAGTCGGCCGGCCCCCGGCGCGCCCGAGCCGCCCCGCGCCCGTCACGGCATCACGACGCTCGTCACGTACAGATCGCGCCCCCCCGTCCCGCCGGGGCGGTTCGACGAGAAATACACGCGGCACTCGTCGGCGGACAGCGCGGCGTCGCCGTCGCTCTGCGCCGAGTTGAACGGCAGCGCGCCGCGCGCCTGAAACACCAGCCCGGACGCGCTGATCCGCAGCGCGACGTGGAGGTCGGTCGTACCGGTGCTGGGGTCGACGGCGCTGTAGAGGAGGAGCGTGCCGTCCGGGGACACGGACGGATCGGCGACGGCCGAGGATTCGCCGAAAATCATGACGGGGACCGGCTCGTCGAAGGCCGCGAGCGTGCTCGTCCGCGTCGCGAGCTCGAGGTGATGCGGCGAGCCCGACCCGAGCACGGAGAAGTAGAGGCGCAGCCCGTCGGCCGAGAGCTCGGGATCGAGCTCCTGCCCCGTCGAGTTGACCTTCGCGAGCGCGGTCGCGTCCGGCGTGGAGAACGTGCCCGTCGCGCTCGCGCGGGTCGCCTCGAAGAGATCCGGGTCGCCCGGGCTCGCCCGATCCGAGCTGAGGATCGCGCGGCGCCCGTCACCCGTCAGCGAGACGCGCGTGTCGGTGGCCGTGGAGTCCAGCGCCGCGACCCGCGTGGCCGGGCCGAAGTCGTCGGCGACGGCCGCGCGCGTGGCCGTGTAGATGTCGAAGGCGCTTCCCCTCGCGAAGTAGATCGTCAGCTCGTCCGGAGTCACCCACGGATCGAGCTCGTTGCCCGCCGTGTCGAGCGCCTCCATCGCGACGGGGGGCGTGAACGAGGGAGCCCCGTCGGCCCAGGCCGCCGCGCAGGCCGCCGGGGCCGCATCGACCATCGACGTCGGCGCGTCGAGACCCGCATCGAAGGGGGGGCCGGGCCGCACGCACGTGGTGTCCGGTCCACAGACGAGGCCGCGCGGACAGCTACCATCCTCGCTGCACGGCGCGCCGGCGGGTGGGTTCGGCGAGAAGCACGCGCCGAGCAGCGCGCACGCCAGGGCCCAGGACTGCCGCATCTCTCCCGAGGGTCGCACGGATCGACGTGCCGCGCGTTCGTGGTTGAAGCCCGCTCGGACCCGGTGGTAAGCCAACGCCGTGTCCGATCTCACCATCACCGTCAACGGCATGAAGTTCGAGAACCCCTTCGTCCTGGGGTCGGGCCCACCGGGCACCAACGGCAAGGTCATCGCGCGCAGCTATGACCTCGGCTGGGGCGGGATGGTCTGCAAGACGTTCTCCCTCGACGCGAGCAAGGTCATCAACACGGCGCCGCGCTACGCGAAGCTCCGCGGCCGCACGAGCGAGGAGGTCATCGGCTTCCAGAACATCGAGCTCATCTCCGACCGCCCGTACGCGGACTGGCTCGACGACCTCCGCCAGCTCAAGAAGAACTACCCGACGAAGATCCTCGTCGCCTCCATCATGGAGGAGTACACGAAGGCGAACTGGCAGCAGATCGTGCGCGACGTCCAGGAGACGGGCGTCGACGGCTTCGAGCTGAACCTGTCGTGCCCCCACGGCCTCCCCGAGCGCAAGATGGGCATGGCGATGGGCGAGAACCCCGACATCGTCGAGGAGGTCTGCGGCTGGGTGAAGGAGGTCTCCAGGCTCCCGGTGTGGGCGAAGATGACGCCGAACGTCGGGAACCCGACCGTGCCGGCCGCGGCCGCGCTGCGCGGGGGCGCCGATGGCATCGCGATGATCAACACGATCCTCTCGGTCAGCGGCATCGATCTGAAGACGCTGCGCCCGATGCCGACCGTCGAGGGCTACAGCGTGCCCGGCGGCTACTCCGGCCAGGCCGTGCGCCCGATCGCGCTGCGCCAGGTGATGGAGGTCGCGCGCGCGAACCCCGGCGTCGCGATCAGCGGCATCGGCGGGATCGAGACCGGCTTCGACGCGGCGCAGTTCTTCCTGCTCGGCGCGTCGACGGTGCAGGTGTGCACGGGCGCGATGCTCCGCGGCTACGAGATCATCACGGAGCTCAAGGAGGAGCTCTCGAAGTTCATGGTCGATCACGAGTTCGCGAACCTCCGTGACTTCATCGGCAAGTCGCTGCCGTACTTCACGACGCACCACGATCTCGTCGAGCGGCAGCGGGCGTCGCGCGAGGCGAAGGAAGCGGCGCGCGGCGGGAAGGCCCAGGCCAAGGACGTCGAGACGTGGAAGGGCGACATCGCGAAGGAGACCTCAGGCCTGGTGACCAACTGATGGCGCCCGCGCGGAAGGTCATCTCGGGGCTCATCCAGGCGAGTAACCCGATCAACGACGAGTCGCGCTCCGTCGCCGAGGTCCAGGCTGCGATGCTCGAGAAGCACCTGCCGATGATCCACACGGCCGGCAAGAACGGCGTCCAGATCCTCTGCCTGCAGGAGATCTTCAACGGCCCGTACTTCTGCCCCGGCCAGGACAAGCGCTGGTACGACGCCGCCGAGCCCGTGCCGGGCCCGACCGTCGCCCAGCTCGCGCCGATCTGCGCGAAGTACCAGATGGTGATGGTGGTCCCGCTCTACGAGCGCGAGCAGGCCGGCGTCTACTACAACACCGCCGCGATCATCGACGCGGACGGCACGTACCTCGGCAAGTACCGCAAGACGCACATCCCGCAGACGAGCGGCTTCTGGGAGAAGTACTTCTTCCGCCCGGGCAACCTCGGCTATCCGGTGTTCGAGACGCGCTACGCGACCATCGGCGCGTACATCTGTTACGACCGCCACTTCCCGGAGGGCGCGCGCGCGCTCGGGCTCGCGGGCGCCGAGATCGTCTACAACCCGTCGGCGACGGTCGCCGGGCTCTCGCAGCACCTGTGGAAGATCGAGCAGCCGGCCCACGCGATCGCGAACGGCTACTTCGTCGGCGCGATCAACCGCGTCGGCACCGAGGCGCCGTGGAACATCGGCAAGTTCTACGGCAACTCGTACTTCGTGAACCCGCGCGGCGAGATCATCGCGTGCGGCTCCGAGGACAACGACGAGCTCGTCACGGCCGAGCTCGATCTGTCGATGATCGAGGAGGTCCGCCAGACGTGGCAGTTCTATCGCGACCGGCGCCCCGACGCGTACGGCCCGCTCGTGGAGGACTGAGCATGACCGACCGAGGACGCATGTCCCGAGTCTGCGAGGGGTTGCGTCCGGAAGGGCGGGTATTTCTATGACCTACACGGTGATCAAGGGCGGCACGGTCGTGACCGCCAGCGACACGTTCGTCGCCGACGTCCTCATCGAGGGCGGCAAGATCGTCGCGCTCCAGGCGCCGGGCATCGAGCACGTGGGCGAGCACACGCTCATCGACGCGACGGGCCAGTACGTCATCCCGGGCGGCATCGACTGCCACACGCACATGCAGATGCCGTTCGGCGGCACCGAGGCGTCGGACGACTTCCACACGGGGACGGTCGCGGCCGCGCACGGCGGCACGACGACGATCGTGGACTTCGCGATCCAGAGCAAGGGCAGCTCCATGCGCGCCGGGCTCGACGCGTGGCACGCGAAGGCGGAAGGGAAGGCCGCGGTCGACTACGGCTTCCACATAATCATGACGGAGGCCAACCCGCAGACGCTCGCCGAGATGGCGACGCTCATCGGCGAGGGCGTGACGTCGTTCAAGATGTTCATGGCCTACCCGGGCGTGTTCCTCGTCGACGACCAGCAGATCTTTCGCGC
>JANXOM010000091.1 GCA_025353585.1 Deltaproteobacteria bacterium
GCGGCGGCGGCGGCGGCGGCGGCGGCGGCGGCGGTAGCGACACGGGGACCGCCTGGAAGCAGCTCTCCCTCGTCGACGACATGGGCGGCTCGCACGACGTCTTCCGCGCCGGCCAGGATCTCGTCACCGGCATCTACTTCGCATCCGCGAACGACGGCTACGTCGTCACGCAGGGCGCCAATGACAGCTCCGCCGATGGCGGCGCCGTCTTCAAGGCCACGTCGGCCGCGATCACCAAGATCGCGTTCTCCGGCAAGGACGGCGGCCCGACGTTGCTCGGCGGCGTCGACTTCACCGGCATCGAGCCCGCGCCCGGCGGCTACGTCGCGATGGCGTACTCGTCGGACGTCGTCACCAGCAGCGACGGCGGGAAGTCGTTCGCCATCGCGAAAGACGGCGCGCTCGCCGGCATCGAGCCGGTCCTCGCCGTCCGCGCGACCGCCGCCGGCACCACCCTGATCCGCGACACCGGCGTCGTGAGCACCGCGCCTTCGATGCCCGGTCCGAGCGCCTCCTTCACCGACGTCTGGGCGCCGAACGCGACCGACCCGATCCCGAACCCCGTCCCGAGCGCGATGTGCCAGGGCGGCCCGCTCGGTACCGGCGCCCCCGTCACTCGCGCGAGCGCGTTCGTCAACGCGGACGCGAGCCTCATCGCGTACACGTCGTCGCCGAGCTTCGATCCGCAGGTCTGCATCAGCCACGACCACGGCCGGTCGTTCCTCCCGGGCCTCATCCCCGGCACCACCGACAACGCCCAGCAGTTCCCGCCGACCGGCGTGCTGTTCCAGTCGGCCACGGCCGGCATCGCCTGGTGGGCCGCGCCCACCGAGTCCGGCGCGGCCTACATCGCGCGCACCCACGACGGCGGCAAGACCTGGGCGCAGGTCACCATGCCCGCCGCCGTCGCGCAGCACGGCCTCGAGCTCAACGCCGGCTTCTTCGCCCCGGACGGCGCGCACGGCTGGATCGTCGGCTATGACCACGACGACGACGGCGCGCTCCTCCTCGCCACGACCGACGGTGGCGCGACCTGGTCCGTCGACGGCAGCGGCATCGCCACCGCCGTCTCCGCCGTGAGCGGCGGCGCGCTCTACAGCGGCTTCGCGCTCGACGCCACGCACCTGTGGGTCGGCGGCAAGAACGGGACGGTCCTCGCGCTTGGCGAGTAGCCGGCCGCGGCCGCGGGGCCGCGCGGCGCCCTGTGCTAGCGTGCCCCGCGATGGAGCTCCGCGCGCTCACCGTCCTCGACTCGCTGCAGCCGCAGCTCACTGGCTTCCTGCAGACCGTGTGCGCCGGCTTCATGCCGCGCGAGAGAGAGGCGGCCGCGTTCATCGAGATCGCGCCGGGCATCGCGATCAACCAGCTCACCGACGTCGCGCTCAAGACGACCACGTGCCGCCCGGGCATGCAGATCGTCGAGCGCGCCTACGGCATGCTCGAGCTGCACGACAGCGACAAGGGCCAGGTCGAGGCCGCGATCGACGCCATCGTCGATCGCATGGGCGTCAAGCGCGAGGACCGCATCAAGCCCAAGGTGGTCTCGAGCCAGATCATCACGGGCCTCGACGGGCACCAGTCGCAGCTGATCAACCGCATGCGCCACGGCGACATGATCACGGCGAACCAGACGCTCTACATCCTCGAGGTGTACCCGGCGGCGTACGCGGCCCTCGCTGCGAACGAGGCCGAGAAGGCCGCGAAGATCCAGCTGCTCGAGGTGATCACCTTCGGCGCCTTTGGCCGCATGTGGCTCGGCGGCAACGAGGCCGACATTCGCGAGGCGGCCACCGCCGCCGAAGCGCAGCTCGCCACGATCACCGGCCGCGAAGCGAAGTAGCGCGAGCCGGCCGGAAGGCGAAAACCCGGAAGCTGCCGAAGCGTGCGCGACGCGAGAGCGGCGCCGCTCTGTCGGAGCGCAACCCTCGCGCGCGCGGCAGGAGCTCGCCGCCGCGATCGCCGCGGTCGAACTGGCTGTTCGGCCAGACCTCGTTTACACGTCGGCTGCTACAGTCTTCTCATGGCAACGACGACTGCACTTCCCGCGGCTCTGCGCGCGCCGTTCGCGCCGGGCGGCGCCTCCGCGATCGACGCCCAGCTCGCGCAGCGTCTCCTCGGCCTCGCCCTCGAGGCTGGCGGCGACTACGCCGACGTCTACTTCGAGTTCCGGGTCTCGGCCGATTACGCTCTCGAGGACGAGCAGATCAAGACGCTCGGCCGCGGCATCACCCTTGGCCTCGGCGTCCGCGTCACGCGCGGCGACGCCACCGGCTACGCGTACTGCGAGGACCTCGCCTGGGAGAAGATGGCCCACGCCGCGCGCACGGCCGGCCAGATCGCCGCGGGCGGCGGCCACAAGCCCGTCGACGTCTCGCCGCACACGACCGTCGCGCTGCCGAGCTTCTACGCCGTCCCGACGCCGTCCCTCGTCGTCCCCGCGCCCGACAAGCTCGCGCTCCTCCGCGCCGCCGACAAGGCCGCGCGCGCGTTCGACCCGCGCATCGTCAAGGTACAGGCCTCGTTCGCCGAGTCGATCAAGGAGGTCCTGCTCTTCACCTCCGACGGCCGCCAGGCCCACGACATCCAGCCGATGATCCGGTTCGGCGTCAGCGCCGTCGCCGAGGAAGCCGGCAAGCGTCAGTCGGGCTCCGGCGGCGGCGGTGGCCGCTACGGCATGGACTACTTCGCGCAGGCGAAGACGGACGCGATCGCCCACGGCCGCGAGGCGGCGCGCGTTGCCATCGCCATGCTCGATGCCCGCGATGCCCCGGCCGGCGACCTCCCGGTCGTCCTCGGCCCCGGCGACTCCGGCATCCTCCTGCACGAGGCCGTCGGCCATGGCCTCGAGGCCGACTTCAACCGCAAGGAGACCTCGAACTACACCGGCCAGCTCGGCAAGCAAGTCGCCTCCACGCTGTGCACCGTCATCGACGACGGCACGCTCCAGAGCTCGCGCGGCGCCATCAACGTCGATGATGAAGGCTACGCCGGCCAGGAGAACGTCCTCATCAAGGACGGCATCCTCGTCGCGTACATGCACGACCGCATGAGCGCGAAGCACTTCGGCGTCGCGCCGTCGGGCAACGGCCGCCGCGAGTCCTTCCGCGCGATGCCGATGCCGCGCATGACGAACACGCAGCTGATGGGCGGCAAGGACGACCCGGACGAGATCATCAAGTCCGTCAAGCGCGGCATCTACGCGAAGCGCTTCTCGGGCGGGCAGGTCAACATCTCGAACGGCGACTTCGTGTTCTCGCTCTCCGAGAGCTACCTCATCGAGGACGGCAAGCTGACGGCGCCGCTCAAGGGCGTGAACCTCATCGGCAACGGTCCCGACATCCTCCGCAAGGTGGACATGCTCGGGAATGACTTCTTGCTGTCGGATGGCATCTGGACGTGCGGCAAGGACGGTCAGTCCGTGCCCGTCAACGTCGCCACGCCCACGGTTCGCATCTCGTCGATCACGGTCGGAGGCACGCAGGTATGAGCAGCGGTAGTGGAGTGGAAGTCACCGATGCGACCGTCCGCGAGCTGTGCGACATCGCGCAGCTCGCCGTCCAGCTCGCGAAGGCCGCCGGCGCCGATGCGGCCGAGGTTCTCGTGCGCGATGGCAGCGAGCTCACCGCGAAGGTGCGGCTCGGCCAGCCCGAGCTCGTGCAGGAGGCCGGCAGCCGGGCGCTCGGCCTGCGCGTGATCCGCGGCGGTCGCCGCGCCGTGACGTACACCAGCGACCTGCGCCGCGAGGCGATCGCCGCGCTGTGCGCCGAGAGCGTCACGCTCGCCGACTTCGCCGAGGCCGACGAGCTGGCGCTGCCTCCGGATCCGAAGCTCCTCGCGACGTCGATTCCCGAGCTCGATCTGTACGACCCGCGCGTGGCCGAGGTCGACGCGGCCTGGGCGCTCAAGCAGGCGATCGCGGGCGAGGCCGCGGCGCGCAAGGCGGACGCGCGCGTCACGAACTCCGAGGGCGCCACGTGGTCCCGCGTGCTCGGCGCCACGGCGTTCGCCACGAGCGGCGGCTTCGTCGGCGGCTATCGCGGCAGCTACGCATCGCTCGTCGTCGAGCCGTTGTGCGACGACGCGACCGACCCGGCCAACCCGAAGAAGCGCAACGGCTACTGGTGGACCGCGTCGCGCTTCCTCGCCGAGCTCGACCTCGCGGAGGCCGTCGGCCTCGAGGCCACGCGCCGCACGGTCGCCACGATCGGCTCGCGCAAGGTCGACACGCAGGAGTGCGCGATCGTGTTCGATCCGGAGGTCGCGCGCTCGATCGTCGGGACCATCTTCTCCGTCGCGAACGGCAGCTCGTTCTGGCGGAAGTCGAGCTATCTCGTCGGCCGCGAAGGGGACCTCGTCGCGTCGCCGCTCGTCACGATCGTCGACGATCCGCTCATCATGCGCGGCCCCGGCTCGCGCCCGTTCGACGGCGACGGCCTGCCCACGCGCAAGAACCCCGTCATCGAGGCGGGCGTCCTGTGCCCCGTGCTGTGCGACGTCTACAGCGGTCGCAAGCTCGGCCGCGCGTCGACCGGCTCGGCCGGCCGCGGCGTCGGCGGCAATCCATCCCCGACCACCTCGAACCTCGTGATGTCGGCCGGCAACATGACGCGCGACGCGCTGATCAAGAGCACGAAGCGCGGGCTCTACGTCACGTCGCTCATGGGCTTCGGCTTCAACGCCGTGACCGGTGACTTCTCGCGCGGCGCGCAGGGCTTCTGGATCGAGAACGGCGAGCTGACCTTCCCCGTGAGCGAGGTCACGATCGCGGCGAACTTCGACGAGATCCTCAAGCGCATCGACGCCGTGGCGGACGACATCGAGATGCGCAGCTCCACCGTCGCGCCGACCTTTCGCGTCTCCCACATGATGCTGGCCGGCAACTCGCCCGCGAAGGCCTGAGCCCGCGTCTTCGCGGGCGATCTGTTCCGTACAGGCGCTGGCGGCGGAGCCGGCAAGCCGATCGCCAGAGACCGCGATTTTTTCGCGGGCTCTGAGCCCGCGGGGCTCGGCTGTGATCCTGCGACCTACATAGGCGATACTCCGAGTGTTTTGGTTGACAGGGCGGACACCGGAATGGAACGATCGCCGAAGTGCCAGCGGTAGCTACCGCAGGAACTATTCCCGGGAGGCTGGGGAAGTTCGAGATCGTGATGCCCCTGGCTGCAGGTGGCATGGCGCGCATCTACGTCGGTCGTACGACCGGCATCGGGAGCTTCGAGCGCCACGTCGTCCTCAAGGTGATCTTGCCGGAGCGCGCGAACGACCAGGTCGCCGTGCACATGTTCCTCGACGAGGCCCGCCTCGCCGCCGCGCTGAACCACCAGAACGTCGCGCAGGTCTTCGAGGTTGGCGAGGATCAGGGAATTCACTACCTCGCGATGGAGTACGTGCACGGGCAAGACCTGCGCGCGCTCCTCGCGAAGGCCGGTAGCGAGGGCAAGCGCGTCCCGCTCGAGCTCGCGCTGACCGTCGTCGCCGGTGCGGCGGCCGGGCTCAATCACGCGCACGACCGACGCGGCCCCGACGGCACCCCGCTCGGCATCGTCCACCGCGACGTGTCCCCGTCCAACATCATGGTCGGCTACGACGGCTCGGTGAAGCTGCTCGACTTCGGCATCGCGAAGGCGACGGCGCGCTCGGTCGAGACCCAGAGCGGCATCATCAAGGGCAAGTTCGCGTACATGGCGCCGGAGCAGTGCCGGGGCCGCGACGTCGATCGCCGCAGCGACGTGTTCTCGCTCGGCATCATCCTGTACGAGATCTCGACGCAGCACCGCTGCTTCCGCGCCGACAGCGACTTCGACACGATGCACCGCATCGTGACCGGCGACGTCGTACGGCCCTCGCGCCTCGTGCCGGGCTACCCCGCGCCGCTCGAAGCGATCGTGATGAAGGCGCTCGCCGTCGACGCCGCGCAGCGCTACCAGAGCGCGGGCGACCTCCTCGAGGCCCTCGAGAACTTCACCATCGAGTCGCGCATGTCGACGTCGCAGATGGCGCTCGGGCGCTTCATGCGCGAGATGTTCGGCGACGTGGGCGAGCCCTGGCTGACGGCCTACCGCGCGCAGACGAACGGCGCCGAGCCGCCGCGCGAGAGCACGATCTCGAACACGAACGGCACGGGCGACGATCCGCGCGCGACGGTGCCGGTGATGCTGGTCGCGACCGAGCTCGTGCCGCCGCGGCCGTCCGCCCAGGCCGGAGCGCTCCACCCGCCGCGGACGATGCTCGATCTCCCGCGCCCCGCCGGCGCGGATCCCACGGACGACGACGACGAGGACGTGGCCGCCGATGCGTGGAACGCGAAGTCGTATCCGCAGGGCCAGCCGTCGTACGCCTCGTCGGAGACCTTGCCCCCGGACTCGCTCTCGAGCGCGCAGCTCCAGCAGCTCGCCGTGCCCCAGGCGCAGGCCGCCGCGAACGAAGCGTCGGGGAGTCGCGCGGTGCCGCCGCTCTCGCCGCCGCCGCCCATCGCGATCCCGCGCGCGCTCACGGGCCCGCACGGGCCGCTCGCCACGCCGCCGGGCCCCTCGCCGCTACCGCACGCCGGCCAGCACAGCGCGATGGCGGCCGGCACGCAGCCGATGCCAGGCAAGGCCGCGTTCCAGACGCCAGGCTCCGCCTCGGGCGCGGCGATCGCCGTCCCGAACTCGACGCACTTTGGCTACGCGAGCGGCGCGGGCGCGGCGCAGCCAGCGGCGGCGGCGAACGACCTGTCTTATCCGCGCTACGAGGCATCCGGAGAGTCCGAGGTGCCACCCGATCTCGACGTGAAGCCGAACCGACGGCTCGTCTACATCATCCTCGGCGTGTGCGGCGTCGCGCTGATCGCGTTCATCGCGCTCCTCGCCGGTGGCGGCAGCAAGCCGGCCGCCCCGGCGCCGCCCACGGAGCTCTCGCTCGCACCCGGGAGCGACGGCAGCGATGTCATCGGCGCCCCCGCCTCGAACACGCCACGGCCGAACGTGCCGCCGCCGATGCCGTCGTACCCGCAGAAGGGCAGCGGCGCGGTCGCGCCGGTGGTGGCCGCGGTCCCGGCCAAGGGCAGCGACACGTCCGCCGACGACCTCATCGCCGTGCACGTCGAGACCACGCCGGTGCCCGGCGCCGAGATCGATCTGGACGGCAAGCTGCTCGGGCGTTCGCCCCTCGATATCAAGCTCAAGCGCACCTCGGCGAACGGGCAGCTCGTGGTGAAGATGGCCGGCTACGTCGACTCGGCGGCGAAGGTCGACCTGAGCGGCGACTTCAGCAAGGTCATCGCGCTCAAGAAGGACGAGCCGGACGCGCCCGTGATCGCGCCGCACCGGGACCCGGTCCCCGTGGCCCACCACGACCCGACCCCGACGCATCCGGCGACGCGCAAGGATCCGGGACCGTCCGGGCACAAGGACCCGGTCCCGGCGACGCACAAGGATCCCGGGCCGAAGAAGGCTGACTGCCAGAAGCCGGGGCCGAACCTCGACCCGTTCAAGCCGGTTTGCAAGTCGTAGCGGCGTCGCCGCCGCGCCGCGCTCAATGCGCCTTGGCGAACGTGGCGCGCACGTCGGTCAGCATCAGCTCGGCGTGAACGCGCAGGTCGCGGGGGCGCCGGCGCAGGCGAGCCCGACCCACGCCTGAAACTCCTCGTTGCCCTCGCCCGCCGCGACGAGCGTGACCGCGCCGCCGGCCGCGACGGCGAGGGTGCAGTCGCCGTGCTGCGCGCCCTGGCTGTCGCAGACGAAGCCGAGGTCCGTCGTGATCCGCCCCTTGCCGTCGACGTGCAGGTGCAGCGTCACCAGCGCCGCGGCGTCGGCCGGCGCGGCGTCGCTCGCCGGCCGCGCGTCATGCCCGGTCGCATCGGGGCCCGGCGCGGCGTCGTGCGCGCCCGCGTCGGACGCGAGCTGCCCGGCGCAGTCGGTGGCCGAGCCGGCGCAGACGCCCTGGCGGCTGCAGACCTGCCCGCCGACGCACTCGCTGGTGCGCGCGCAGGTCAGCGTGCACTCCGCGCGGTCGGGGGCGTAGCAGCCAGCGGCGCCGAACAGCATCATCACGAGGAGGTGCCGACGCAGCGGCGAGGCGTGCACGAGCCGGCCTCTTGCAGCGGCCGTGCCCGCACGGTCCGCGCCGCACCGCGCCCTACGCGCCGCCCCGTGAGCCTCGCCGCGCGGTGTGCGGGGGCGCTCTGCCGTTACGCGCGGACTTCGGGCACGTCGCCGGTCCACGTCAGCGTCGCGCCGGTCGCCTGCACGACGTCCGCGACGGACACGCCCGGGGCGCGCTCGCGCAGGACGAGGCCGCCGGCCGTGACGTCGATGACGGCGAGGTCCGTGACGATCGTGTGCACGCACGCGACGCCCGTCAGCGGCAGCGTGCACGCAGGCAGGATCTTCGGGGACCCGTCCTTCGCCACGTGGTCCATCATCACGATGACGCGGCGGCTACCGGCGACGAGATCCATCGCGCCGCCCATGCCCTTGATCATCTTGCCGGGGATCGTCCAGTTCGCGAGGTCGCCCGTGGCCGAGACCTCCATCGCGCCGAGCACGCTGACGTCCACGTGCCCGCCGCGGATCATCGCGAACGACTGCGCCGAGTCGAAGAACGCCGAGCCGGCGATCGTCGTGACGGTCTGCTTGCCCGCGTTGATGAGGTCCGGATCCTCGTCGCCCTCGAACGGGAACGGCCCGATGCCGAGGAGCCCGTTCTCGCTCTGCAGCACGATGTCCATCCCGGGCGGGATGAAGTTCGCCACGAGCGTCGGCATGCCGATGCCGAGGTTGACGTAGAAGCCGTCCGAGAGCTCGGCGGCCACGCGGCGCGCCATCTGTTCGCGATCCATGCCGGCCATGACTAGCTCCTCTTCCGCGTGGTGCGCTGCTCGATCGGCTTTCTGTAGTCCGTCCCCTGGAAGATCCGCTGCACGTAGATCGACGGTAGGTGCACCTGATCGGGCTCCAGCTCGCCGACCTCGACGAGCTCCTCGACCTCGGCCACGGTGATCTTGCCCGCCTGCGCGACGAGCGGGTTGAAGTTGCGCGACGTCTTGCGGAACACCAGGTTGCCCCAGCGGTCGCCCTTCCACGCCTTCACGATCGCGAAGTCGCCGCGGATCGCGTGCTCGGGGACGCAGTGCTTGCCGCCGATCTCGCGCGTCTCCTTGCCCTCGGCGACCTGCGTGCCGTAGCCCGTCGGCGTGTAGAAGCCCTCGATGCCCGCGCCGCCCGCGCGCAGCCGCTCGGCGAGCGTGCCCTGCGGACAGAGCTCGACCTCGAGCTCGCCGGACAGGAACAGCTTCTCGAAGACCTTGTTCTCGCCGACGTACGACGCGACCATCTTCTTGACCTGGCCCTGCGCGAGCAGGACGCCTAGGCCCTGGTCGGTGGTGCCGCAGTTGTTCGACACGATGGTGAGCCCCATGACCTCGCGTCGCGCGAGCTCGCGGATGCAGTTCTCGGGATTGCCCGAGAGGCCGAAGCCGCCCGCGAGGATCGTCGCGCCGTCGAAGACGTCGTGCAGCGCCGCCTGCGCATCCGGGTAGACCTTGTTCATCGGCTGTATGCTTACCGCCGGTGCCGCCTCCGATCATCACGCCGACCACCGATTTCGGCAGGGGACCGTTCCGGTGAGGCTCGCGATCACCGCGCTGGCGGCCGGCGGCGACGGCGTCGCGCGCGACGACACCGGCCGGGTGACCTTCGTGCCGCGCACGGCGCCCGGCGATGTCGTCGAGGTGCGGCTCGGCAAGCAGACGAAGTCGTACGCGCGCGCGGAGCTCCTCCGCGTCATCGAGGCGAGCCCCGATCGCGTGGCGCCGCCATGCCCGCACTTCCTCGCGGGCTGCGGCGGCTGCGCGTGGCAGCACGTCGCGTACCCCGCGCAGCTCGCCGCGAAACAAACGATCGTCGCGGGCGCGCTGCGCAGGCTGGCCGTCGCGATCCACCCGATCGCCGCGCCGGCCCCACCGCTCGGCTGGCGCCGCCGCGCGCGGTTCCATGTCGAGCGCGGGCGCGTCGGCCTCTACGCCGAGGGCAGCCACGCGCTGGTGCCCGTCGAGCACTGCGCCCAGCTCGCGCCGGCCCTCGACGCGGCGCTCGCCGGCCCGCACCCTGACGGCGAGCTGGCGATCGCGCTCGGCCACGATGGCACCGTCGCGCGGGGCGACGAGGTCGTCGAGCACGAGCCGGGGCTGTGGGGCCGCGCGCGGGACTTCGCGCAGGCCAGCGCGGTGGCCAACGCGGCGCTGATCGCGCTCGTGCGTGCGGCGGTCGGGCCCGGGCCGGGCGCGCTCCTCGAGCTCTACGCGGGCGCCGGCAACTTCACGCGCGGGCTCACCGCCGACGGCTGGACGGTGACCCCGACCGACGCCGTGGCGCCGGTGCGGCCACCCGCCGGCTTCATCGCGGGCGCCGCGGAGGCGGTGATCGCGGCGCGTCGCGAGGCGGTGGACGCGGTCGTGCTCGATCCGCCGCG
>JANXOM010000093.1 GCA_025353585.1 Deltaproteobacteria bacterium
CTCGACGCGCGTGACGATCGCGTTATCCGCCTGCGACTGCGTTTGCGCGGCGTGCTTGGCGATCAACGCTTGCGCGTCGGGGGCTGCTGCGGGCGCTGCACCGGCTCCGGGGGATGCCATACCCTTGATAATACGGGAACCGTCCCGGGTTTATCCCCGGCGACCGACACTGGTTCACGTGACGCCAAGTGGTCGTGACGACTACGTTTTCTCGCCGGCGATCTGCCCGGCGAGGCGATTCGAGCGGTCGACGTCGGCGGCGATGCGATCGAGGCGCGCCGCCCCGACGCGCTCGCGGAGGCGCGCGAGGTGATCGCGGAACAGCGGGCCCACGTTGGTTCCGAGCGCCGTGCCGAGCGCCGCGTTCGCTTCGACGATCGTCCGGAACGCGGACACGTGGTCGCCCGCGCGCGCGTACAGCTCGGCCATCACGCCGACCGCCGCGACGTATCCGGAGACGTCGCCCTCGGCCTGCGCGGCGCGCGCGAGCTCGAGCGCGCGATCGAGGGCACCGGCGGTGCGGCCGTGGGCGGCGAGTACGCCGGCCTGCGCGAGGAGCGTGGCGCGGTGGAGCGCGGTGAGGCCGTGCTCGAGCGCGCGATCACGTGCGATCTGGATCGTGCGCGCGGCCTCCTCGAGGCCGATCGGATCCGCGGACGTGGCGAGCACGCTCGCGAGCGTGACGCGCGCCTCGATCTCGTCCTCCGGCGACGCGTGATCACGCGCGAGCGCGACGAGCGCGCGGAGGTGCGGCGCGGCGGGCTCGCCACGCGCCATCGCGGCGGCCGCCAGGAGCTGGTGGCCGCCGAACGCGATCTCGACGCGCCGAGGGTCCGCCCCGAGCTCCCCGACCAGCTCGCCGAGCGGCGCGAAGCCATCGAGCGCGACCGGCTCGTCGCCGAGCGCGACCTCGGCGATGCCGAGGATGACCTCGCACGTGACCGCGCGCCAGAGCGGCTCGCGCGCGTCGTCGAGGGCGGGGAGCGCGGCGGCGGTCTCGACCAGCGTGACGCCGGCCTCCACGCGATTGCCGCGGCGCAGGGCGATCCGGCACGCGCGCGCGCCGCCGAGGAAGCGGAGCGCCCGGGCATCGGGGGCGTGACGGCCGGCGGCGACCAGGGCCTGCTCGGCGCCCTCGTAGTCGGTCTCGACGAGCTTGAGCGTCGCGAGGCGCAACATGAGGCGCGCGCGGAGGAGTGGCTCGGCATCGGGGGCATCGAGGCGCGCTGCGGCCATCGCGATGGCGGCGCGAGCGGGCTCGATCCGGTGCGGCAGGATCGGCTCGAGCTCGGCGAGCTCCACGGCGGCCGCCGGGGTGGCGAGCGCGACGAGCACGGCGCGGAGATCGGCGAGCGCGGTCACCGCTCGAGTATATAGACAGGCCGGGACTGTGCGGATCGGTCTACGGGGCGGAACGGCCGTACATCTTCGCCACACCGACGCCGGCGTGTGGGCGCGAAACGCGCGGGCGCAGGTCAAACCGCACGCCTCCGAGTGGCCCGCTCCGTGCACGACGGGTCGGCATGCTCAATCGCATTAACTTCGCTTCCTTCCTCGTCACCGGCGTCCTCGCCGTCACCGCCTTCAGCGGCTGCCACTCGAAGCCGGTCGCCCAGACCACGACCCACACCGATACGACGCAGTCGACCGATACGGGTGAAGTGAAGAAGTCCGACGTCACGACCACGACCACCCAGCAGAAGGACGGCACCCAGACCGTCGATACGACCGAGAAGAGCACGCACACCGTCCCGCCGCCGGGCAAGTAACCGCGTTCGCGGCCGCGGTGCTACCGTGGCCACGTGGACGGCAGGGCCCTCGTTCGCCTCGCGCAGCTGCGCGGACGCGTGGCGACGCTCGTCCGCGGCGGGCGTTACGATGTCGTCGGGCCCATGCTCGGCGAGCTCGTCCGCGCGGATCTCGCGCTGGGCTTGCCCGCGGACGGGCTCTTGCGAGCGCGCCAGGCCGCGCAGCTCGCCGAGGCGCGTGGCGAGGCGCTCGCGCAGCCGCTCGTCGTGCTCGCGGCCACGTTGCTCGCGGCCGGCGACCTCGAAGCCGCCGCCGCCGCCGCCGCGCTCGCGCTGACCGCCGCGGCCGCCGCCGGAGAGGACCGGTCGCGCCTCACCTTGCTCGCGCAGCTCGTGGGCGGCGCGGCGCAGCGGCGCGCGGGGAGGCCCGCGCTCGCGCGGCCGTTGCTCGATGCAGCGCGCGCCGCCGCGACCGGCCTCGGCGCCGCCGGCCTCGTGGGGGTGGCGCTGGCGGAGCTGGCGAGCGTGGATCTGGTCGAGGGCCACGCCGCAGGCGCAGCCGTATGCTTCGAGTTCGCGGCCGCGTACTTCCGGCGCGCGCGGCAGCTGCAGCCCGCGGTCGAGGCCGGCGCGCTGGCGGTGACGAGCCGCTTGCGCGCGGGCGAGCTGACCGCGGCGAGCGAGCTGGCGCCACGGATCGCGGACGCCGCGCGTGCGATCGGTCGCCTCGACGTGCTGGCGTACATCGACGGCGCGCTCGCCGATGCCGCGCTCGCGACCGCGCCCGAGGCCGCCGCCCAGGCCTGCGCGCTCGCCGCCGAGAGCGCCGACGCCCTGCCCGACTCGCCCGTCGCACGTGATCTGCGCGCGCAGGCGCGGCTCCGGCAGGCGCGCACCGCTTCGGACGCCAGCGACCGCGCGCGGCACCTCGAGGTGGGCATCGAGCTCGCCGTCGGCCTGCCGCACGTCCGCGGCGGCATGCTGCTGGTGGCGCAGCTGCTCGCGTTGCTCGAGGCCCGCGCCGCGCCCGGCGAGGTCGCGCGCGTCAGCTCCGCGATCGCGTCGATCAGCCGCGGCGACACCGACCTCGCGGAGATCGCGAGCCTCGTCGCGGCGCCGGTGGCGGCGGCCGAGTAAGATGCGGGCATGGTGACCTCGGCGGATCCGCGCCCCGGCTACGACGAGCCGAGCCAGCACCTCGCCGACTGGAGCGATCTCTTCGCGCGCATGGTGGAGCGGATGACGCAGCTCAAGCAGCGCGCGCCCCGGAACGCGGCCGTCCTGTCCGAGCACGATCGCGCGCGGCTGGTGCGCGATGACCCGGCGCTCGCGGCCCTCGACCGCGGGGTCACGGACCACGCGCGCGCCATCGAGCAGCGGGCCCGGTTCGCGCGGCGCCTCGGCGTGGCGCTGCCGCTCGAGATCCTGCGCGAGCGGTTCGCGCTATCGCGCACGGACGTGGACATCCTCGGCGCCCTCGCCACGATCGAGCGCGGCACGGCGTTCAACCCGTACACGATCGGCAAGAACGAGCCGCTCCAGACCGACGTGGCGTTCCTCGTCGCGCTGCTCTCGGACAGCGCCACCACGCCGCCCGGCGAGGTCCGGCTGCGGTTCGCCGCCGACGCGCCGCTCATCGCGAACGGGCTCGTCGAGCTGTCGACGGCGTCGGGCTGGGCGGTCGATCCGCCGCTCGTCTACAAGCGCGTCCGCGTCGCCGACCGCGTGCTCGACTTCATCGAGGGCTCGACGGAGCCGCCGCCGTCGGTGCTCGGCGCGGCCGGGCGCTTCATCGCGCAGCCGATGGCGGCCGGGGACGTGCTGCTGCCGGAGCCGGCGCTGATCGAGCAAGTGGCGCGCGCGCTGTCGCGACCGGACCAGGTGGTGGCGCTGATCGGCATGCCGGGCGTGGGCCGCAAGTCGATCGCGGGCGCGGCGGCGCGCTCGCTCGGGCGGCCGCTGCTGATCATCGATCTCGGAGAGGTCCCGGTCGACGGCCGCGCGCTCGAGGAGATCTTGCGTCCGCTGATCCGCGAGGTCCACCTGCAAGGCGCGGTGTTCGTCCTCGACGGCGCGGACGAGTACGCCGATGGCGAGGGGCAGGCGTGGATCTTCCAGCGCCTCGCCGACCTGCTCCGCCGCGTGCGCGCGCCGCTCGCCGTCGCGGTCGGCAAGTCGCCGGCGTGGATCGGCCGCATCGGCCGCGTGCTGATGCAGTTCGACGTGCCGTTCCCGACGCCGGATGTCCAGCGCCGCCTGTGGGTCCGGCACCTGCCGCCGGGGCTGCGGCTCGCGCCCGGCACGTCGCTCGACGGGCTCGTCAAGCGCTACTCGGCGACGGGCTCGTCGATCAAGGAGGCGTGCGAGGAGCTCGGGCGCCTCGACGTGGTGCAGCGGCGCGGCGGCATCGCGAGCGAGGCGAACATCATCGATGTCGTGCGCACGCGGCTCGCGCACCGGCTCTCGTCGCTGGCGAGCGTGGTGCGGACGACCCTCGAGTGGACGGACGTGATCCTGCCGGACGAGGTGCTGTCGCCCGTGTTCGAGTTCCTGAACTACGCCGCGCACCGCGGCAAGATCTTCAAGGACTGGGGCTTCGACCGGAAGTTGCCGTACGGCCGCGGCCTCTCGGCGCTGTTCGCGGGGCCGCCCGGCACGGGCAAGACGATGATCTGCTCGCTCCTCTCGAAGGAGCTCGGGCTCGAGCTCTACCGGATCGATCTCAGCCAGGTCGTCAACAAGTACATCGGCGAGACGGAGAAGAATCTCGGGCGCGTGTTCGACGAGGCCGCGCGCGGCCAAGTGATGCTGCTGTTCGACGAGGCCGACTCGCTGTTCGCGAAGCGCACCGAGGTCAAGTCGAGCCACGACCGTTACGCGAACCTCGAGGTCAACTACCTCTTGCAACGCATGGAGTCGCACGACGGCGTGGTCGTGATGACGACGAACGCGGAGACCGCGATCGACCCCGCGTTCCGCCGGCGCATCCGGTTCCGCGTCCGCTTCCCCGCTCCCGACGAGCAGCAACGCATGCAGCTGTGGCAAGGCATGATCCCGAAGGAGGCCCAGGTGGGCGCAGACCTCGACTTGCGCGTCATCGCGCAGAAGTTCCCGCTCGCGGGTGGCAGCATCATGAACGCGCTCGTCCGCGCGGCGACGGCGGCGACCGCGGATGGCGGGCCGATCGAGCAGCGGCACCTGCTCCGCGCCGCGCAGCTCGAGTACGCCGAGATGGGCTTCCTCACGTGATCGGCTCGCGCGCGGAGGTCCGGCGAGCGTGGGCGCGGCTGCCCGATGCGAGCGAGGCGCGGCGGGCGCTCGTGCGCGACCTGGCGAGCTCGTTCCCCGAGGAGCGCGCCGAGCTGGCGGCGTACCTGCTGGATCCACAGGCGGGCGCGCTGCTCGCGACGACCGAGGCGCGCACGGCGTGGCTCGACGGGCCGCTGTTCCAGTGGATCGGCCCCGGCAACGCGGCCCCGCACGCCGACGGCATGGCCGCGGTGATCGCGGCCCCCGCCCTCCTCGATGGTGACCAGCTCGCGGCAGCGCTCGTGGCGGCGCGCTTCACGCCGCGGGCCGACGAGGCGGTCGCGCTGGCGGTGGCGGCGTTGCCGGCGGGCGCGCAGGCGGCCGCGGTCGAGGCCCTGTTTGCCGCGCCGGGGCCGGAGCCGGCGCTGCTCGCGCTGGCGGCGGTGCAGTGCGGCCGGTGCGTGGCGTGGGCGCCGGCGCTGCTCGGCGAGCCGATCGGCGAGCGCGTGGTCGAGGCCTTGCTCGCGCTGCTCGAGCCGACGCGGCCGCGGCCGCTGCTCGATCTCGTGGCGGCCGCGCTCGGGCCGATCGCGGCGCGCTCCGGGCCGCTGCCGGCGCGGGTGCGCGAGGCGGCGCTGGCGGGCATCGCGGCGAGCACGGCGCCGCCGGCGGCCGCGTCGTTCTCGGCGGAGCTGGCGGCGATCGGCCGTACGCGCGCCCTGCCCGACGAGGATCACTGGCGCGCGTTGCCGCGGCGCGAGGTGGCGGCGGCGTGCGCGTACATCCTCGGGTTCGCCGCGCCGCACGAGCGGACCGCGTTCGCCGACGCGCGCGCGCGAGTGCTCGAAGGCGAGGACAGCGACGCCTTGCTGGCGCCGTTCCTCGACGGGCTCGTCGCGGCGGCCCACGCGCCGGCGCTGTGCGAGCTCGTGCGGGGGCTGCTCGCGGGCGATGCAGATGACGCGGGGGCCGCGCTCGGCCTCGCCGCGCAGCTGCCGCTCGACGAGCTGGGGCCGCGGCTGCTCGACGAGCTGGAGTCACCGACCGCGTCGCGGCGCGCGCTGGCGGCCGGGGCGGTCACGTTGCTCGCCGGTGACCACGTCGATGACGCGCTCGCGCGGCGGCTCGCCGATCCGACGCCCGAGGTGGCGGCCGCGGCCGCGCGGGTGCTGGCGACGCGGGGCCGGCGGGACCTGCTCGAGGATCACGCGGCCGACGACGAGCACGGGCTGCGGAACGCGATCGTGCGCGCGGCGCTGGGCGAGCTGGAGCTGCCGGTGATCGGCGAGCTGGCGGGCGATGCGCTCGACCACGTGGGGGATGGCGACGCGTCGCCGATCGGGCTCCTGCTCGCGGACGCCTTGCTCGGCTCGGTGACCGGTCTCGCGATCGCGGCGGACCTGCTCACGGGGATCCCCGGAGCCATCGGCGCCCTGGCGCTCGCGAGCGTCGGCGACGGCGAGGTCCGCGATGTCGGCGTGCTCGCGCCGCCGGATGCCCGGGCCGCGTTCGCGGGCGCGATCTTGCGCATCGCGACGGGGGACACGGATCCCGAGGTCGCGTCGTTGGCGCTGTACCTGCTCGCGCGCGTGTCCGCGGGCGACGAGACGGTGGCCGACGTGATCGCAGATGCGCTGGTCGGGACCGACGGCGAGCGGGGGAACCTGGTCGCGGCGCTGGGCGAGGTGCGGGTCGCGACGGAGCGCACGGCGGCGGCGCTCGCCCCGCTCGTCGCGCCGGCGTCTCCGCTCGGCGCGCGCATCATCGCGGCGGCAGCCTGCGGGCGCGCCCTGCCCGCGGGCCACGCGGCGTGGGCGCACGTGCGCGAGCTGCTGGCGCTCGGCACGATCGCCCGGGCCGCGGCCTGGAGCGCGCTCCGCGACCGCGCGCGCCGGGGGACGGTGTAGTACCTGTCAC